>DATDFM010000154.1:0-19946 GCA_036522635.1 Candidatus Udaeobacter sp. | reverse complement strand
GCTGGACAAGCTCGCGCCGCGGAAACCCACCATGATCACGCCTTGCGCCTTGTCCTTACGGCTCTCGACAGTTTCCGGTTTGGTCAACGGCGTGGACGGTTTTGCGTCTGTAAGTGCAAGCGCGCCGGGTTGCATCTTTCCGAGCGCTTGCTCGATGAGTTGCTTTACCTCGGCTGCTTTAACGTCGCCAAAGACATAGAGCACACCGTTCTTGCCAACTACGTAGCGATCGCGAAAATCGGCTAAATCTTTTTGCGTTAGATGCTGCACGGCTTCGACCGAGCCATTCGCACGCAAAGCGTATGGGTGCTGAGGAAAAAGCGCCTGTCGCAGGATGTTGCGCGCAACGCTGGTCAATTGCTCTTCCTCCTGCTGTATCGCGGCGATCTGGATTTCTTTTTCCCGCCCGATTGCTTTCTCCGGGAACGTGGCGTTGAGCAACACGTCAGATAACAGGTCTACGCCCAATTTCACATCGGGTTTCATGACATCGACCGACACGCTGAAAGAATTGTTGCCGGCGTCACTCGAAATGGAACCGCCCACCGATTCGAGCTCATTGGCGATCTGCTCGGCGGTACGCGTCTTTGTTCCCTTCAACAGCACTTTCGCCATCAACCGGGTGACGCCGTTGTCCTTTGGATTTTCAGCGAGCAACCCGCCGCGAAACACCGCCCCCATCCCCACGAGCGGCAACCGATGATCTTCACGAACGAGCAATCGCAGTCCGTTTGAGAGCTCGAATTTTTGGATCTCACCGGCGGCAACCGGTTTCACAGGCTCAGCTTTTCCGCTCAAAGACCCTTTCGGATTCAACGAGACCACCGTCAGGTTGTTGTCGGTCAGATACGTTTTGGCGACTCGCTTGATGTCGTCGAGCGTCACTTTCTGGATTGCATCCAGGTATTCACGGCTAAAGTTCAGATCGCGCGTGAGCAACCAGTTTGAACCGATGTCCGAAGCCTGACCGCGCATCGTGGTCAGCGCACCGAGGTGCTGACCGAGCGTGATCTTCTTCGCTTTCTCCAATTCGTCCGCGGTCACGCCGTTCTGTTTTACCTCATCCAGAATTTGCAGCGCCAACTTCTCAGCAGCTTCGCGCTTCTTCGGATCGAGAGTGGCGTCGATGCCAAACAAGCCAGGGTCTCCCGGCGTGTATGAAAATGCCGATATGGCAAATGCGAGACCTGCTTCTTCGCGCACGCGCCGGTATAGCCGCGAGCTGCGTCCATCGCCGAGAATAGTCGACAGCAGATCAAGCGCGGGAACGTCGGGACTGGTGACTTCCGGGATGTGCCAGGCCATCGCAAAATGCGTCAATTCCGTGGAAAATTCCCGGTGAACTTCTCGCCGGCCAAGTTGTGGCGGTTCTTGTGGGATGAATACCGGCTTCAGCGACTTCTCGGGATAGGATTTGAATAAGTCGGTTAGTTGTTGCCGCACTTTCTCTGCGTCCACATCACCGACAACCACGAAGGTGAGATTGTTCGGCACGTAACGGGTCTTGTAATACTGCATGACCTCCTCTTGCGTAAGCTGGTTGTAAATCTCCAGCTCACCGATCACTGGAAAGCGGTATGGATGCCGCTGATACGCGGTCCCGAAAAGCAGGAGGCTGGTCATGCGATCGGGATCATCCAAGCCCATGGCGAACTCGCGCCGGATGACTTCCTGCTCTTTTTTGTATTCGTCCGGCGGCAGGCTGGAATTCATCATCGCGTCGCTCAACACATCCAGCGCAGTGCCAACGCCGTCCTTCGGCACGTCGATCCAAAAAACCGTCCGATCGAAAGAGGTATACGCATTGATGTAACCGCCGACGTCCTGGATGCTCTGCGCAATCTGATTGGCAGACCGCGTTTTCGTTCCTTTGAACAGCATGTGCTCGAGAATGTGAGATAACCCCGCGCCCAGGTGCTGGTCTTCTTCGATGCTCCCGGTGGAGCACCACGCCTGCACGCTGGCCACCGGCGCGCTGTGGTCTTCCTGCACGATGACGGTTAGCCCGTTTGGTAGAATCCATTTTTGGGCAGTGCTGGGCGGAAACGCAATCAGGGCCGGCGGTTCAGGTGGCGCGGCCTTCAAATTAACCATGGGAAATAATAGAGCTGTTGCGAGAAAACTCGCTACTGGGATGCGATACATTGCTTAAACATTCAAATATTGAGGACCGTTCCGTGATAACCCGGGGGTGATCAGATAACTGATGACCGACAGCCAAGGTGAAATTTTCGTTCAATTCACCTGGCAGAATTTACTTGCTCGATGTGGCTGGATTTGGGGCCGGTAATTGCGTCGGCTTCTCCGGGCTTTCCGGTTTCGCCGGCGCGAACGGTTTCACAAAGGCTTCTTTGAAATCGTAAACGTTTTTGAAATCTTCGATCGAATCCTCTTCGGTTTTTCCGAACACGCCGGCAGCGATCAAATTAAAAACCATGTGCCCGATGTCTTCGCACGAACGGATGCCCCAATTATCGAAGACCGTTACGACCATCGGGCCGAATTCCTTGAGAGCGTACTGCCGGACGCCATCGAGCAATTCCGGCCCGGTCACATGACGGACGCTGACGCCCTTGACCTTCTTTTGTTGCTTGGTCGTGAAGTCGAGTGCGTCGCGCAAAAAAATGTATCCATCCCGCTGGTAGCGGGGGTCGTTGGCTACAAGTGACTCGAGAGCCTCGGCGAATCCAATCTTTTGCATAATAAAAACGCGCGTTCTAAACGCGCCACCCAAGATACTCGGCAACGGAAAACGAGCAACTGCGACTCACTATCCCGGAGGTTGTCATTCTGAGCGAAGCGCTGCAACGAAATGCGACGTATGAGGCCAGGCTTTCAAACACCTCGGTCCATTCTTGCTTCGTCAAAATCGGAGCAAAATTAATCCGAGGTTCTTCGCTTCGCTCAGAATGACACATCATAAACGTCTAGTTTCCGAACTGATCCTCCAATGCGTCCACGTAAATCGAGAGCGGATCGTGTCGCCGTGGAGCAGGGACTTGTGATTGATCCGCAGCTTTAAGATAACCGGTGAAGTTACCACTGCCGCTGTTCATTTGTGTCGCCTCGAACCAGTTCAAATAATCGTCGATTTCCGTCATGCGCGCGGCGAGCTGTTGTCGGGTAAAATCCACACGCGAAAGCCGCTTCAGTACCGCTTTGCGTTTCCCGCGGGCAAGCAGTGCAAGGATCTCCTGGTATTCACGACCAATGGGTCGCAGGACCGGATTGGTTTGGGGAACAAGGAACATCAAGTCGCGTTTTAACTGATCGATCGCTACCTTTTCGCTAACCGTAAGTTTGTGTTGCGCAAGTTCTTCCAGCTTCACCAGTTTCACCGGCTTGTTAGGCTGGGAAATTTTTAAGGTTAACAACTCATCGAGGCGTCGCTCACTCTCTGCGAACGTGAGTAGTCGAAATGTCTGTAAGCTTTTTAGGCGATTTAATGCCAGCTGCCAGGTCTTCTCGGCATCACCCGCAAGCGATGGAAATTGTGCCTTCAGATCTTCGAGCGGATCATTCGAAGCGTCGGACAAATGATCGATGTACTTCGCCAACTGCGCTCCGCCGGTTTTTGGCTCCAGGAGCATTTGCACGAACGCAAACGAATACGCGCGATAAAGCGTGCGACCGGTGGAATCGACAAAGCCGGGACGTTGGCCCAGAAATTTCGCCAGCGGCAAGGGCTTTTCGTTATCCGCCACCGCTTCAATCAGCGGCCCACGATCTCGTTCGGGCGCAAGAGCCAGTACGCCGTCGATTAACCAATCGGGCGGCTCAACCAGCACTGTGCCTGTAGCGATGTGCGATTGTTTTCGATAAATCATTTCGAGCAAAATCGCACGGAGCAGTTCCCGTTCGACCAGTGAAACATCGACGTTCTTAGAGATGGTGAGATCGAGTTGCAGCTTGATACCGAAACCGGTTTGACTGAACCGAAGATCAGCCGCCGGGATTTCGGGAGCATTTGCCTGTTGCGGCTGCAAGTCGATCACGATGGGAGTCTTCCAATCGTCGCGTAGCCGCAACAGCCCGAGAAGATTGGTCTTCGTCTGTTCGGCCAATCCAGATATCGCGCCGCGAGCCTTCGCGTCGGCGCCGTAAATCACGAATTGTCGCGAAGGACTGGTGCTGTGTTCGGGCTGCGCACCGTAAATCAGCTGCCAGGTGGCAATAGCGAACAAGGCAATCGCGACGCGTTTCATTTAGCGCGGCATGATAGTGGAAATAGCTGTGCGCTGGCCAGCAGCAATTCTGCGCGCATTCCCTTTCTGATTGGTTCTAATTCCTGCCTTTTACCGGTTCTCGCAACGCATCCGCGACACCGTAGAAACACGAATCTCAGAGGAAATGAATAACAGGAGGAAAAGGATGAGAACGAAAGGCTTAATTTTCGTAAGTTGCTTGGCTGCAGGGGCATTGGTGGCATCGCCAGCACTGGCTAAACCGGACAAGAAATCGGTGTCAAGATCGAACCGATCGGCTGCGCACACAACACAGGTGACGCGTCACAATCAAAACATGAGTCCGCGCATGGGCAGCACCCGGTACAACGCCGGAACGCGTTACAGTGCCACTCGCTCGTATGCGGGTCGCCAATATGCTGGGACACGTTACTACCCCAGCGGCACACGTTATTACAATAACTATTACCGCGGCGGCGGGGGCTACTATGGCGGTGGTTACCCGAACTACAGCTATTATTCGGGTTATCCGTACTCGAACTGGGGTTACGGCATATCCGGAGGCTATTACCCGTACTCGTATTACGGCGGCTATCCGTACAGTGGCTACAACAACTACTACTCGTACTATGGCGGCTATCCCTACAGTGGTTATAACAGTTACTCGTACTACACGCCGGCTTACCGCTATAATGGCTCAACGGTTGCAGCTGTGCAGCAACGTCTTGGCCGACTCGGTTATTACCACGGCGTAGTCGACGGAGTTATCGGACCGCAGACACGCAATGCCATCGCGGCTTTTGAAAGCCGAAATGGCTTGGCTGTGGATGGGACAATTGACCAGGCCGTGCTCTACCGTTTAGGGCTGTCCTAATTCGAATAAGTAATCGATATTCAACCGGCGGGTTCGCATAAAGCGCGGGCCGCCGGTCTTTTTTCTCTTGTCGCAAAAAAATAATGCGACTTTACGCGCTGTGCGGTGTCTAATCCGACAGAACCCTAGTTAGATATGTATAATTCAAAGCTCTTCTCTTTTGGAATTTCTCTACTTGTCTTGACCCTTGCTGCTCCGTTGACCAGTGAAGCTCAACGTGGCGGTGGTGGTGGTCGTGGCGGCGGCGGCGGCGGCCACTTCAGCGGCGGAATGTCACACGGCGGCGGTTTCGCTCGAGGCGGGATGGGCCCTGGTGGCTACTATCGCGGCGGCATGGGCCCCGGTGGCTACTATCGCGGCGGCATGATGGGTCCAGGCGGCGCACGCTACGGTGCGAACTTCAATCGTGCCGGAACGTGGAACGGCAGCCGCAATTTCAATCGCGCCAATTTCAACGGACGAAATGTCGCCGGTCGCAATTTCAATGGCTCCAACTGGAATGGCCGCAACAATTGGCATGGCAACAACAATTGGCACGGCGGCAAGTGGAATAATAATTGGAGAAATAATAACGGCAGATGGGGTTGGTGGAACGGCAATAGGTGGTGCTATCCGAGGAACAACGTTGTGTTCATCGGCGGTTTTGGCTTCCCATGGTGGTGGGGTTGGGGCTGGGGCCCATGGGCGAGCTGGGGTTGGGGCGGCGGCTGGGGATACCCGTACGGCTACGGTTACTACGGCGGTGACCCTTATTACGGCGGCGGCTATCCCTATTACGGCTACGGCAACGGATATGAAAATGGGTATGACAATGGATATGGCTACGGCAACGGCAACGGATATAGGGCGGAGATGCAATACGGAAAATACGGAAGCAGCAGTCAATCCAGAGTCGCCGAATTGCAACGGCGGCTGTCACGCGCCGGCTATTACCATGGGTCTATCGACGGCGTTCTGGGGTCGCAAACCCGCGCCGCAATTCGGGCATACGAGCAAGAGCACGGTGACGTCGGCTAATCGGCGTCATTCCTAATCACGCAGAGCGGTTAAGAAGCCGCAATATTTTTTCGGTTGATTGGCCGGCGGTTTGCGCAGGGCAAAACGGGAGCGCACCGCCGGTCATTTTTTGCAACCTGCGCCAAGTTATGCCGTATTATCCATTGGGATGTTCAGGTTGCTTGCCGGCATTTGTCTGCTGCTTGCTCCAGCAGCTTTCAGTCAAACAATTGCTCGAAAACCGCTTCCCGTTGGACCGCTCGAAAAATACGACAACCCGCCAGCAGCGCCCGCACGAGTACTGGCGATTTCACCGGCGCTAGTCTCGCAGTTCGGTCCGTACACAAGTTATCAAGTTAACGTCGACGCTAACGGCAATAACATAGTTGGCGACGCTGCGAACGAGCCTTCAATTTGCGTTGATCCTAACAATGCAAACAGGATGAGCATAGGCTGGCGACAGTTCGACAGCGTCGCATCCAATTTCCGGGAAGCAGGTTTCGCGTACACGACAAACGGCGGCACGAAGTGGATTGCTCCCGGCGTACTGCAAAACAACATCTTTCGCAGCGATCCCGTTCTGAACTCCGACACGACCGGTCGTTTTTTTTATCTGAGTCTTCTGCAGAACTTCTTCGTCGATTTGTGGAGGTCAATCACCGGCGGTCAATCCTGGGCGATGGTCGGACCGGCGGATGGCGGCGACAAGCAGTGGTTCACCATCGATAACACCAACAGCTCGGGCCACGGTTTCCAATATCAATGCTGGAGCACTGACGGAAATAACTTCGCCGGTAAACAATTCACACGCTCGACGAATGGTGGAGTGACCTGGATGAATCCGATTAATATTCCGAATTCCCCCAGATGGGGCACATTGGACGTCGATTCCAATGGCAACCTTTTCATCGGTGCCGTTAATCTCGACACGGGTCGGATTTGGTGTGTTCGGTCAACTAATGCAAAGAACGGGGCTGTTGTTCCAACGTTTGACCAAAGCACCCCGGTGAACCTTGGCGGCGAGATTGTTTTCGGCGAGCCGATAAATCCGGAAGGATTAGTGGGGCAAGTTTTTCTCGCGGTCGATCGCTCGGGCACGACCACGAACGATAATGTTTACATGCTCGCCAGTGTGCAGCCCACCGGATTTGCTACTGGTAGCGACGTGATGTTCGCGCGCAGCACTGATGGGGGCCACACGTTTAGCGCGCCTCGTCGGATCAATGACGACCCAATAAATCACGCGAAATGGCACTGGTTCGGGACTCTGTCGGTTGCGCCCAACGGCCGAATCGATGTGGTTTGGTACGATTCCCGCAACGCTGCGAACAACACCGCTTCGCAGCTCTTTTATTCTTTCAGCACCGACGCGGGAAATACCTGGTCACCAAACGTTGCGCTCAGCAGCTCGTTTAACCCTTTCGTCGGTTATCCTAATCAACAAAAAATCGGCGATTACATCACAGTCGTTTCGGACAACACCAGCGCGAACATTGCGTACGCAGCCACATTCAACGGCGAGGAAGACATCTATTATGTGCGGCCATCCGCGGCGCTCGCTCCGGCAACCCTGGGTAACATCAGCACCCGGAGCTTCGTTCAAACTGGCGAGCATGTGATGATCGGCGGTTTCATTGTTCAAGGGACCGGGTCAAAGAAAGTCATTATTCGTGCTATTGGTCCTGAACTCAGCGGTTTTGGAATCAACGATGCGTTGGCCAATCCGAGACTGGAATTACACAATCGAACCGGAGCCCTGATTGCTACCAACGACGACTGGCAGACCACGATCATCGGAGGAATTGTCAACGGCAATCAGGTAAGCGCGATTCAAAACAGCGGACACGCCCCGACTGCACCAAGTGAATCGGCGATTATTGCGGACCTGCTTCCGGGTAATTACACCGCCATTGTGCGCGGGGTAAATGACGCCACCGGAGTTGCTCTGGTTGAAGTGTACGATTTGAACCCGGCCGCCAGTTCGAGTCTTGGGAACATCAGCACGCGCAGCTTTGTGCAAACGGGCGAGCACGTGATGATTGGCGGTTTTATTGTTCAAGGTACCGGGAGAAAGAATGTGATTATTCGTGCGATTGGCCCTGAGCTCACCCAGTTTGGGATCAACGATGTGTTAGCCAATCCGAAACTGGAATTGCATAATGGAGCGGGAACGCTGATTGCCACCAACGACAATTGGCAGACGACGATACTCGGCGGGATTATCAGCAGTACTCAAGTCGACGATATTCAGAACAGCGGTCATGCCCCGACCGCGGCAAGCGAGTCGGCAATCATTGCAAACCTGCAACCAGGAAACTACACGGCAATCGTAAGGGGTGTGAGCAATACCGACGGAGTCGCTTTGGTCGAGGTATACGATTTGGATTAAGGAGCGACTAACAAGCCCGAGATCGACATTTAAGATAAAGTGCTTCCGTAGCTCGAGGAGAATCAACAAGGAGAACGACAATTATGTTAGGCGAAAAAATTGGAGGAATATCGGGCAGAATTACCGGGCAGCGCGTATTACCGGCTCTGGGCGGATCTCCCAAGATGGAAAGCTCATTTCAGGCGACTGGCTCAATCTTGGGCATCGACATTAAGGACACGGGAACGTATTGCACCCTTGTTCGGCCCGACGGCACACAATATGGCGAAGGACAAGGAGTGATGGTCACCAAAGACGGTGAGATGGCTACCTGGACGGGCCATGGCGTCGGCGCAATGAATAAAGACGGGACCGCGAGCTATCGGGGAGCTATTTATTTACAAACGATGCCCGCATCGTTGTCTCGACTGAACAAGGTCGCCGTGGTTTTCGAGTACCACGTAGATGCAGAAGGTAATATGCATTCCGACTACTGGGAATGGAAGTAGTGTTCAGTCGCGCGCTTCCACTTTACATTCCCGAAACAGGAGTTCACTTTTTCAAAGGCCCATGAATGATCTCGATGCAATGCAGGGGACTTGGAATCTCGTTTCGGCGATGGAAGATGGGAAGGCTTTGCCCAAAGAGGACGTGAAACAAACGACAATCGTCGTGGAAGGAAACACCTTTCGTTTCCCAGGGCTGGCTGAGGATGCCACCGCCAGGGAGGGGACGTTCAAACTCGACGCGACAAAAAATCCGAAGGAGATGGACTCTGCCTCCGCGGAGAAAGAAGTCTCTCTTGGCATCTACGAACTGGAACCAGACAGCTACAAAATTTGCTTCGCTCCGGCCGGAAAGCCACGCCCCACCAAGTTCAGTTCGGAGCCCGGTACCGGCCAGATCCTTCAATTTTGGGAGCGGCAAAAAAAGAGTTAAGCAAAAAATCGCCCCCTGTTTCGTTAGGTCTGTGAGTCTGGCGCGCGTCGGGTCGCTTTAGTTTTTGAAGCTGGCGAAGTGGTGCCGTCTTTCTCCAGCGCTACAGCCAAAACTTCGTCAACATTTTCTACAGGCACGAAGTTGAGTTTCTGTTTCGCCTCCTCGGGAACGTCGACCAGATCTTTCTCGTTCAGCTTGGGAATGATGACGGTGGAGATCCCAGCACGCATCGCCGCCAGACTTTTTTCTTTCAATCCGCCGATTGGGAGGACGAGACCCCGCAAAGTAACTTCGCCAGTCATCGCAACATCGGATCGAACCGGCCTGTTGCTGAAAAGTGATGCCAGCGCGGTGAACATTGCGATACCCGCCGACGGCCCATCTTTTGGAACTGCGCCGGCTGGCACGTGCACGTGGACGTCCATCTTGCGAAAATCGTCCGGGTTCCCACCGATCTCCCCGTCTCGGCTGCGCACCAGACTGAACGCCGCCTGCACCGACTCCTTCATCACGTTTCCGATTTGTCCGGTAAGCGTGATGTTTCCTTTGCCAGGATAACGCGTCGCTTCGATGTGCAATACTTCGCCGCCGGTCGGTGTGTAAGCCAATCCCGTGACGACTCCGGGTTTGCTCATCTTGAGTTTGGTCTCGCGAACGTATTTCGCAGGGCCGAGCATTTCTCGAACAATCTCCGGTGTGACCGTCACGTGTTCGCTTTTTCCACGCGCAACCTGCGCCGCGACACCACGGCAGATGGCGCCGATCTGACGTTCTAATTCGCGGACGCCGGCTTCGTGCGTGTAATCGGCGATAACGCCGCGGAGCGCGTCCTCCTGCAGTTCGCATTGCTCCGGCTTAAGTCCGTTCTCCTGCAACTGGCGCGGAACAAGGTAGCGCTTCGCGATCTCAAGCTTCTCGCGCTCCGTGTATCCAGGAAGCGAGATCACTTCGATGCGATCGCGCAATGGTTCCGGAATCCCCTCGATGTAATTTGCCGTTCCAATGAAAATGATCTGCGAAAGATCAAACGGCACATCGAGGTAGCGATCGACAAAAGCGTGATTTTGGGCGGGATCGAGCACCTCGAGCAAAGCACTGGCAGGATCACCACGAAAATCCGCACCAATCTTGTCGATCTCATCGAGCATGAAAACAGGATTGCGCGTGCCGCAGCGACGCAACTCCTGAATGATGCGCCCTGGCATTGAGCCGATGTAAGTACGACGATGGCCGCGAATCTCCGCTTCATCGCGCATTCCGCCGAGACTGATCCGCACAAATTTGCGGCCAAGGGCGTCGGCGATTGATTGGCCAAGGCTTGTTTTGCCTACACCGGGCGGTCCGAGAAAACAGAGGATCGCGCCGTGTCCTTGCGGATTGAGTTTTCGCACGGCCAGATATTCGATCAGCCGCTTCTTAACTTTCTCAAGATCGTAGTGATCTCGATCAAGCACCTGCTGCGCCTGATCGAGGTCGAGATTGTCCTTGCTCAACGTATTCCATGGCAGATCGGCGATAATCTCGATGTAACTCACAATCACTGAGAACTCGGGACTCGCCGGTGGGATGAAATCCAGTCGCTTCAATTCGCGCTCCGCCTGTTTCATCACTTCTTCCGGCGGATTCGCCTCCTGAAGACGCGCGCGCAGCTGTTGTGCCTGTTCCTCGCTGCCGCCATCCGTTTCACCCAGCTCATGCTGGATCGCTTTGAGTTGCGATCGCAGATACGCGCGCCTCTGTGCGTCGGAAAATTGCGACGCGACGTCTTTCTGCAGCCGCTGCTGGATCTCGGCTATCTCGAGCTGTGCCGAAATGTGTTGCTGCACGGCATGCACCCGTTTTTCGACGTCGAGTTCTTCGAGCAATGCCTGTTTTTGCGCCACGTCTATATTGAGGTTCGGCGCCAGGAAATCGGCGAGCTGCTCGGCATTGTCGATGTTCATGATCATCATGCGCGCCTGTTCGGGCGCGTCCGGCGTCAGCTCGAACAAACGCGTCGCTGAATCGCGCAAATTCCGGAACACCGCTTCCCATTCCTTGCTCGACGGAGGGATGATGGATTCGGGCAGATCGATTTCGGCGCGCAGATACGGATCGGTCGCGACGATCTTGCGCAGCGAAAAACGGCGCAACCCCTGCACAATTACGAGCACATTGTCCTCTGATTGCCTAACAAGTTTAAGCACCAGAGCGACCGTTCCGACGGAGTACAAATCCTGCAGCGACGGATCTTCTTTCGTCTCGTCACGCTGCGACAGAAGCCCGATCACTTTCGTGCGCGGCAAAGTCTCATCGAGCAGCTTGAGCGAGGCCGTTCGCTGGACATTCAGTGGGATCACCGTCCCGGGAAAGATCACAAATCCGCGCACTGGGAGAACCGACAGCTCTTCCGGGATTCTTGGCGTGCGGCTTTCGTCGACGCCGAGCGGAATGGTCCCCTGCCCTACGGGCTTTGCATCCTTGCCCGGCTGTAACGCGTCCTGCTTCTGTGTGTTCATGATCCTTTTCTTACAGGCAGTGAAATCCAGAGTAACCCGTTGCGTTGCTCCGCGTGCGCCTTGTCGATTTCCACGTCAACCGGGAAATTGATTTCCCGTTCGAACGGGCCGTAATCGATTTCCATCGCCAGTAATTGCTGGGCGCAACCTTCGTCACCCGTCGGCTCTGGCAACTCGCGCGTACCGCGAATCACCAGGCGCCGCGGTTCGACGCTAAGATCGATCAACGAACTATCGACTCCTGCAAGATCGACACAGATTCGGATACAGGTGTCGCATCGGTACGCATTGATCGCCGGTTGCCATGCCTGTGGGGCAAACCTGGAAAACTGCGAGCGTGACAATTCGTAGCTAATATCGTGCAACGCACCCTGCAGCCAACGTAATTTGATGCTCTTAATCGGATCCATTGGAAAGGAAACTTCCACTCCACCTGACGCGTTTTCAATGCCCAAACGAGTTCATCCGATTAATGGCGTTCTGGTTGTCGTTCTCCTCCTCGTCCTCGGTTCCAAGTAAGTTACGACCACGAGCAAACTGACGAGGACGATTTAGAAATATAACGCCCTGAACGTCGCCTTTGCGTGTCTCTTTCGAAAGAGCGAAGTCGCGCATGCGTCCCGCTTGCGCAGCGCAAGCCAGAGGCATGCGCTACGTTATTTTTTCCCCGGGCCCCACAACGCGCGGCCTGGTTTCGCGCCGGTGTGCTCGCCGTCTTTGATGACCTGCATACCATTCACGAACACGTGTTTCATACCGGTTGCGTATTGATGCGGTTTTTCAAACGTGGCGTGATCTGTGATCGTCGCCGGATCGAATACCACTACGTCGGCGAACATTCCTTCCTTAAGAAATCCACGATGATCCAGCCCGAGATTTGTCGCCGGGAGACCACTCAATCGATGAATCGCGTCGCTCAGTGAAAGCACCTTCTCGTCGCGTGCATATTTGCCAAGAACGCGCACAAAATTCCCGTAAGCGCGCGGATGCGGATTCGACTTTGTGAACGGCGGCTCCGGCGCTTGCGAAGCTTCATCTGAGCCAAAAGAAATCCAGGGCTTCCGTAATTCCTTTTTCACGTTCTCCTCAGACATCAAGTAATAGACGGTGCTGATTCGTGATTCGTCTTCCGCGATCAAATCCATCGCGGTGTCGATTGGATCCTTTCCGCGCATCTTCGCGACTTCAGCGAGCGTTTTGCCCGTCAGCGGCTTCAGTTTTTCTGACTTAAATCCCACCAGCAAAATTTTGTCCGGCGATCCGGCCATTAGATAAAGGTTTTCCCATTTGTCGCTGTCGACTTGTACCTCGGCTTTAATCTTCTCGCGTGTCGCCGGATCACGCAGCCGTTTGAACAATGCCGGATATCCGCCGTCTTCCGTCCACGGCGGCAAACACGCGTCGAGTCCAGTGCCGGCAGCGGTATAGGTGTACATGTCAGCGGTGATCTTGAGGCCGTCTTTTTGCGCGCGTTCGATTCGCGTGAGCAGCTCGTCTTCCTTTGGCCAATTTTTTTTCCCGGCGGCTTTGATATGATAAAGCTCGGCGGGAATGTTCGCTTCACGCGCGATCCGCAGCAGTTCGTCAAGGGCTGCGAACAATTGATTTCCTTCGCTGCGCATATGCGAAATGTATTTGCCCTGATATTTTGCTGCGACCTTACACAGCTCGATCAGCTCTTCGGTTTTCGCGTAAAACGCGGGCGGATAAATCAGTGAAGTACCGATCCCGAGTGCGCCGGCTTCCATTTCTTTTCGCACCAGTTCGCGCATTTCATCCAGCTGCTCCGGTGTCGGCTGTTTATCGTCGTTTCCGATTACGTATTCGCGGATGGTCGTTGCACCGATAAAAGACGCCACGTTGCACGACACGCCGCGCTTTTCGAGATACTGCAGATATTCCGCC
Organism: Candidatus Udaeobacter sp.; assembly: GCA_036522635.1. GTDB lineage: Bacteria > Verrucomicrobiota > Verrucomicrobiia > Chthoniobacterales > UBA10450 > Udaeobacter. Next base: position 6,182 of record DATDFM010000154.1, on the reverse strand, counting down.
AGCGTATTCCACGGTATGTCGTATTTGATGTCGGTTTGCTCGCGAATTTTTTCTTCGCGCACACGGTCGTTCACCGGTCCCATCGACTCGCCCTCGCCCATAATCTCAGTCGTGACTCCCTGCCGGATTTCGCTTTGTGAGCGGCCATCCTGAATCAGCGATTCTGTCGACCACGAAAGCATGTTGATGAAACCCGGCGCGACAACCAGTCCCTTCGCCTCGATAACAGTGTTCGCTTTCGCCGATTTGAAATCGCCGATGCCTGCGATTCGATCGGCTCGAATCGCGATGTCGGCCTTTCGCGGTTCAGCGCCGGTACCGTCGTAAACTGTCCCGTTGCGGATGATCACATCAAAATTGCCTTCCGGCGTCGATGAGGACGGCGGCTTTGCGAACATCGTGAACACAATCGTTAGGAATGCAGCGAGCCAAAGGAAATTTCGTCTCATGGGCGGCTGACGGTACCGAACACGGCTGTCGATGCAAAATGCTTTGAAGTGCATCGATATGTCGGACCAATTCAAACGGTTGCGTTGATTTCACGAGGGGCCGGCGACCGATCGAGACGCCGAATTCGAATCGTACAGTGGATGTCTGGACGGCTGGCGTTCACAAGGAACAGCAGGCCAGACGGAGCCGCGTAAACGGCTCACTATTGAGAAAGGGAAGTTCAAGAAAGGGAGAATGGAAAGGGGAGAGTCATGAAAACAACAACGAAATCCACGCGTCGCGTACCACTGTTATTATCGATCCTTTGCGCAGGCCTGGTCACAGCTTTTCTAGGCGGATGTGCAGAAGGACCATACGTGACCGCGTATGACGGCGGTTATTACCCCGCAGGATATTACACGGGATACTCGTACGCTGATCCGTATGCGTATTCTTACTATGGACCGGCCTACGATACTACAATCGTGCGCTCCGGCGTCCGTTACAACGATGCCTATGGTCCGCGCTATTACCGCACCAGGACCGTTTACGGCGACTGGTATTAATTTGCGACGCGCGGTTGGCTAGCGCATCGGTGCACCGCCACAAGATGGGTGGATGCGCCGATGCGTTTTTTTTGCTTGCCTTTGAAGAAGGCCTCTCGTGAAATGAGCGCCCCAAACGCGTGGCAACTCAACGGAAAAACGGTCGGCACTGGGTCGCGATCCTTTCAGTGATCGGAGCCGTGAGTTTTGCGTTTCTACTCTGCGACTGCGCCGATACTTATTATGCCGCCAGCAACTGGCGCCACTCGCCAGAGGCAAAATATAACACCGACTATATGCCGGATTATTATCCGTACTATCCTTGGGATGGGTACTACGGCGGCGCGTACTATTACGGCGATTAAGCTCTCAATAGCACGACCGTAGCGGCGGTCTCTGACCGCCGATATCAGAATCCGTCGACCCTCCGAGAGCGCCGCTACATGGTCTGGCACTGCCGGTTTCAGAGTTTGCCCATACGCGTCACTATCCAAAGTGACAGAAACGTCACTTTTTCGCTGAAACGGGCCGACGCCGAAGGTGTCTAATGTTGACATGAACATGGACACGCCAAACTCGATCTTCGTTCGCCTCTCTCGTTTCTTCAGTGATCGATATGCCTACAGGTCACAACCTGGCTATTTATCCGAGCTCGTTGCCTTCGGCACAATCGTCTTCATCGCGATGTGGCCAGTCATTTTACTGGCTCACACGATGGCCGTGGCACCGAGGTAACTAAACCAAATCTATGGTTATGATTCACCAACTCCATACGTACGCAGACCTGCGGAAGCAGATGCACGACGCCCTGCGGATCCAACATCCCGAATGGATCCAGCCAAATGGCGAGTCTCCGATGTGTGATTCGTACGAGGCGCGCCTGATGAAAACACTCGACGTGCTAGTACGCCAGCGCCCGAGTATTTCGTACGATTACCATCGCCGGACGCAAGGTAACTGATTTTTGGGGAGCGCATGCGCCCTCGCGTGCTGAGTTCGGCGTCCTCGCCGAAGTCCTCTGCAGATTTCTGGAGATCGCACGCGCCTCGCGTGCACTCGTCGGCGCCCCCGCCGATGAGCAGACCCCGAATGACGATCAAGAGGAATGCCCGGATGCCGACCCATGATCGTCAACAGAAGAGGCAACAGTCACTTCCCTGGTTGCGAAGGTGGCGGTAGCACTCCGTAAAAGTACTGGCCGTCGTCGTCGCGCTGCGGGGATTTCATGAAAATTTTTGTAATGTCGCCGGCCGCTGGTCCACTCGGAGCCTTGAAAAGGTACAAAGTAACGCGCATGTCATCAGCACGGCCGGTGTTCAGGAATTTCAGCGGAAATGCGTATGTGAAAGACTCTCCGCTGCCCACCTGACGCTGGGTCTCGGGTCCGTTTGTGTCTTCAAAAATGATTTTCGAGGATCCTGATGAGTCTGTTTGCTCGCCAATCACGCTGCCTGCAAATCGCCCCGGTTCATTGGTAACGACGTTCACGCGGATTTCCGTTGGATGACTCTCATCGGGGACGTACCACCAGTTCTTGAGTTCAATCACATCGATCAGAGGTCGGCGTTTGGCCATCATTGTTTGATATTCGGTGGAGACGGACGCCCGGCGCAGTTTTCCGTAAACAGCGAAACCGCTGATGAACAGGACTATCGCGAGGACGGCTGAGCCCAAATGGATCCGCAATGCGCCTGACTTCGGAAATAAAAGGACAGCGATGGAACTGACGACGATGTGGATACCAACCAAGACGATATAAGTCCAAAAGATCAGGCCCCGAAAATCCAAGCTGATCCAGTTCCCGCCGCTTGGTTTCAGCAGCGCCCTGTCCAGGAAATAAATTGGAATCGCGAGCAAGCCTAGAACCAGGCAAACGATCAGATGTTTGCGCCAGAGTGATTTCATCACGATTCTCTCTCTATCAAATTTCGGCGATGTATACACCTGTCGTTATAGGCGTATGCCAAGACCCAATGTCGCAGCCGCGGACGTTCAACGCGGCTCGGCTCGATCAATGCGAGACCGCTTGCGCTATATCAAGTGGTGGCTGAGCTTGCGCGTCTTTAATTAAAATGAAGCTCAACTCAATCTTCCTGCTCCTCTTCGTTGGTTGTGCTGGTCTAGCCGGCGCTCAAACCATTTCTGATCCCGCTCACATCGACGTTTACATCACGCCGTACTACAACTCCAAAGGCCCGACTATTGAGGTCGGTCCGTTCAGCAGTGGTTTGGCCGCGAAAAACGAATCCGAGTTCATTGCGACGATCGCGAAAATGAAAAAGTCATGGGACACACTCAATTTCGCAGAGACGTACGTCGCCTCGATTCGCCTTTACGATTTAGGTTTCAGGAAGGAATCCATTTACTGGTTTTATTCCGCGCAATATCGTGGGCGTCTCTTTGCAACTCTGATCGATCGCGACAAAATGGGCAGCATGGGCGCGCCTGGATTTGAGCTATACCAGGCGCAGAATGCCTTCCAACAGTTGGTAGGCCCGTACATCAACGGATATGCATTCGGCGACATCGACCAGTTGGTGCCGATTATCGAAAGAGTGCAGAAAGAGGGAAAAACAGTTCCGGACCTAACAAAGATTTATTCGCGCGTAACGTTCAAGGCGAAATCGGAATGGGAGGCGGCAAATAAGGCCTTGAATGAAGGCATGACAAAGCTGCTCGTCACCCTCAATAACGAAAAAGCAAGCATCAAACAGCAAAGGGCCGAACACGGAATGGAAGCCAAATTTGGTAAGCTACCGAGCAAAGATCTGCCAAAAGGAACAGCGTTCTAACTTTTGGACTAGTGATTTGATTCGAGTCGCTAAGTAGCCCAGCAACTCACCATATTCAGATTCTTCGTTAGCCGGTTACCGCGAACCACTTGGCGTACAGACTGCGCGGATCTTGCCGGGATGTTACTCCGTGCGTCCCGCTTCTTGGTATATCGTTTGTTGACGTGTAGCCACCGGCGAGGTGGCGCTACGCATTCTGAACTCGTCGCTAACCTTTTGGATTTTGAAATCCTGCTCGTTGATGTGGTCGATCAGAGCGGCCACTGCTTTTTGTTGCTGAACAAGTGTCGCTTCCAATACCTGCATTCTCTTGTGCTCTTTGAGGAATTCGTTAAGCAACATCGCGTTCACCTGGTCGTAGCGCACGGTGAGGATTTCGCCGTCTTTGTCGCGCACAACGAGATCCGGGTTTACTTCTGCGACTTCCTCAGCGATCAAGCCAAAACACGGCGTGTTTTTGGCATCGCTCCTGTAGTGGAAGGTGGCCGGTTTAAGTGAGTGGATTGCTTCGCTGGCCTCGTTCATCGGCTTTATGTCACGCTTAAAGCGTCGCGCCGAACCGACCGTGCCTAGTTTCCCGCTGGCATCGATGCCTACATTCACAGCGTCGGGATCGATCGTCGCCCCAAAGATGTGTCCGATATAACAACTGTTGCTCACATTCGAACCTGAGTGGCCAATACAAATAACGTGATCGGCCATGGTGACCCCTTCGCCGGCATGGGCACCCAGAGCTGTAATATCGCTGCCGGCAGTATTATTACTGAGCGCATTTCTACCGATCGCTGTGTTCTCTGCACCGATCGTGTTCGCATGGAGCGCACTATCGCCCATAGCCGTGTTGTTGCTGCCGGTAGTGTTGTTGAAGAGCGCCTCATCCCCAACGGCGTTATTGCCCTGCCCCTCTGTGTCGGAAGCAAGGGCATAAGCACCTACGGCATTGTTAAAGTCTCCAATAGCGTGTGCAAAGAGCGCACGACTTCCTACGGCAGTGTTACGAACACCTCCCTGGTTGCTTAGGAGGGCGAACCCTCCGACGCCCGTGTTGAAAGCGCCACTGGTATTGCTTAGAAGTGCTGCAGCGCCAGTGGCCGTATTTTCGTCTCCAGCGTTAAACACGAGCGTTCCAGCGCCGACGCCAGTGTTGAAGCTTCCTGTTGTCAGACTCCTTAGCGACAACCAACCAATCGCTGCGTTGTAGCCGCCGGCAGTCAGGCTCTGGAGTGCGTTCTGTCCCCCGCCGTGTTCCCGCCGGGATAGCCGCCATCCGGTGTTGGTACCACGGCTTGTGCTTGAGGCGAAAAATCAAACCAGATCAGGAACAACATAATTGCAATGAGGACTAAAAGAGTTTTGATAATTGTTTTCATAAGAACCTTTTCTGTTTTGATGTTGCAGAGCGATTTTTCGAAGAGGCCTCGCTCGAGAAACGGGTCGCGTGGATTAATGCGCGGCGAGCTTGACGGTTGGGGGCTTTCAGAGAGCGGATGCTGCGCAGGTAGTGTGTTATTCGTCAAGGACAAAAGTCACTGTCGGCAATTACAAACCAGACGTGTTGAAGTTGATACGAAAACACTGAGCAACTTCAAAATGCTCGTGATTAGTGATTGCGTTCAGTTTCCTTGAGCAGCTGCACCAACTGATCCTTCCATAAGCTTGCGACCGTGTGACTGCCATGGCCGCGCGTTTTGTCGCTCAAAGGAATCACGACTGCTCGTCCTTTCGGGACCCGCTTGATCTCACGTTCGAGGATCCCAAGCTCGGGTGGATTGATGAGGTCATCGGCCGAATTGATCGCGAGAAGAGGCGCACGAATTTTTTCAAGGTTCGGTCCGGGATCATAGTCGTGTGAAGCTTCGAGCGCGTACAGCACATCATTTGCATCATCAGTTTTCACGATTTGTTCGACGAATTTATCCAGGACTTCGTCTGTTTTCGCGAGAGTAGGCGCGTCCTTCTGACGCAGGACCGGATTGCTGCTCATGAACCAGAGCATCTCGGCAGCAGTGCGCATACTCGGTGGTTGTGTCTCATATTCGCCGCCTTGCCATGCAGGATCGTTGCGAATGGCATCGATCACCATGCGACGCCACGCCCGATTGCGCCCTGAAATCTGTGTCGGCAAACTCGCCAGCGGCATCAGCGCGTCCATGAACTCGGGATGCAATTCGCCCCACAACCAGCTATGCATTCCGCCCATAGAGGTCCCCATCACAAGCCGCGCATGATTTACGCCGAGTCCCTCGGTTAACAAGCGATGCTGGGCCTCCACCATGTCGAGATAACCGTAGCGCGGGAATTTGGCGTGCATGCCGTCGCTCGGTTTGCTCGATTTTCCGTGGCCAATTCCGTCCGGCAACACGATGAAAAACTTCGTTGCATCGAGCGGCTGATCTTTTCCAAACAGTTCACCGGC
>DATDFM010000153.1:0-3111 GCA_036522635.1 Candidatus Udaeobacter sp. | reverse complement strand
GCAAAAGGAGTTCGCGGCTTTCTTCATCGTTCTAAAGATGCCACTCTGGCTTTCACAGCAAGGATCGCAATAAATAGACGGCTGAACTCCATCGGTGAAATGACTGAGCTTTCAATCGACACCAAAAACAAGCGAATTTGTCTTCGACTCGAATTGATCGGGGAAAAGGAGCCGGTCGAGGTCGAAATTTTGCGATACAATTTGAAAACAGAAGGCGACACAACTTTCATCATAATTGAAGAGGCGACCGCGTCTCGCGAATGGCTCAGGGCTGCCTTACGCGAGTTCGTTGTTGGCCAGAACATCACCATTCCTCCAAAAGCCGCCGCGCTGCTAAAGCTACTCAGCTAAAGCCTGTTTGGATTTGGTGAGCAAGGCCTAAACAATCGCCGAAAGTGCCGCATAGTTCGAACACCGGTACCCGGCATGATGGAATCTGAACCTCGAGCGTTGGATTCTTTCGTTGTCTTGCAGCCTCTATCGAATTCGAGGCAGGGATTTCCACCTGCGGCGAATTGGGATTTGACGCACAGACAAGTTCCCTGAAGCTTCACGCACAATGAAAATAAAAGCGTTATCAATTATTATTATACTTTTGCTAATCTCCGTTGTGCTTGCGCCAAAAGCTCAAGCGGTGGTTCCCACGCCAGACGGAGGCTATCCTGGCGGGAACACTGCGGAGGGGCAGAACGCTCTTTTCAGCCTCACCACCGGTCAATACAATACGGCGATCGGTTTCTTTTCACTCGAGGGAATTAGGACCGGGAGCTTCAACACCGCCGTTGGCGCGGGAGCGCTTTTCGCCAACCAGGGAGATCAAAACACAGCGACCGGCGCTGCGGCGCTTGTAAACAACACCACCGGCACCTTAAACACGGCAAACGGCGAAGCCGCACTTTTTTTCAACAGCACCGGGATCAGTAACACGGCCGTCGGTTCGTCAGCGCTGCTCCACAACACGAATGCAAACGGCGGCACGGCTGTCGGGGATAATGCGCTGATCAACAACGCAGACGGTGATAACAATACAGCCGTTGGTTTTAATGCGCTCCAAACTAATACACACGGTTCCCAAAACTCGGCAATTGGTGTTGGGGCTCTCTTACAAAGTACCGGCAACAATAATATCGCCGTGGGCGCTGCAGCCGGCACATTTCTTACCGTGGGCGATCGCAACATTTATGTCGGTAGTAGAGGTGACGTCACCGAGGACAACACCATTCGCATCGGCGAACCACAACTTCACACCGCTACGTTTATCGCTGGCATTAACGGAGCCGACGAGGGCAGTCCGACGGCCGTCTTCATAAACACAACGACCGGTCAGCTCGGCACGACGCCGCCGGCTTCCTCAAGGCGATTCAAAACAGACATCAAACCGATGGATCAAACCAGCGAGGCCATCCTGGCGCTCAAACCCGTGACATTTGAATATAAGAGCGACGCAAATAGCACACCGCAATTTGGGTTAATTGCCGAGGAAGTAGCAAATGTAAATCCGGCATTGGTGCTGCGTGACAAAGAAGGAAAACCGTACACGGTTCGCTACGAAGCGGTGAACGCCATGCTGCTCAACGAGTTTCTCAAAGCACGGCACCAGATAGACGCGCAGCAGAAGCAAATCGACGCGCTTACTACGATAGTGCAAAAAATGAGCGCACAACTCGGAGCAAACGAGCCTGCGCGGCAAGTCGCGGACAATAAGTAGCAAACTCGATTTGTTTGGCTGAATTGCTTCTGGAAGGCGGACGGTTTTGCAGCCTTCAGTCATCAAATGGATTCGGCAACAGACGGTGTGAAGTATGTACTTCTGTCCATCTCCAGGTCGCCGCATTACCGACACCGGTACAACTTACTAAACCTGACAGTTTGTCGAAGTTGCTCTGATAACGCTTTCCGCTCCTCAACAAGTTTTCTGGCATCGCGGATAACTGCCTGCGCGTAATTTGCCAAGTCAGCTTCCTTTATCCTGCTCGCCAGGCTCTCTCTCTTTCTTTTCATCGGAAATTGAGCGGGACAACTCCAGTCCCGAAATTGATACGCGTACCGGATCGCTCCTGCCTGTAAGAATGTGTGAATCAGCAGTTCAAAAAAGAATTGGTAATGCTGCCACCCCGGGGCGCCGCAAAGGTACGGCGATATCGCTCTAAAGGCTTCGATATGGCTGGGGGCGGAATCGAACCGCCGACACGTGGATTTTCAGTCCACTGCTCTGCCGACTGAGCTACCCAGCCGAAATAACGCCGATATTCCGTCGCGTCGTGGGTTGTCACTATGCAGCAAACCAATTGCAGGGCAACCCCGAAGGGTTTCGGGGCTGCCATCCATGTTGGCGCGTAGTTGGAAGGATTCTCTAATTGTTGGAACGCGCTTTCCAGTTACAGTCGCCGACATGAAAAAGCCTATTTTCACCAGCGAAGCGCCGTCGGCGATCGGTCCTTACTCGCAAGGAATCCGCAGCGGACGTTTCCTGTTCTGTAGCGGTCAAATTCCACTCGACCCGAAATCTGGCGAAATCGTTTCCGGCGACATTGCCACGCAGACCAGGCGAGTGATGGAAAACGTCGCGGCTCTGTTACGAACCGAAGGCCTGACTTTCGATCACATCGTGAAGACAACGATCTTTCTCACAGATCTCGGCGATTTTCAGAAGGTGAACGAGATCTACGGCTCGTACTTCAAACAAGATCCCCCTGCCCGTTCAACGGTGCAGGTTTCCGCGTTGCCGAAAGGAACCAATGTGGAGATCGAGGTAATTGCCGCCGCAGCGGAGGCAGACCAAACCGTTTATGATACGTCAGGGTAGAATTTCCGTTCTGGGCAGCGCACCCGGCTCGCGTGCTCCGTTCGACGGCTCGCCGAACGGTTCTGCCCCGCAATCTGGACTAATGCGTTGTTCTTCAATCGCTAACCGCATCGCGCGTGGTGCCAGATTTTTCGGCGAGCCGCCGAAAACAGCACGCCAGCGGCGTGCGCTCCCCAAATGAGCGAAGACTTGCTAGCACTTTTCCGCAAAACCGGCGCGCTGCTCGACGGCCACTTTGTTTTGCGCTCGGGTCTGCACAGCCGCGAGTATTTCCAATGCGCGATCCTTCTTCAGTACACCGACAT
>DATDFM010000152.1:0-7523 GCA_036522635.1 Candidatus Udaeobacter sp. | reverse complement strand
GTCACGTCTGCGCAGGAGGCTTCATACAATTTTTCGATGATCTCCTCATCGACCAGCGAATTCATCTTGGCGACGATCCGAGCTGGCTTGCCTGCCAGCGCATTGTCCCGCTCGCGCTCGATCAGCTTGATAAACCGGCTGTGCATGTCGAACGGTGCAACCATCAATTTTTTTAATCCAGGATACCCAGCGAGCCCGGTAAGCGTGTTGAAAACAGTGGCCACTTCTTCGCTTAGCTCAGGTGCACTAGTGAGCAGACTGAAGTCCGTGTAAATGCGTGCGGTCCGAGAGTGGTAATTCCCCGTGCCGAGATGGACGTAACGCCGGAGCTCGTCGGCATCACGGCGAACGATCAGCAACGCCTTGCAATGCGTCTTAAGACCTACCACACCATAGATCACGTGCGCACCGGCTTCTTCCAGCCGCCTTGCCCACTGAATGTTGCTGGCCTCGTCAAAACGCGCACGCAGCTCAACAATCGCAGTAACTTGCTTTCCTGCATTGGCCGCGTCGATGAGCGCCTCCACAATGGGCGAATCTCCGCTTGTGCGGTACAAGGTCATTTTAATGGCAAGCACCTGCGGATCTTTTGCCGCCGTCTCAACCAATTCGACCACTTCATCGAAGCTGTCATAAGGGTGATGCAGCAACACGTCTTGTCGTCGTAAGACCTCGAAGAAATCCGCATGTGGCGGCAACGCCGGATCGCGAGCCGGTTGAAACGGACGATCCTTCAGTTTGGCAAACGCGTCGTTGGCAACCAGTGGCGCTAAATGCGTCATCGATAATGGGCCATCGAGCTTATAGGCGTCCGCTTCAGAGAGACTGAAAAACTCCAGAAGCAGCTCGAGAAAATCTTTTGGGCAATCGGCTTCCACTTCAAGGCGCACGGCGTTGCCACGACTGGTGCGTCGCAGTTCCTGCTCGATCGTCCGCAAAAGGTTCTCCGCTTCCTCATCGTCAATGTAGAGATCGCTGTTTCGAGTGACGCGAAAGGCGTGGACACCGTCCAGGATTAAACCCGGAAACAATTCACCGATGTGCTGTTTAATTAGCGACGCCAGATAAATGTATTCCCACGGCTCGTTCGCACCGGCGCCGCGCGGCATGAGTATAAGCCGCGGCACAACTCGCGGCACCTGGACGATGGCGTGCAATGGCTCACCACGACGCCGCGTTTTTGCTCGTACCAGCAGATTATGACTGCGGTTTAACAAATGCGGGAATGGATGGCTGGCGTCGACAGCCAGCGGTGTCAGCATCGGGAAAACTTCCTGCTGAAAGTAGCGATTGGCCCAGCTAGTGCGTCTCGCTGATAACTCGGGGATTTCGCGAACGTAAATCCCATTCTTTGCCAGTTCGGGCAGCAACTCGTTTTTCCAAAGCCCATACTGCATCCCCACAAGCTCGCGCACGCTCTTTTGGATGCGATCAAACAGCTCCGTGGGACTCAAGCCATCTGGACCGATATCGCTGGTCTCGCTCTCAATCTGTTGTTTGATTCCGGCTACGCGAATCTCGAAAAACTCATCAAGATTTGAGCTGAAAATTGTGAGGAACTTAACTCTCTCGATGAGCGGTTGTGTCGGGTCCTGCGCCTCCTCGAGAACACGCCGATCAAATGCGAGCCAGCTCAGCTCGCGGTTGATGAAATTCTTCGGATCGCCAAAACGGTCACGGACAGTTTGGACAACCTGCGGAACGCTGGGAGCTTCGCTTTTTTCTTCGGTGCGCGAAGTGGCTTGAACTTGCGGCATGTTCTAACGATTGCCGATCAGCCACGCATGCGCAATGCTTCGTCTCAAGCCGAGGTCGCGACTGACTTGTGTCTTATGTCTTCTGCCGCCGCGGCATAAACAGCATCCTCAGAAATGTTCGTGGCGTGATCGCCGACACGTTCGAGAGCACGCGAGACCAGGATCAAATTGAAATAGCCGCGTAACTGATCCCTGTCTTCCATCATCCGTTCGGTCAGTTTCCGGTTTGCGTCGCGATTCATATCGTCGAGCTGTTCGTCGCGCTCGCAGACCGAATGAGCGAGGTCCACATTCTCCCGCACATACGCGTTAATACTGTCCTTGAACATCGTCATCGCGTAAGCCTGGATCGGCACGATCAATTGCATTTCCGGTAAGGGTGGGTGCCGATTGAGCTTGCGCGCGCGTTTCGCGATGTTCGTCGCCTGATCGCCTACGCGCTCGATATTTGGCGAAAGTTTTATGGCTGAAATCACCCGGCGCAGATCCGAAGCCACTGGCTGGAAGCGGAGCAAGACTTCAAATCCGTCCTTGTCGATCTGTTTCTCCAGTTGATCGATCTCTTCGTCATCTGCGATAGCGTTTGCGCAGAGATCGTCATCGCGCTGAAGCAAGCCTTTGAGTGCGCGATCCAGGCTGCGCTCAGCCAGACCGGCCATCATTAGCAGATCGTTCCGCAGCGACGTCAGTGCTTCATCGAATGTTCCTAGAATGTGCTTTGATATAACCATTGTGGTCCTTAGTTATTGCTCCTAATCGCGACACGGTCAGCGGCCGCGCCTAAAAATTATCCAAACCTCCCTGTGATGTAATCCTCCGTCTGTCGTTCCTTTGGATTTGTAAAAATGGTGGTTGTCGGCCCAAACTCGATTAGCCGGCCAAGGTAAAAGAATGCTGTGTAATCCGAAATACGCCCGGCTTGTTGCATATTGTGGGTGACCGTCACGATTGTGTATTTCGTCTTCAGGTCGTTGATCAGTTCCTCAATCTTTGCCGTCGCGATCGGATCGAGCGCTGAGCAGGGTTCATCCATCAGGACTACCTCCGGTTCCACAGCTAGCGTGCGGGCAATGCATAGTCGCTGTTGCTGACCACCGGAAAGACTTGTGCCGGGCTTGTTCAAATCGTCTTTCACTTCGTCCCAAAGAGCAGCCATGCGGAGCGATTTCTCTAAACGCTCGTTAAGAAATTTCTGGTCGTGCACTCCATTCAGCCGCAGACCGATGATGACATTTTCGCCGATCGTCATCGTTGGAAAGGGATTCGATTTTTGAAAAATCATACCTACGCGGCGCCGAACGACCGTTGGGTCGATGGTACTCGAATAAAGATCTTCGCCATTCAAAAGGACCGTGCCCTGCATGCGGGTCCTTGGAGTCAGTTCGTGCATGCGATTTAGCGCCCTGAGAAAGGTGGACTTACCGCAGCCGCTGGGCCCAATGATGGCGGTGACGGCATTTGAAGCAATGTCGATTGTCACGTCCTGTATCGCTCGCTTCTCGCCGTACCAGATCGACATATTCTTCACTCGAAATGTGGATGCAGGCACGGTCTCAGTATTCGAAGGCATTCCGGCTAGCTGCTCAACGTCCTCTTCAACGATTCGTTCGGGAGTTGGCATAAGTAACTTCTCCATTGATAAGCCTTAAACGGGCGATGTCCCACGGCCACGAGTCAGAATTCTAACCAGCACATTAACGCAAAAAACACCAGTTACGAGCACGAGCGCCCCAGCCCAAGCCTGGCGATGCCAATCATCGTAGGGAGAAATGGCGTAGGTAAAAACCTGCAACGGCAGCGCGGCAATAGGCTCAGTTAAGTTATGATTCCAGAAACGATTTCCGAACGCGGTAAAAAGAAGCGGAGCGGTTTCACCGCCCACACGCGCAAGAGCAAGCAGAATTCCGGTGATAATCCCTTTGGACGCTGTCTTGATCACGATGTGGACGATTGTTTGCCAGCGGCTGACTCCAAGCGCCAGCGAGGCTTCGCGATATCCGTTCGGCACGAGTAGAATTACTTCCTCAGTGGTCCGCAAGATCAGCGGAATCATGATCAAGCCCAGCGCAAGACCGCCGGCAAGCGCGGAAAAGCTTTTGAAACGTAACACGATCAGGCCGTAAACCACGACACCCCATGTGATCGATGGCACGCCGTTGAGAACATCGGCCAAAAAGCGCAGGACGGAATTGATGCTAGCCGATCCGTACTCGGCAAGGTACACACCTCCCAGCACACCAATGGGAATTCCAATCACGCCCGCGATTGCCAGCAGTATAAGGGTTCCAACGATGGCGTTTGCCATACCTCCGCCCACCGCGCCGACGGGCGCCGGTAATTTCGTAAAAAAATCCCAGTTCACTGCGCCGATGCCGTTGATAAGCAGGTAAACGAACACCAATCCCAAGGGCAAGATCACAAGAATTGCTGACACGAAAGCGATTGCGCATGCCAGGGCGCTTTTGAATTTGCGCCAGGTGTGGTTGTGCGTTCCTTCGAATTGCATGGCTATTGCACGGCTCGTGTGTCGGACCTGGCAGCGACGGTCTTCAGCAGCAGTTGAGCGAGAAGATTCACCACAATCGTTATTCCAAAGAGGACCAGCCCAATGGCGGTCAGTGACTGCATGTAAAGGTCCGTTGTTGCTTCTGTGAATTCATTGGCAATCACGCTGGCGAGTGTGTACCCAGGCTTAAAGAGCGATGCTGCGATTTGTGGCGTGTTGCCGATCACCATCGTAACGGCCATGGTTTCGCCAAGTGCGCGGCCCAAGCCAAGGATCACTGCGCCAAACAAACCTTTTTTGGCGTAACTTAATACCGCGATCCGCGTCGCTTCCCAGCGAGTGGCGCCCAGCGCATAAGCTGCTTCGCGTTGCAAATCCGGTACACTTCGCAGGATCTCGCGCGACACTGAAGTTATGATCGGCAGAATCATAATCGCTACAATGATTCCGCCGGCAAGCATACATGGGCCATAGATCGGTCCGCTGAAAAACGGCGTCCAACCGAGGAATCGCTGCAACCACGGAAAGGGATACTCTCTTAGCCAGGGAATCATGACAAAAATTCCCCACAACCCAAGGATTACGCTGGGGATGGCCGCCAACATTTCTATCAACGAAACCAATGGCTGCCGAATCCATAAAGGTGCGAGTTCCGTGAGATACGCTGCGGTCGCGATTCCCAACGGCACCGCAATGAGAAGGGCAATCAAAGAAGAAACCAGCGTTCCGTAAATGAAGGGCAGCGCCCCGAATTGCTCCGCGACCGGGTCCCAGGTTGATGTGACAAGGAAACCGACACCGAATTTCTTCATGGCGAGCAAAGATCCACTCCAGAGCTGCCAACCAACCAAAATAATGAGCAGCACCACCGCAAAGGCCATTGCTAGCGTGAGCCACTCAAAGGCCTTGTCGCCAAACCGCGACGGAGGCGACATCCGCGCCTGCGCCGGCCGAATTGCATCTGCTGCTTCGACAGTGATGGTTGGCATAATTAGGCGGGTTGTTCGACTGGAAGTGACGCCAACCAGTCTTGAATCTTGGATGCGATCTCGTCGCGAATTTGTCGGACTTTCTGCAACTTCTGATCGTACGAGCCGGTAACATTTGATGGATCTCGAAAAGACCAATGCAAACGCGTTGTGGGACCCGGAAAGATTGGGCATTTTTCAGCGGATTCGGCATCGCAGACCGCGATCACGTATTGAAAAAGCTCGCCACTCTTCCAAACATCAAAAACGCTCTTGGTTTTGTTTCGCGAGATGTCGATACCGATCTCAGCCATCGCCTCCACTACCAGCGGATTCAATTCGCCCGGCTCGAGACCTGCACTCTGCGCGTCGAATCGGACGCCTGCGTAATGCCTTAGAAAAGCTTCGGACATCTGGCTGCGTCCAGAATTGTGCACGCAAATAAACAACACTCGAGGGCTGCTAAACATTCGCTTTCGGTGTTTTAGTATTTGATTTCGTCGATTCGTTTCACGACGCGTTGCTGAACGCTCTCGGCTAATGGCGCGTAGTCGAGATCTTTTGCCATGGCCTCACCCTTTGTCATTGCCCATTTCAAAAATTCGACAAGTTTTTTGCCTTTGGTCGCATCCTTCTGCTGTTCGTAAACCAGTAACCACGTCGCACCGGCGATCGGGTATGCGTCCTTCCCGGGTGCGTTCGTCATCGAAAAACGAAAATCGTCAGGAATATCTGCCGTGCCGAGCGCCGCAGTCACCGACTCGATTGTCGGCTTAACGAATTCGCCTGCAGAATTCTTTATCTCTGCGTAGGGCATTTTGTTTTGGATTGCGTAAATCAGCTCCACGTATCCTAGCGCGCCCGGGGTCTGTTTCACCTGCCCGGAGACACCTTCGTTACCTTTGCCACCAATCCCGGTCGGCCAACTCACCGACGTGTTGTTGCCCGCCTTCGATTTCCATTCCGGGCTGACTTTGCTGAGATAATCGGTGAAAATAAACGTCGTCCCGCTGCCATCCGAACGATGCACGACCACGATGTCCTTGTCGGGCAACTTCACCCCTGGATTTGTCGCGGCGATTTTCGGATCGTTCCACTTCTTGACCTGCCCGAGAAAAATTCCGGCGATTGTTTCGCCATCGAATTTGAGCGCCGGAGTGCCCTCGAGATTGTAGCTGATGACTACCGCGCCAGCGACCGTGGGAATGTGCAGGAGTTTTCCCGGCGCTTTCTTGAGGTTGTCATCACTCATCGGGCCGTCGGAAGCACCGAAATCGACAGTTTGCGCCATGATTTGCTTCTGTCCTCCTCCGGACCCGATGGATTGATAATTGAACCGTACCGATGGATCGACTTTGGCGTATTCGTCGAACCATTTGGAATAAATCGGATACGGGAACGTCGCCCCCGCACCGTTAATCATCATTTGCGCCGAAGCATTTGCGCTTAGTCCCAACGCAATTGCCAGCCCAATAAACTTTGTTTTTTGCAATTTCATCATTGAACAAAACTGCCGCACGCCGATTCAGCCGGTCAAAGCCTTTACTGTTACGTTTATGTGACAAAAGGCTTTGTAGGCGTCAATTGTTGACGGCTCGCCAAAAACTAACGGATTACGAACCAGGCGGATCTATCGAGGGCAAGATCATTCGAATTGTCGTGCCATTGCCCAATTCGCTATCCGCCTCCACGCGCCCGCCGTGTAATTGCGCGATATGTTTTACAATTGCGAGACCGAGGCCGGTTCCGCGAATTTTGTCAGAGCTGCGGGCCTTATCTGCGCGATAGAAGCGCTCGAAAATCCGCGGCAAATCTTCTTTGGCAATCCCAATGCCCTTATCGCTCACGATCAGTTCTATTTCTTTGTCGTGTTGTTGAATGCTGAGCCGGATTTCGCCGCGCTCGCGTGAGTATTTCACCGCGTTATCAAGCAAATTGTAAAGCGCTTCCTGTAATCGCACGCGATCCACGCAAATTGGCGACAACTCAGGCGGAACATCCAAAATAATGTTGAGCTGTTTACTTTTGAGCTTCTTTTCCCAATCACGAAGCATCTCCGGCAGAAAACTCGACAGATCGACTGTTCCCATCTGCAAGTTCGGATTGGTTGATTCCAGTTGCGCCAGCGTAAGCAAGTCTTCGACCAGTAACTCAAGGCGGTCCGAATGGCGCTGCATGATGCAAAGAATCCGGATGAGCTCCTCGTGCGGAGTCTTCGGACTGTCGAGCAAGGTCTCAATATAGCCGCGCAGAATCGATAGCGGCGTGCGCAATTCGTGTGAAACATTCGCT
>DATDFM010000151.1:0-3827 GCA_036522635.1 Candidatus Udaeobacter sp. | reverse complement strand
CGTTGCTGCATCTGTTTCCGTCGATGCAACATACTTGCAGAACAGCATCAAAATCGGAGCAGAATCACGGCGCTTATGAAGAGTGATGAGTATCTGCTTTGATGTCCAAAAAATGCTGTTTTATTTCTTCCAATCCGAGTCGAAGCTCTTCAGGTTGTTGAAAGTTGACAAGAAGTGCATCAACGTCACCGATTCCATGCTGAGCCTCGGCATCGATTCTCGTTTTAGCTTCACAATCTGGTTCGTTATCCATAGTTATTATTCCTTGCTAAACGGCAGCGGCGTAAATTGCCGAGCCCACGTTTCAATTCCTTGTAATCAAAGGGACGGTAAGCTGTCAATATTCCGTTCTATCGGAAAAAAATACACACGTTTAAATGCGGACTCACTGCCCTGATTAATTGCTTGGAAATCGAATGCTTGCTTAGGTTTTAAGCCTGCAGCCAGAGGCAAAGACAATGCTGGCTCTCAATTTGTTTTCATAATAGCAGTCGCTTTTGCTGAGACGCACGCTTGGACCAACGTCATTTCTATCACTCATTGTACGATAAAAGGTGCGGCCTGAAGGCCCTCAGGTTTAGGTCGACTTGTGCTGAAGATATCTACGTACAGATCGGCGTACTGCTTTTTGAAACAGGTAGGCACATAATAATACCTGCCGTCGCGCCATTTCTTCATCGTGTCAGGAATGTAATCTACATCTTCTCTCAACGAGCCTGGATTACTCGTAACGCCGATTGAAGCACCACATTTTGGATCTGAATAGGTGAGAAAAAGTTGATAGTAATCGTTGATATTCCTTGCTACCTTGGTAGCTACTGCTGGACTACCCAGAATCGTAAGGCTATCGCTCTGTTGTGGAGTCGCCGATATTGTAAATGGCCGCGTCGCGCCGTTCACGATCGTAGTCGTGAGTCCGGCCGCCCCAGCAAGTGCACGGGTCACCGCAGTCGTTAGTGTCGCTCCGGTCGGTCCAGCTGTTGTCACGCTTTGTCCTGTTGCACGTGTTGACGTATTTGTACCGCTGTTATTCAACGTTTGCCCCCCGCCAACGGTAGCAGCGATTTGGGCAGTCGAGAGCGCGCTAAGACTAACGATGTCCACATGAACGAATGGCAAGCCATTCTTCGCGCGAATAAGGTTTTCCATGACTTCATCATTATAATAATCGATCACGTGCCTGCGCATTTGGACGGCGTCCCAATGTGCCGTTTGGCTAGCGCATGACGTGAGTAAAAGAACGGCGCTGGCTAACGAGGTGTCAGTCGTGAGTGCCGTGAATTTCATTAAGACAGCCTTTCTTGCGGGGAACAGTTTTTTCATTAACGACCTCCAAATGGGTTTCTCGATTCCCATTCGCGTGCGCTCGCGAGACGCAGTCGGAGTTGGCATGCCGCCGATTGCAACAGAACCACTGTCTCTTGCCTATCGGGGATGTCCCCTGATTTTTTGAAATTCTTCTCGAAATTCGACCCGGATATTAGGTATAGAGCTTTCGCAGGAGCTAGAACTATGCAGGCATCCCCCCGTAGAGGACCAAAGATCAATAACGTCAGGATTCGTCACGACTCAGTGCGGAATCGATTTTCCATTACAAAACCCCCGATCGGTCCCCCGATGAAGGTCGTGGCAAAAGTCAAGACGCTCATTATTCATCATCTACCGCTGGTCCGTTCTGGACTCGTTGCATTGATAGAAGCGACTGGCCGTTTTGCTGCCTGCGGTGAAACAGATGACGCGCCAATAGGCCGCGAAATGTTTCTTAAATATCAACCGAGAATTGTCGCTCTCGGATTGACACTTCGTCACGGCGACGGCATCGATTTGATCAAGGACTTCCGAAGGATTAATACCACAGCTCGGCTTCTTGTAGTGTCGGCGCGTGACGATTTAACAACTATTCAACGCGCGTTTCGCGCTGGGACGCATGGATATTTCGCTTTGGAAGATGATTTATCCCAACTCCTGCAGGCCCTCAATAGAGTCTCGGAAGGGCATCTTTATGCGAGCGCTAGTGTCACGCTTCGGCTTTTGAAAAGTCTTGCGACTAATGAAATGGAGCCTGCACGCTCTGAGGTAAAAGCACTTAGTGATCGCGAGCTGCAAGTCTTTTCCCTAATTGGCCGTGGCTTTGGCGCGTCCAGGTTAGCGACTGAATTGCACCTGAGTGTCAAAACAATTGAAACCTATCAGGCGCACATCAAACAAAAACTCGGATTGCAAAGCGCTACCGAACTGAGCGAGAAGGCTACGCATTGGGTAATTCAATCGATGCGCCAAAATCTGCATTTTAAAAAGCTACTGAAAATCGGACTCCGATTTTGACCCATATTAGCCTGTCAGCCGACCCGAAAACGAATGTCGCGGATCGTTTTGCTGCCGAAGCGTAACTTTAGTTTGCGCAGGATTTCGGTCTTGGAGATTTGTTCCAGCTCATAGTGCAATGCGGGTTGGAGCACGCGGACGTAGAGAATTCCCTCGCGCAGCGCGGCTGGCGTTGAGTGCGCGGCGATGAAGTCGCCGACGATTTTTGACCAGGCCTCGATTACTTCGGTTTCGCGCAGGCGCTCGCGGAGACCCAGCCGTTGCATCAGCCTCGGCATCAGCTCGGACGGTGATTGCCATCGGTCCGTTTGCAGTTTTCGCTCCGGCATGCCACGCCATTCAGCGATGACCTTGGCGCGAAGGGAAGCATTCACGGAATAGTGGAGTAATTGGAGTGTTGGAATCAGAATCTATAGCGCCTGCGATTAACCAGGCGACGGAGCGGGAGAGACTTGCGGGCCTTGGCCAGGAGTTGGAACATGCGCGGGCGCAAAGCTGCGCCATTTTTCAAGCGGTATCGCGGCGATGGTCATCAACGCGAGTTGGCTGATCATAAATCCGACCAGCCATGGAAACGCTTTTTGCATGAAACCGTAGGAGTGCAAGCCTACGCCGAGCATGTTCACGCCGAACCATGAGAAACTGGTGACGATGTTACCGAAGAGCGCCATGATCATCAGGCCGCGTTGCCGGATGAATCCGCCCCACCGCGCGTGCAAAATGATCGCGCACCAAAGGACGATCAGCACCGCGCCGTTTTCTTTCGGGTCCCAGCCCCAGAAACGGCCCCATGATTGATCGGCCCAGATGCCGCCGAGAACTGTGCCGACGAAACTGAATAGCGTGGCGAAACAAACGACCCCGTACGTCATACGGCTAAGTGAATCCGCAGTTTGCTTTTTTAGCGACGTCGTGAACACGCCGCGCACAACGTAAATAATAGCAAGCATGCCCGCTAGAAACATGGCGGAGTAACCGGTCGTAATCGCGACGACATGAGTGGCTAGCCAGATGTTAGTATCGAGGACCGCCTGCAACATTTCCAGGGTGTCGCCACTGCCGGCGAGATGATGCGCGATGATTAACGTCACAAAACCAATTGCGCCCGCGCAAGCCGCGCCGATGCCATCTTTGAAAATGCGTTCAAGTATTAGCGCGACAATCACTGCGCCCCAACCAATGAAAATTGCCGAGGAATACAGGTTGGTCACTGGCGGTCGCTCTTGCAGGTACATCCGCGAAAACAGCCCGAACGTGTGAATCGCAAGTGCGAGCAATAAAAGGTAGAAAGCGGAACGCCGAAGAATACTGCTCGCTCCGAGCCACGACGCGCATGCCAGCAAAAACGCGAGCACGTAAAGGGCCATGCTTTGACTGAAAGGCTGAAGCTGATTGAATAAGAACTCGAACGACGCGCGCTTCGTTGTGTTCGGCTGTTCTTTCCCAAACCAATCGGTCATGAGCTGCACATGCTGATTGAAGATCGACGGATCATTTGCGCG
>DATDFM010000150.1:0-11554 GCA_036522635.1 Candidatus Udaeobacter sp. | reverse complement strand
CATTTCCGCACCGCGCATGAGATTGCTCCGGCGCATTACGCCGCCCCGCCACCGCGCCAAGAATGGCGACGGCGCACGCCGCCAAGGATCAGCAGTTGAAGCGTAGTTACCTGGTCACCAGGGGAACCAGCACACTTTGAGAAATGGCCCACTTCAAAAAAGTGCTTTTTTGTGCTTCATTGGGCCACCGGCAGCGTCACAAGGAACGATTACTAAATTAGATATGGCGAAATTAACCAAGCGCGACATCGTAGTGTCGATTAGCAACCAGACCGGGATGGTTCAACATCAGGTCTTCGATGTGGTGCAAAAAACCCTCGATAAAATCACTGACAGTCTGGCCAATAATATTCCAGTTGAATTAAGAAACTTCGGCGTGTTTCTACCGCGCCTTACAAGGCCGCGGATCGGACGAAACCCCAATCAACCGGGTAGCAGTTTCGTCATTCCGCCCCGTGCGACGGTAAAGTTCAAGGCGGGCAAAATCATGCGCCAACGCGTAGAGAAGCTCTCTCGTCAATTGAAGGAAGCGGAAGAGCGAAAGGATAAAACTGCAGTCGGCGCGCACGCTAGCGAATAACTGGGTCTGATTGGACGATTGCGCCTGCGACCAAGTTCGCAGACGAGATCATTGGTATTACGTTTCAGGAGAGCAAGCTCTGGATCGTTTTCTCCAGGCGCTCGAAATTGATTGGCTTGGTAAGATGTTCAGCAAAACCTGCTTCTCTGGCCTGGTTCACGTCCTGTTCGCTGCCAAACCCGCTTAGAGCGATTCCGGGTAAATGTTTATTGAGGCGTACTTCGCGCATCAGATCGTAACCGCTCCGATCGGGTAATCCGATGTCGCTGATGAGCAGGTCGAATTCCTCCGTACGCACCTTTTCGACTGCCTGCTCGGCGGAATGGGCAATTGTGATCTGGTAGCCGCGGCGTTCCAACATTCTTTTCATTCCCAGACAGGTGTCGTGATGATCGTCCACCAGCAGGACGCGCCGGTGACTGGCAATAGCGGCATCCGGCTTGCGATGGACTGGCCGATCCTCGCCCTGCCCGTCTCGCTCAATCGGACCTTCAATCGTGTTTAGGTCGACTGTAAACATGGCGCCTTGATTTTTTCCGGGGCTTTGGACTCGAATGTGTCCGCCGTGGGCATCGATCAACGTTTTTGAAATTGTCAGGCCGAGACCGAGTCCTCCAAACCGGCGGGTGATATCGCTTTGTCCCTGTTCGAATGCGTTAAAGATTTTGTCGATTGTTTCGGGCTCAATACCGATCCCGGTATCGGTGACGCGGACCTCAATTTTTCCTGGCGCCGAATTGAGGGTTTCTATGCTAATGCGTCCTTTTTCCGGGGTGAACTTGACGCTGTTCTTAATCAGGTTCCAAAAAACTTGCTGCAAACGTGCCGGGTCGCCTTTCACGTACGGATGAACGGCACGAAATCCAAAGTTCACTTCGAGGTCCTTTGCCTCGATTTCGTTACGGCAGATCTCGTAAGCGCGCTGCAGGATTTGGTGAATGGAAATAGGCTCGAAGCTTAGTTGGAGTTTGCCTTTCGAGATGCGTGTGATGTCGAGCAAATCATCGATCAGGCGTGCTTCCAATTCGACGTTTCGTCGCACCACCTCGAGCGCTTCCTGGACGGGTCCCGAATCCGGCACCTCAGCTTCGAGTTCTTCCACCATGGCGAGCACCGGTGTGAGAGGACTGCGCAACTCATGAGATAGTTGTGCCAGGAACTGGTCTTTCGCGGCGTTTGCAGCAATCAACTCCTGGCGCAGAGTGACATCGCGCGTCTTATCTTCCACCAGATAAAGAACGCCCTGGACGGTTTCCTTTGCGCCTTGCAGTCGCAGCAAGTTGATGTCGAGGAAATGCGGTATGCCTGACTTATCTTTCAATTGGTGTTCAATTAATTGAAACGGCGTTCCAAAATTAAGCACCCGCTCAACTGCCCCGGGAGGTGCAATCTTTACATCATCAGAGGTGATTTCGGTGATGTCGCGCTCTGTGGGCACCTCGCCGAAGCGTTCAGCCATTCGCGCAAATGCGTCGTTGGCATGAAGAAACCGGCGTGAAACTGGATCGACCAGAGCGATTCCACCCGGCATGTTTGCCAACATTTTCTCGTTGAAGATGACCTCACGCTCGAGTTGCTGTTTTGATTCAAGTTGCCGTTGGTAAAACCGGCTACCCAACCACGCGAATACAGCCGTCAGGACAACGAGCCACGCCGCCAGGACGGTCATCCGCCCAAGCAGATCGTGAACCGGTTTGTAAACAACCAGGAGTGGTTGCTCAACCAACGCGACCCAACCGGTAGGTTCTATGGGACTGAACGAATAAAGTTTGTCGCGATATTCGAAATGCCCATCCTTGCTCTGGCGAACTTTATCGAGCAATTCGCCGTTCTCAGGAGACGAGGCTTGGGGATTTGCTTTGAAATCGTTGGCGAAAAGCGCTGTCCCCTTCTGATCGAGCACCTGAAAAACGAAGCGATCGGAAAGCTCGATGCTGGACAACCGCTTGCCAATTCGTTCCACAAGGACTGAGTCACCGACGAATCCGAGAACCGTTCTGTCAGGCGCCCGAATAGCGGCGACAATATCAGTGACCAGTCGTCCGTCGGAGAATCTGGCGTGGACGGAAGACGTAATCGGTTGGTCCGACGCAAGCGCTTCTTCACGCCACTCGTTTGCCCCGAAGTCTTTGCCTACCAATTCAGGCGTCGTGGGGATCGATCCGAGCAATGCGCCATCCGGCGCAGCGAGAAACAATCCATCAATGTTTGGATGCGAATAGAAGGCCGAATTCACCCATTGCTGGGCAGCCGGTGCGGGATTCGGCGAGCTGAGGATCCTGGCGACTTCGGGAAGGGTCTCGTAATAATTAATGATGGAGCTGCTACGACTGAGATCAGTTCCGACCACGTGCCCAAGTAGCTGCACCAGCGTATGGCGGTCCCGCAAAATGCGTAATTCCAAAGTGTCGCGCAGGATTGTGTAGGAAACGATCAGCGTCAGAACTGATGGGATCCATCCCGCCAGAAGAATCGGAATGATGATCTTGGAGCGCTCGAAACGGTCGCGCCTTCGTTTCGTCATGAAATTTCCCAATAAGATGCCGGTGTTTAGGACAAAATCAGTGAGTCACGGTTAACCTGCTGACCGTCTCAAGCAAGGGCGAATTCAGGTAGGGTCGGGCCCCTATCGCCAGCATATTAGTCGGGAAATAGTGAGAATGCCAAACCGACGGGCGTCGCAATTGCGAACTCGTTAGAAGACTGTTGTATATCAACACGATGTGACGGCGGTTTCACCGCCAAGCGTTTGATTTTTGGATTGACGCAACCGTTGGAAATAGCATCATGTCGGCCTCACTGCTCATTCATTCGCAGCTATAGCAATCTTAATGCAAGAAAGCATCGGACATATTATCTGGTCGGCCTGTTACCTGACCGTGCTGATCGGCCTTTCCGCCTACGGGATCCATCGGTATTTCATCATTTATTTGTATTTGAAAAACCGCAAGCGCCCGCCCGTTCCAGCCCGCTACTTTGAAAAACTGCCGAAAGTGACGGTGCAGTTGCCGATTTTCAATGAAGTGTACGTCGCCGAGCGTCTGATCCGTTCAGTGAGCGAGCTGGATTATCCGCGGGACCTTCTAGAAATCCAGGTACTGGACGATTCAACGGATGAAACGCGCGAGATTACCGCGACATGCGCGGAGGAATTGCGCCAGCGCGGTTTCAACGTCCAGCGGATCCATCGGACCGATCGGACCGGTTTTAAGGCTGGTGCTCTCGCAGTCGGACTTGATGCGGCGCAAGGCGAATTTCTTTGCATCCTCGACGCCGATTTTGTGCCGGAAAAAGACCTGCTCAAACGCACCGTCCATTTCTTTACCGATCCCAAGGTCGGAATGATTCAAACCCGCTGGGGTCATTTAAACCGGGGCTATTCCCTGCTCACACGAATTCAGGCGATTTTTTTGGATGGCCATCTTTTACTCGAACAAATTGCGCGTAGCCGCAGCGGCCGGTTTTTTAATTTCAACGGAACAGCCGGCTTATGGCGTCGTTCATGTATCGAGCAGAGCGGCGGCTGGCAATATGACACTCTGTGCGAGGACCTGGATCTGAGCTATCGGGCCCAACTCGCGGGTTGGAAGTTTATTTATTTATCGGACGTCGTCACTCCAGCGGAGCTGCCGGTGGACATGAATGGGTTCAAGTCTCAACAGCATCGTTGGACGAAAGGTTCAGTGCAGACATGCAAGAAGTTGTTGCCCAGCGTTTGGCGCAGCCCGTTGCCATTTAGGATTAAGCTCGAAGCCACTGGGCATTTGATGTCGAATTTCGCTTACCTTCTGCTGGCAATTCTTTGCGTCCTTTTGTATCCGTCCACAGGAGGGCCTCCGGTTGGCTGGGTTCGCACAGTACTTATCGATATCCCGATCTTCCTTGCAGCATCGGCTTCGGTCGGCCTTTTTTACATTTGTGCGCAGCGTGAGCTGCATCCGGGAACGTGGATTAAGGAACTGCTTTTTCTGCCATGTATGCTTGCGTTAGGAATCGGTCTCTCATTGAACAACGCGCGAGCGGTGGTTGAAGCAATGGTTAACCACAAATCGGATTTCACACGAACGCCAAAGTACGGCATTGAACGCAAGTCACAGCCGTGGCGAACCTGTAAATACCGGCCACTCAAATCAGCGCTGCCGCTCGCTGAATTGGCCTTTGCCATCTATTTCAGCTACTTCGTGGTGTATGCGATCATGCACCGGCAATTTTTCTCGGTGCCGTTTCTATTGATGTTTCAGGGTGGATTTTTGTACGTCTGTCTCAGTTCCTTTATGAGCGGTTGGTCGAAGTTCAGTCTTGGCGGCTCACGAGCGCGCGGCACAATTGCCGCGTGACAAATCGCAAATGTAGAGTAGAAGATTCCGCCATGGTTCGACCCCTCTCAGTCGTTCTTAGTGTCATTGCAGCTACGTCTGCGTTTGCGATCGCGCCGGTAGATACTTCGAACCAGTTAATCATCAGCGTTCGTGATCAGAAACTGATGCTTCTGCGGAACGGCGGTAAAGTGGCGGTCTATCCAGTATCAACGTCGATGTTCGGCTTGGGCGATTCGTGGGGAAGAATGACCACTCCGCTCGGATATCTGGCGGTAGAAAAAAAGATCGGTGACAACGTGCCGGTCGGCGCGGTGTTCCATAATCGGCGGCTAACCGGTGAGATTCTACAGCCCAACACTCCTGGCCGGGATCCCATTACTACACGGATCATCTGGCTCCGCGGACTCGAGGCACAGAACGCGCATGCGTTTCAACGGTGCATTTATATTCATGGCACGCCGGAGGAAAAAAAGATTGGCCGTCCCGCCAGCTACGGCTGTATCCGCATGAAAGCGAAGGACGTCGCCGAGCTTTATAACCAGGTGCCGGTCGGCGCTGTAGTACAAATTACTCCTGACGGGTTGCCCAAGGCGGGTAAAGCGAAACCGCGTCAGGAAATGAGTGGCGGCGTTGTTTCGGTTGCAAGTGCAGAGCCGCAGCAACCGCAGATAAATACCACTAAGCTTGCAAACGTAGCGCGGCAACCTGCACCGCAGATAAGTGCCGCCACGCTCGCGACGCCACCGTCCAGTTCACTCACCGCAGAACAAATGCGAATGGGTGGAGCGCTTGCCGGCGCCCGACGAAAATCGAAACTCGCACAGAACAAGCGCTTATAGCAAGCGTGCTATCGGGCTTCGCTCGATAAATTCCTTGATTGCCAATGGCCAACACTAGATCAGCCGCAAAACGTTCTCGACAAACACTTCGACGCGCGGTCCACAATCGAAGCGTGAAGACGCACCTGCGTAAACTACAAAAACAAATTCGCTCATCCTCTCAACGTAGCGCCGATCAGATTCGCGCGGCGATTTCTGCTATCGACAAGGCGGCCAAGAGTGGCGTCATTCATCGCAATGCGGCAAATCGTCGCAAGGCACGTCTTAACAAGGCGCTCGCTGCGAAATAGTCAGCTATCTCCTGAGCAGATCCCGCAGACGCGGGAAGAGTCGAAGAATCCGCAAAACTTCACATTGAGTGCTACATCGGATTGGAAGCCTGCCTCGCCCCGAGCGTTCGGGCTGCGTCGCCGCGTCGATTTCGTTCGGAATGAATGAATTCCAAATGCCCATTGCATATCTTAGTGGCCGGATAGATTCTGTGGAATGATTCCCGCGCTTCTACTCGTTTTGTCTGTGGTCGGTTATCGGGTCATCACAGGATTGCTGATTTATTCCGGGGCGGGCTGGCTTTCTAATTTCGCGCCACTCGCCGCGATTGCTTTGTGTAGCGCTGCCTATTTCCCCAAGAAATACAAGTTCTCGGTCCCGCTGCTGACATTATTTATTTCGGACGTCGTCATTAACCTTCGCTATGGTGCGCCGCTGCTCGATCCGCAGATTCTGGTTCGTTACGCTGCGCTGGCGCTTGTTGGATGCCTGGGCCTTCTTTTGCAGAGTCGCGCGTCTCTGAAGACGCTTTTGCCTGGATCGATTGTTGCTTCCACCATGTTTTACATGGTCACGAACACGTTCTCGTGGTTGAGCGATCCAGGGTATGCGAAAAATTTTGCCGGCCTGATTCAGTCGTTGACGACAGGCTTACCGCAATACAGCGCGACACCCACCTGGATGTTTTTCCGCAATTCACTCCTTAGCGATCTCATTTTTACCGGTCTCTTTGTTCTTTGCATGAACGCCGGTCGAAGCATCGGTAGATCGAGGGAAAGCGCCTCGCAGTTCCGTCCTGTTGCTGCCGGATAATTGATTATGCAGCCGGTGGAGCAGCGCGACGAAGTCGAGATGCTCTCGCTAATGCTTTTGATTCGGCGCTTTGAGGAACGCGCCAGTCAACAGTATCAAGCGCAGAAGATTGGTGGATTTTGTCACCTCTATATCGGTCAGGAAGCCGTCGTAGTCGGGGCCATCGCGGCGGTGCGTCCCGATGATTACATCATCACTGCTTACCGTGATCACGGGCATGCTTTGGCCCGCGGCACGAGCGCGAATGCGTGCATGGCGGAACTTTTCGGGAAAGAGACCGGCTGCTCACGTGGTCTCGGCGGGTCGATGCACTTTTTCGACAAACGACACCACATGTACGGCGGGCACGCGATCGTAGCCGCGCACGTTCCACTGGGGGTTGGGTTGGCTTTTGCGATCAAGTACCGGGGCGAGGATCGTGTCACGCTCTGCTTCTTCGGCGATGGCGCGATCAACCAAGGATCTTTTCACGAAGCATTGAATCTCGCGGCGCTGTACAAGCTGCCGATCATTTTCATCTGTGAAAACAACCTTTTTGCCATGGGTACATCGGTGAAGCGCTCGACATCCTTAAAGCAGATCGTGGATCGCGCCGAGGGTTACGATATCCCCGGTGAGATCGTCGATGGAATGAACTTCCGCGAAGTGCGCGACAAAGTTGCTGAGGTTGCCGATTCAATCCGCAAAGAATCGCATCCGGCGTTTCTGGAAGTGCGCACCTATCGTTATCGTGGCCATTCCATGTCGGATCCGGCGAGCTACCGAACCAAGGAAGAACTCGAAAAGTACCGTCTTGATGATCCGATCATACGTCTGCGCGCCCAGCTTACGCGCGAAGGGAAATTGACGAACGAACAGTTCGATCAACTCGACAAGCAGGCCAAGCAAACAGTGTTGGATGCCGTAAAGTTCGCCGAAGAAAGCCCCCAGCTACCGGTCGAGAAACTCTACGATTATGTCTATTTCAACGGAGCTAAGTCGTGAGAGAAATTACGTATCGCCAGGCATTGAATGAAGCGCTTGCTGAAGAACTGGAGCGTGATCCCGATGTTTTCCTCATGGGCGAAGAGGTCGCGGAATATCAAGGAGCATATAAAGTCAGTGCCGGATTACTGCAGCGCTTTGGCCCGAAACGCATCATCGACACGCCGATCAGTGAGAATGGATTCGCCGGTTTGGGCATCGGCGCGGCGATGGTGGGGCTGCGACCAATTATCGAGTTCATGACGTTCAGCTTCTCACTGGTGGCTTTCGATCAGGTGGTGAACAACGCGCCAAACATGTTTTTGATGTCAGGCGGCCAATTCAATATCCCGATTACTTTTCGTGGACCGAATGGCCCGGCGCATCAGCTGGGAGCGACTCACTCTCACGCCACGGAAAATTTTTATGCCAGCGTGCCGGGCCTGAAAGTTTGCACACCCGCTACCCCCCGGGATGCCAAAGGTTTGTTGAAAACTGCGATCCGTGACGACAATCCGGTATTGGTTCTCGAAGCGGAACTGCTTTACAGCTCGAAGGGAATGGTGGAACCGCCAGATGAAGAACTGCTGATACCGCTGGGTAAGGCGGAAGTGAAACGTGAAGGCAGCGATGTCACCGTCGTTTGTTACGCGCAAACTGTTCCGATCGCGCTGAAAGTAGCGGCTCAACTCGAAGAGGAAGATATTTCCGCAGAGATCGTCGATCTGCGCTCGATCAAACCGCTCGACGAGCGCGCGATTTTTGATTCCATCGCAAAGACTCATCGCGTGGTGATTGTTGAACAGGATCATCCGTACTGCGGGGTCGGCGCAGAAATTTGCTACCGGATTCAAAAAGACATTTTTGATGAGTTGGATGCGCCGATTCTCCGCGTATCACAAGAAGATGTTCCGATGCCATATAATGAACACTTGGAGCACGCCGTCCTGCCGAACGCCGAGAAACTGGTGGCCGCCGTGAAAAAGGTTTGCTACGCGTGAAACTGCTTTAAAAAGTTACAAGGTCGAAACGGCTCTATTGTAACGATGTAAGCTTTGTAACTGTTTAACTTCTTAATCATGCCTGAGATCCAGATGCCCAAACTGAGCGACACGATGACCGAGGGCACTCTTGTCGCTTGGAAGAAAAAGCAGGGTGATCAGGTCTCGGCTGGTGAGGTGATCGCCGAAATCGAGACCGACAAAGCCACCATGGAATGGGAATCACCCGAGGATGGGACGCTCGCCGAAATTTACGTGCAAGAAGGCGGCAAAGTGAATGTCGGCGACAAAATCGCCTTCATCAGCGGAGAAGGCGAAGAAGCACCGAAGCAGCAACCGCCGGCGCAGAAAAAAGAAAAAGAGCAGGAGACCGCCGAAGAAAAAGAAAAAAAGTCACAAGCCGAAACGGAAAAACCTGCGCCTGCGAAAGCCAAACAAAAAGACACCGCGCCACCGCAGCAAAAGACTGTAGAGCCGACTGTGTCAGCAGCCCCGTCCGACGTGCAACAACGAAAAGCTCAACCGAAAGGACAACCGGACGGAGAAGCGCGCGTAAAAGCGTCGCCTGTTGCACGGCGAGTAGCAGCGGAGTTCGGCGTGGATCTTTCCGCCGTGAAAGGAACAGGACCGGATGGACGAGTTACTGAAACCGATGTTCGCGCAGCGGCAAAATCGGTAGTCGCGGGCGTTGACCACGCCGACGTAAAGCCCGCAACGAAAGCGCCTGCGCCCGTTAAATCTGGAGAAAGCACGCGCGTTCAACTTTCCGGAATGCGGAAAATCATCGCGCAACGACTGGTGGAAAGTCTCGGCCCCGTTCCGCACTTTTATCTCACGATCGAAATCAATGCCGGTCCGCTAATGGAAGCGCGCGAGGAATTGAAATCGGCCGGTGAAGGGGCGGATGCCGCGAAGATCACAGTGAACGACTTCGTTTTAAAAGCCGCAGTGATGGCGGCTGTGAAGGTGCCGCGGGTGAATGCCTCGTTCGACAATGACTCAATCGTGCAGTACGCGGACGTCGACCTCGGCGTCGCGGTTGCGATTGAAGAGGGATTGCTGACACCGGTGATTCGCGCGGCCCAGGACAAATCGCTTCGCGAGATTAGCGCTCTAGCCAAGGACATGGCGCACCGTGCCCGTAACAAGCGAATGAAACCTGAAGAATTTCAGGGCGGCACATTCACCGTGTCAAATTTGGGCGGCATGGGCGTCGATAGTTTTTCGGCGGTCATCAATCCACCTCAAGGCTTTATTCTCGCCGTCGGCAAAGTCACAAAAGCCCCAATTGTGGACGACTGCGATCAGGTGGCGGTTGGCCATCGGATGTCGATCACGATGAGCTGCGACCATCGTGTCATCGATGGCGCACTCGGGGCTGAGTACCTCAAGGAATTGCGGCACCTGTTGGAAAACCCGGCGTTACTAATGGTCTAACTTGTAGTCGCTTCGCTGCGCGAAAGCCATGCACGCGACACAAACCGCGTCGTTCATGGGGCCGAGGCTAATTTGCGCCGGTTTCCCAAATCATGAAATCATCCAGCGACTGGCGCGTTTTGTCGGTGACAAATTCGACCACAGTTGCGTCGTCGACGAAGCCGAGGACTGGCGTCGCGTCTGGGATCAAATCGAACGGATCGATCAAGTAATTGAGAGCGGCAACAATCCACAGCAATGCGTTGTCAGGGACCTTATCGTATTCACCTCGATGATGCGCGCGAACTAAACGCAGCATCGTCTGCAGATAAGGCCAATATTCTTTGAACGGCTCCTTCGGTACGGCTGCCGCCTTTTTTGCAGCGTCGTTGAAAAGCGCCAGCAGAGTATCGGAATCATTGAGACACGCTTTTGCATCGATCAGTGCCCTGGCGAATGCGTCGCTGCGCAGTGCCGGTTTACGGTAGGGCACGTTTTGCTCAGAATTTCTCGCGGCAGGTCGGGCCTTTGGTTCTGAGCGCGACTTCGTTTTCCGTGTTTTCATTTCGCGAATCAAAACACTTCGATGCGGGTATGAGAAGCAGATTCGTAACTGCTACGGTTTTGTTCCCAGGATGAGCGGTGATGGCCCCGGCGCTTCGAGCTTCCGCACTTTTTTGAAGCCGGCGTCCTCCAGCCATTCTTTGATTTCATTAAAGCTGAACGTGTCGCCCTTTTCAGTGTTGACGAGCATTTGCACGGCAAACATCAGCGAATGAAGCGGTTTGGTGCGATCGTCATTCACCAGCCATTCTGCGATGGCGATTGTGCCGCCTGATTTTAAAGCGCGAAAAACTTTCTTGAGCAATTGACGCCCACGTTGCTCCCCTTCGCTGTGCAGAATATGTCCCAAGGTGGCGACATGGTAGCCGCTGCCAAAGTTCGCTTCTGACAAGTCGCCTTCAATGAAATTGAAACGATCGCGCAGGCCGAATTTTCCTGTGATGCGTTTGGTTGTGGGGATCATCCCCGCCCAATCTACCGCCGTCACCCGCACTCGCGGCGATTTCTGGGCGACGGCGATTCCCCAGATCCCGGAACCCGCCGCAAGATCGATCACGCGCAATTGTTCCTTGGCGTCTTCGACCTTCAGGTGATCGGCAAGTCGCTGTGCGCCAGGGTAGCTCATCGGGATGATTGTCTCGACGAGTTGACTGAAAAATTCAGTGCCTTCGGTTTCCTGATTCACAGCGACCGCCGGCCGCCCATTCCGTACGATGTCGGTCAGTTGCAGCCAACGCGAAGCCATCACGGGCAAAATCGATCCGAAAAACCCTGCCAGTGTGCCCGGCT
>DATDFM010000149.1:0-3043 GCA_036522635.1 Candidatus Udaeobacter sp. | reverse complement strand
CCAATGTTTTACCGTAATCCGCCTTGTATTCCCCCAGTGAACCTTCGTCCACGATGGTGGCCAGCAGGTCGCGCATGTCATAATTTTTTCGACCATCGAAACTGATCAGATCGTAAACACTGTCCGGATTTTTCGCCGGTTTTGATGGTAGGGCGCGACCGCCGGGCGCGCCGCGAGTTTTTGCCTCGGGCAAGAGCGCGACTAACGACCGCAGCCGCTTCAAGCAAGACAGATCGTCCTTCTCAAAAAAATCGACCGTGCCGCTAATCTCCGAATGCATTTGTGCGCCGCCGAGGTCTTCTGCGTCGACAATCTGACCGATGGCTGCTTTCACCAGAGACGGGCCGGCGAGATAAAGCCCGCTCCCTTCCGTCATCAAAATCTTGTCGCACAACACCGGCAGATACGCGCCACCAGCGACGCAATTGCCCATAATCGCGGCGAACTGCGGGACTCCCGCGGCTGAAATCACCGAGTTATTGCGAAAAATCCGACCGAAATCATCTTCGTCCGGAAAAATCTCGTCCTGCATCGGCAGAAACACGCCAGCTGAATCCACCAGGTAAATCAGCGGCAACGCGCATTCAAATGCGATGCGCTGCGCCCTAATCACTTTCTTGGTCGTCGCTGGAAAAAAGGCGCCCGCCTTCACTGTTGCGTCGTTAGCCACGATCATGCATGGAACGCCCTCGACATTTCCGATACCTGCCACTACTCCTGCGGCGGGTATTTTTCCCCATTGATCGTACATTCTGTACGCGGCCCAGAGACCGATTTCGAAAAACGACGAGTCTTTGTCGAGCAACTCCTGTAGCCGTTCACGTACTGGCAGACGCCCCCATTTCCGCTGACGTTCATGACCAGCTTTGCCGCCGCCTTCGCGCAAGACAGCCTCCTCTTTCGCAATCGCGGTGCAGTGCGCGCGCAATAATTCAGTGGTCGAGGAAGCTGATGAGCGATTCATGGTGCGAAGCACGCTTAATCCGCACACGGCGCGGAATCAAGCATCAGCGTTACAGCTGATGGCAGTTCCGCACAGTTTAACATCCAGGCTTTAATCTCGACAGAATCTCCATGTCCTCGGTAAAATCTGCAGGCATGAGAACAATAATTCCGAAAATACAAATCGTGTTAGCATTTCTCTGCATTGCGTGGCTGACAAAATCACACGCCGTACTCCCGCCGCCCGACGGCGGTTATCCAAACTTCAATACGGCAGAAGGTGATAAGGCGCTTTTTAACCTGACTACAGGCATTGGGAACACAGCGGTTGGTTGGTTTTCGCTTGAGAGCAACACAGATGGCACTTTCAACACTGCGGTCGGTGCAGGGACGCTGCTTTTCAATGTAGGCAATCAAAGCGCCGGCGACGGAATATCAAACACGGCCGTCGGCACGGCGGCGTTGCTATTCAATACTTCCGGCTCCAGCAACACAGCCGTTGGATCGACCGCGCTCTTAAACAACATCATCGCTCTTAACAACACTGCAGTCGGTGCTTC
Source organism: Candidatus Udaeobacter sp. (assembly GCA_036522635.1). Classification (GTDB taxonomy): domain Bacteria; phylum Verrucomicrobiota; class Verrucomicrobiia; order Chthoniobacterales; family UBA10450; genus Udaeobacter. Next base: position 1,541 of record DATDFM010000149.1, on the reverse strand, counting down.
GGCGCTATCTAATAACGACTCGAGCGCAAATGGCACTGCGGATAGCAACACGGCAGTCGGCGCTCTGGCGCTTTCACTTAACGTTAATGGTCAGAGCAACACCGCCGTCGGCGACAGCGCACTTCAAAATAATGACTCCAGCGGAAACGCCAGCGCCAACGGAAACACAGCAGTTGGCAGCTCGGCTCTTCTCGAAAACATTAATGCCCCTGGCAACACAGCCATCGGCGATAGTGCACTTCGGACTAATGACTTAACCGGCAATGGCACTGCCAGCGGAAACACAGCAGTCGGCAATGCAGCGCTCCTCAGTAACACTAATGCGGCAGGTAACACCGCCGTGGGCGAAAACGCACTCTTGAATACCGACTCGAGCGGAACGGCCAATGGGAGTTTGAACACGGGAATGGGCGTCCGAGCGCTCGAGAATAATGTCAACGGCATCGCTAATAGTGTCTTTGGGTCCGAAGCCGGGTTTAATATTACTGGCAATGGGAACACCGCTGTGGGATTCCTGAACCCAGCCGTCGGTCCTGGTATCACCACGGGCAATGATAACGTGGCTATTGGCGGTAATGCCGGTGCTGGTATTACTGCCGGTAATCTCAATGTTTGTGTGGGTGGCGGCGCAGGTAACAGCACACTCACATTTAATAATAACATCTATATCGGGCATGACGTGAATCCACCAGGCCCGGGTACTGAAAGCAGTACGATTCGCATTGGCGGAGTGGGTTTTGGAATCGCAGCTTGCTTTATTCAAGGTATCGTCGGTGCTCCCAATTTCGCTGACACCGTAAAGATTGATCCCGCTACCGGGCAGCTTGGCGACCAGCCCTCTTCGGCACGGTTCAAGAAGGACATTGATTCCATGGGTAACACCAGTGAGGCAATCTTTTCGCTTAGACCGGTGACTTTCCATTACAAGAATGATACCACCAACGCGCCGCAATTCGGCCTCATTGCTGAAGAAGTAGCAAAGATAGATCCTGCTCTGATAGGAGTGGACAAAGAGGGGAAACCCTACTGCGTCCAATACGACAAAATCAATGCAATGCTGCTAAACGAATTCCTCAAAGCACATGGCAAAATAGAGCAACAACAGAAACAAATTGATGCTCTTAAAGCGGAACTGAACGAACAAAGAGCCCTGATCCAAAAAGTGAGCGCCCAGATTGAGACCAGCGCATCCGCCGTGCAAGTCGCTGCCGAGGACTGATAATGCTCGAACCCTGTAGCCACGGCGCTCTGTCGCCGTGTCGTTGCATCGTTACATGGTAAACTTACTACATCGAGTCTGACGAGCACACGCCGACGATCGCGAGGCGCGGTCACTAACAAGCGAGGTGCGTGCGCTCCCAATCCGATCTCTTGTCGCACAGCGAACCAAATGGTACAGACGCTGGTGAGATTTAGCGGAGATTCGAAATGAGATCTGTATTTCTGCTCTGGTTGGCTTGCGGAATTGCGCTTTTCTCCTCGTACGCTCACGCCCAATCAGACAACTCAAGCGCTATCCCGGAAATGGCTCGGCTTGCCAA
>DATDFM010000148.1:0-4267 GCA_036522635.1 Candidatus Udaeobacter sp. | reverse complement strand
CGTTGCCGCCCGTCGCGCCCTTTCGCGAAAAAGAATTTCATGCCGCCCGCCGGATCCAACTGCGCCCACTCGGCAATCAAAGCGGTGTGAAACGCCCGGCGCTGGAACGGGTCTTTCAATTCTCTGATCGCCGCATACAACGCGGGCATGGCTTCCGCCGTTCGCCCATGCTCGTCGTGGAGTTTTTTCCATTCCGCAAACAAGAAGCTGTCCTCGAAACTGGCCGGTAGTTCTTCGGTTTGAACCTCTGGTGCGACCGGGAGCGATTTGGTGCGGGCAATTTCCGGAACGGTTGGTTTGCTTGCGGAAAGTTTATAGCCGACAGGAATGCACGCCACGCCGACAATTACGGCCGCGACGAGAAAAGTTTTGGATGTGCTCATGGCAGTCAATATTTGTGTGGAAGTTGAGACGGAAACGGACGTGGATGCGGTGGCAGTCGCTGCAGCCGCAAAAGCGCTTCCGGCTACCGCCGCGGGCGTCGCCAGCGCACCGATGGCGGCCGCGATGGTCATCGTGAATATCGCCGTCGGGTTGGTGCGTGTGAGCACGGTTTCAATCAGGCCGGAGACCTGCTCGCGCAACATTTCGCGTCCGCGCGCGAGCCGTTGCCTTACCGCGTCCTCGCTCACGTCCAGCGCCTCGGCGACGGCGCGCGTGGATTGTCCCTCGCGGTAATACAACACCAGCGGCAGACGATAGGTTTCTGGAAGCTTCGCGAGTGAATCGCGAACGAGCGCCGCTTCCTCCGCATTGGCTGCCGCTTCATCCGGTCGCGGCGATTCGTCCGTGACAAGTGTAGCCTCGTCCAGCGATTCATGCCCGCGGCGGCGGCGCAAATGACCGAGCGCGGCGTTCCGCGCAATCTGGCCGAGCCAGGCGCGCAATCGTTCCGGCTCGCGCAGTTCGTGGAATTTCCGCCAGGCCGTGAGAAACGCCTCCTGCGCTGCATCTTCGCTCGCCGCAAAATCACTGAGAATTCCCATCGCAATGCCGCACACCATCGCCTGATGGCGCGCGACGATTTCCACGAACGCCCGCTTGTCACCCCGGCGCGCGGCCAACACGAGTTCGGCATCCGGCGTGGCGGCCGTGCGATGTTTTCCGTTTTGCGCGTTCATGCTCGTGTGAAATCAAGCCTACAACCATTACGATGCAGCGAGGAGTAGAACTGTGACGAACTATCTCGCGAAAGCCGGTGTTTTTGGGTCAGCGCCTTTCCTGTTCCACGAGGCAATAGTTACTTCGGCGAGCGGACGTTCGCCGCTGACGCACCGCAACGCCACGGAAAAGACAAGACCGGCGTGGCGTTCGACCAGGTTCCGAAATGCGTCCTCGGCGCCCTGCTCGACATAGGCGCGCAGCCATTGGACGTCCTCATTCATCGTGCGTCACACTGTATAGAACCCGCCGACCGCCAGCATCCGACAAAAAGAGCGAGTCTTCTTCTAGTGGCGCATACGCTCTGGGTTTGGTCCCATCGTCTCTCTTCCCCCCGCCAGCATCTGCGGAAAAATTCTTTAGGTTGAAGGGGCGTGATCACGCTCGACCGGTAATGCGGCCTGGACCCAGCTCAGCGTCTGAATTAATTAGAATGATTCCGCCCAGCAAAACGAACTTGCTCATGACGTGGCTATCCAATTTCCAGCCTCACTTGGCCGGCTTGCCAACCACCAACATGACTGGTTTGCCATCCAAACGGGCTATCTCGACTGGCGTGTCCAGTTTGTAATCTCCATCGGTTGCGCAAATGGAAAAATATGCCTCTAGCTTCGTCGCCGCTGGAACCGGATGAATCGCCGGAACCGCCAGCGAAACCATGAGTGGAGTTCCCAGCACGAATGAGGGTTTGAATGTAGGCAAAATCATCGCCTTGGCGTGCGACCCGGGATGCGCTCAATGCTACCTGACCATCTCTGGCAACACCTGCTGATGGAGCGGGCAAAACAACCATGCAGTGAGAGCCGTCGCCATCAACGGAAATGCTCGCCTCATGTGAAGTGTGAATCTTCAGAATAGAAACGATGACATCCTTGTCGGTGATGACACGCTCTACTGTGAGGTGGAAACTATCGCCAGCAACCGCGCTTTCGCGCTGACATTCTGTCACGAGGATGCAAGAGCCGGCCAACAGTAAAATGGATGCTCGAATGGTCATAAACGTGTTATGCGGCCTAACCGAGAGCGCAACGACGCCGGGCCTGAGACGCAGAACTGCAAGCATGACGTTCGACCGGCGTTGGCTGCGCGTAAGGTTGGGTGTCATTCGCGTTTACGAAAATCAACGGTCATATGGTGAACCTTTGAATCGGCCAGAAAGAAGCTCAGGCCCAGACTCTTGTAGCGCAGAATCTCCTCGCCGTCCTCCCACCCCGAGGAAGTCGGCGGACCGAAGGCGCTGATGATCTGGTCGCGGCTGGACTCCATCCCGATCCCCTCCTTCGTTCGACCGGCGAACATCTTAATCAACGGCGAGCCCCGGGAGCACCCGCCACAGAAAACGACCAAGACCCTTCCATCGCTGCTTCCGCTCACAGCGAAGCCGTAACGCAGATATTCCAAAGTTTTGGTTCTCCGGCGATCCGGTTCTCCCACCGCGGCGATAACTTCCTCCATGGTCATGCCTGATCTGATCTTGCCCACGCTCCGGCCAGGCTCAATCAACAGCGGTTCATGCGGTCTCGCTTGCGCTGCTTTGTTATAGAGGTGGGCGTAGGGGTCGTGCTGGCAGCCTGCCAGTAGAATCAGTGAGAATAGTGCACAATAGACACGAGATTTCATAATGCCGCCTAACGGGGTTTATCCAGCTCAATAAAATCCTTCACCTTGAACCTATACCCAACGTCGCCTTTGGGGCCATGATACACTGCAATCATCAATGTGCTCTTGGGCAGATAGGCCGGGTAAGCGGAAAAAGTAACAACCACGCTCCCCTGACTCGGGTGCGACACCAGCAATGGCGCGGACATGATCCGGTCCTCTCCGTCTCCGATTTGCAGCTCGATATAGTTAAACTTCTTCAACTCGCCTTCGGTCTTAAACTCCAGCCATACTTTCACTCCGGCGTCACCGTTCTTCTCCGTCCGCAATGTGACACCCAATGTTTTCGCCCGAGCGGGGGAAATGTCCCCGACGGTGATCTCGGCGAAGCACTGGCTGGAAGCAGTCACGAGCAGAAACGTCAGGACCGAGCTGCCGAATGTCGTTTTCATATTTGGTTACAATGGTTTTGCGGTAAGCGCGAACAAAGCACTGACGATTGAGATGTTGAGTAGTATTTTCATATTTCACTTTTGCAATTTACGATCAGCAACTGCGGCAGCTTCCCTTTCCGCGCGATACTGCGGAAGAGGCAAATGAAACAGATGCGAAATTTCATAATGCGCCTAACAATCCAAGTTACGCGCTACAGCGCCATTTGTTTTATGTGACGATTACGCACTGCGCTCAAGTAAAGTGACAATTGCGCCATATTTTTTCATGTGCGCCAGATCAACTGGTCGCCGGCCTTGTTGGTCCTGGATGTTGGGAGAGGCGCCATGTTGCCGAAGCAACTCGACAATGCCTGCGTAATCCTGCTGCCGATTCGTCCAATACCCACCAGCCGCATAGTGGAGCGGAGCATGCCCGGATGAGTCTTGGGCGCTTACATCAGCACCTAGTTGAATCAGTGCGTGAGCCGTGTCGAAATGACCTTCTCCGCAGGCGATCATCAATGGAGTAACATTGCTTCCGTTGAATGGGTGAAATGGCGACGTGTCCATCAATTGGGACCAATCGCAAGACGCTTTAGTTTTCTCGGACCGAACATCCACGACGATGCCATTTTCGACGAACCAACGAACAACGCGCTGCATGTTGGGAATGGCTGCCAAGTGCAGCGCGGAGTAACCATGCAGCGGTGATGGTGCTGCGAGATCGGCACGGAACTGCCGTAGAACTTCAAGCGTCCGCGTGCTGTTTTCGTGGTAGCCGTGCAGTGCTGCCATGTGGATTAGACGCCATCCGGTCACGCCGCGTGCGGCTGCTTCATCTTCCCATTGGAACCAATGCACCTTGCGAATTGATCGATTCGGATCCTCACCGCCTTCGATCAGGCAAGCAAGAGCTTCTGGATATGCAGGGATTGTCCGTTGAACGGGGACGTAACCATCGCGCTCTTCATGGATCAAGTCGGGATCAAAATGCAGGGCGCGCTTGATTGCATCGGTATCGCCGGAACTGCAAGCTGCGTGAATATCGGGCGACATAACCGTTAATTGCGAGG
>DATDFM010000147.1:0-29701 GCA_036522635.1 Candidatus Udaeobacter sp. | reverse complement strand
CGAAAGATCGCCGTGGTTATTCTCTGCAACCGGGGTAAGCAGCCCGCCACCAGAATTGGGAGACAACTTCTTCATGCGCTCGCCCAGGATCAATCACAGCCATCCACCGAAGGTGAACCAAATCCGGACGGGGATTGACTGATTGGGTGAACTGCAGTGTTCCTTTCCGTGCCGCTTCAACAACTTCGCGGATTGCAGCAATCACAACTTGCGGTTGCTCCTTGTGTATTTCGTGATCGCTGTTCTTCTGGGTAAAAGTTTTTCATTCGGCACAAGGTTTCGGGACCGCCCCATAGCAACGAACTCCGCGAACGTGCAACATGCCATCTCGTACGTGTAGCCGCCTCGCTATATCTAGGCATTCCCCGGTGTTGTTACCGGTGGCATCGCGGCGACAGAGCGCCGCGGCTACAGCATCGCGGATTTATGAAATGGCTTGGGCTCCAATCCATCACCATCGGGAATACGCACACGAAGGCGTCGACGAGCGAAGTGGTAACGATCAACAAAAAGTCCAATTGAAGTTGTTGTTTCATTGACTCGTTAGGTTGATTGCAGTCGTTTCGACATGATGAGGCCAGGCCGATCGTGCCAAACGCATGGAGCAAAAACTGTCCAGCCTTGCCGCAAATACCACGCCTGCTTATCGAGTGTGAAAAGATAAAGAGTCTGTATTTCGCGTAATCGGGCAGCTTGCTCGACGGTAGTGCATAGTGCTTGACCAATACCGCGACGCCGAAACTGCTCGCCGACAAATACCCCTCCCAACCATGGCGTCAGATCTTCGCGTTCTTCGAGGTCGTGGAGGCGCAGCGCGGCAGTTCCGAGAAGTTGGCCGTTCGCATGTGCAACCCATGCAATAGGCAATTGATCGCGATTCATGTGCGCGTTCAACTTTTTGATCCGAGCTTCAGGTGTTTTCTCACCAAGAATCGTATCCCACTCCTCAAACAACCACTGCGCCAATTGAGGGATGTATTGCGGATACTCAACCAGGTAGCTGATCTGAACGCCGTGCATAACACAACCTTATCATATGCACTTCCCGTGAGGCAGTGCTAAAAGTTAGATTATCCGCTGAGATGAGTCAGCACTGCGGTGAAGGCCTCATTGGTGCCTTCGTCGCATTGGCCATCAACACGCAGACTGCACCTATCCGGGAATTCATAAGCTACGATTGCCTCGGGCAAACGTGATTTGGCCAACGTCTCTTCAAGAGCCTTTTCAAGCGCAAAAACGCGACCTTTCGGTGATTGGCGGTAACGCGGTGTCTTTTTTGTTCTGGCCCAGCCGATGGCTCTCACTACGAACCGCCTCAATGACTTGCCGGATTACGTCTATCACGAGTTGTGGCTGCTCCATCTGTATGGCGTGGCCGCTATTCGTGTTGCTGATGTGTTTCGCGTTGAGAAGCTTTGCGAGATGATCGTGAGCGGATCGCCACGCCCCCCAGGTCTCAGGTCCCCCGGCGCCAAAGTCAAATCGCTTGTCTGAGGTAAGCACGACAATTGGCATTGCTTGTACCACCGGAGTGCCATGAAGCAGATCAAGCGTGCGCGCGTGGTCGGGTGCTTCCAGGCCGTTAGATTCGATCAATTTCTTCGTGGCTTTGATGTACGTCGCCCACTGCGTGGGCGTTAGTGAGGTCTTTAGAAATTCGGACGCAGGGTCAACCAAGACCAGCCCAGCCACCTCATTGGGGTACGTGCTCGCGAAGAGCCTGGCAATCAGACCACCCCAGGAGTGTCCGACAAGAACGTATGGCCTCGGTTCCTTGGCTGCATTTAGCAGTGCATGCAGGTCGGCGACTCCTTGTTGTGCCGTAGTCGGCTGTTGTACAGGTGTGGAATCGGTCATCGTGTTGTCGTTTTGGGTAGTTCCGGGACGGTCGTAGGCACACACCCGGGTGAACTTACTTACCTGCGGGAACACAGCTGACTCACCAGGCTTTATCTCTCCGGCTGGATTTTTGGGATCAATCAAATCAGTCCAATCATCATGAGCCCCTCGCGTGCCGGATATGAGTACGACCGTGGGAGAACCGGTGCCTTTGCATTCGAGATGCATTTTACGGTGACCACCGATGTCGACCAGTTCAGCGAATTCCTTGTTTCCTCCAGCATAAGCGATCACGGTGTTAAACGGATTAACGAAACTAACAAAGAGCACAAGGACTCCAGCAGCGAGCGAGATAATACTACTGACGGTTAAAAGGAAAGGCCTGTTATACCAAACTGACAGGCGTCGTGACCTGCATCCATTCAAGTCCCTATTCCCGACGGAATTCATAAGCCTGCCCATCTTGAGTGGAAAGCCGCAGTAAATTCAGTTTACCGTCCTTATCCATTTGGAACTGGGCAAATCCCTTTGTCATGTAATCCAAATCTACGATGGGCCCAAACTGGCCCGTCGGCATAAGCGTGGCCATGAAAATGTCGCCGTCCCAAGGTTCAAGCTTAAACTTAGCCTTGGTCGCCTCGACTTCCATAAGCAGCGCGTCGTCCTTCAAAGTCAGCACCGCTTTGCCGAAGCTCGAATTGACGAAGTTACCAGTGAGCGATGCGAACCTCGGAGACGGTCGAGGATTCGCAGGCTTGGTAAACAACTTGGCCGTCGCCCCAAATTTGGCTTTTGCGTTTTTAAGACTCTCCGCAACAGGATCGTGTTTCGGGTTTCCAAGGATCCGATCCAATAACCACACACCTAACGAATTTGGAGCCGTCACATTCGTTTCGTTGGTAAGGATGATAATGCCGATGTTCTTATCAGGGACCAGGCCGACAAAAGATCCGAAACTAAGCGCGTCTCCATCATGCCAAAGGATGTTGCCATTCGGCGTTAGATAGTTATACCAGCCAAGGGCATAGGATAGCTGCTCGGTGAGTGCCACCTTTGACGTACGCGTATAGGCGAGATTTTCGGACGAGACGATGCGGCGTCCATCGAAGGTGCCATTGTTAAGCTGCATGCGGACCCAGCGAGCCATGTCCTCGACGTTAGAGTTGATGTCGCCAGTACCGGCTAGGGAGTAAGGGAAAATGCGGTTGAAAGGCACCTCGACCGTGCCTTCCGGTGTCCAGCGATGTCCGTTAGCGTGATTAGCTGCCGCTTCGATAGCTTCGGCTGTGTAGGTCGAATCCTTCATGCCTAAGGGATCGAGCTGTTCTTTCTGAAGTACCGCATTCCAATCCGGAGCGCCCGCGGCTGTTGCCACGATCCGGCTGGCCAAAAGATGCGTGATGTTGGTGTAGGCGAAGGTCGTGCGGAAACTCGACACCGGTTCGACATCGCGGAGCGAGCGAATCAGCGCCGCCTCTTTGTAGTCGAGCATGACGAGAATGTCGTTGACCAATGGCGGCAGTCCGGAACGCTGCGCGGTAAGGTCGAAGAGACGGAACTCACGCGTAACCCACGGATCCTTCAACCGGAACTCGGGATAGAGATCGACTACCCGGTCGTCCCATCGCAACTTGCCGCGATCCACCATGATTGCCATTGTCGCGGTAAGGAACGCCTTGGTGTTCGAGCCGATCTGGAAAATCGTGTGCGTATCAACCGGCTGTCGGTTGCTCTTGCTGCGCACGCCGAAACCCTTGGCGTATATAAGCCTGTCGTTAGCAACGATTCCAATGGCCAGGCCTGGAATGTCGAACCCCTTCATCCCACTGGTAATGTAGGCTTCGATATCCGGAATCAGCGCCTGGACCCGGCCCTCCATAGTCGCTTCGGTCTTGGATGGCTCCGCTGCTTTCGCGGTATTCGGGAGGCTGAGACTGACGGCGACGACTATTGTCAGAGACAAAGAAATGACCACCAAAACACGTCGATAAACCTTGGGCTTGAATGTCCGCGCTGCACTTTTCAGCGTAACTCGCGATGTCACGCGGAGAGCAGCCGTAATTGGCTCCATTGACGACGAAAATACAATCCTGTGTGCATCGGACAATGCAAAACTTCTTGAAGGGAACCGCGATGTCTTGCGGCAAAGCGAAATAACGGTCAAGGATTCATTCGCTCACTTTTCGTTCGCTCAACACCGTCTTCCCGTCGATGTCACGAGCTTTCCAGCCTTTTTAATCTCCAAATTCCTCGGAATAAGAGGAAGAGATTAAAATGCCGACTCGACTTTACTGCCGCTGATTTTACTCTCCTAACGAGCTCATATTCCGATGGAAGAATTTCCACAAAAAGAAGTGGAGACGCTCTGGGCACCGTGGCGCGTTGAGTACTTCGAGAAGGAACCGCGTGACCGCGATTTTCTAACAACCGCGGGACGAACGAGCGATGATGCCGAGCACCTTGTAATCACTCGGCGGAAAAATGCGTTTCTGATGATGAACCGATATCCTTATACGGTTGGACATCTGATGGCGGTGCCATATCGGAAAGTGGCGCAGCTTTCAGAGCTCGGTGAAAATGAGGTCATTGAGCTGTGGAATCTGGTGGTGCACGCTCAGGCGCTTCTGCGCGCTACGGTAAAGGCCCAAGGATTTAACATCGGTTTAAATCTCGGCGAGTGTGCGGGTGCAGGTGTGCCCGATCACTTGCACATCCACATCGTGCCGCGCTGGACCGGCGACACGAACTTTATGCCGATCATCAGCGGCACGCGTGTGCTTTCAGATGGTTTGCGCGCGTTGTACCAAAAGATAATTGAAGCGCAGGAAAAGATGGGCACGGACCGTTGAGCGTCAGATCGTGAATCGTTCAATCGTAAATCCGATGTAACGAATCGCTTTATCCATGAACACCTGGGTTGAAGCGCCACCGAGGAGAAAAGGGTTGGGCTGTTTCGGACGCGGCTGCCTGATCTTTCTGGTATTCGTGATCGCGCTGGCCATTGCTTGTTTTGCCGGGATGTACTGGGGTCTTCATCGCCACTCTGCCTTGTTCTATGGCAGTTATTGGATGGCCAAAACCCGTTCAATTGCTGAAGCACCAACACCCATTCCTGAATTCAGTGGTTCGGACCAACAAATTCAACGCGCGCACGAACTGTGGCAGGATTTCGAACAGAAAACGCGCGCCGGCCAACCAGCGGAAATTGAGTTAACCGCGGATGACATCAACGCGTTGATTGCCACAACTGAAGGCCTCCGCGGAAAATTGTTTGTCTCGATTGAGGGCGATCAACTCCATCTGCAGACGAATGTGCCGATCGGCGGCTTGCTCGGCAGACCCGGTTATTTTTTTAATGGCGAGGTCGTTATCGGACTAGCGGGCGCGCAATCACCGGATAGCCCGCGGTTCAGCCACCTCACGGTCAATGGCCAGCAGGTACCGACGGATTTCTTAGATTGGAAATACAGTTCCAGACACCTTCGCGAGTACGTGACTGAGCAACGCAACGCATATGATATTGGCACGATTGAGATAAGCGACGGCAAAGTCATTCTGCGCTCACGCACCAACTAAACTCCCACGTAAGGACACCGCGCTGCGATGTGCCCACGGCGCAGCGCGCCCTGGCTGCCTAATTCGGTTGCATGATCTCGCGCACAAACACGTTTAGTTGTCCGTCCTCTTGTTTGCGGACTTCGGTGATCTCATAAGGTCGCGTCTCGTCCCGACTGATCACCGCGCCTTGCGGTGGAGGAGTGTAACCACGCGGAAATTCTACGATGATGCGTGTAGATGAACCGCCACCCAGGTGCAGCACTTTGCTTGTCAGTGTCGTACGCGGACGCAGCACCGCTTTATTTGCTTCGGAAAAATTCACCACGAACTGGCCTTTCAAGTAAACACGTTCACCAGCGAGTCCGTGATCGGCCACATCGTTCAAGTCGCCCGTTGCGATCAGCCTTCCCAGAGGCATTTTGCCTGGCGCGAAAGTTTTCCAACTGCCGCCTCCGGCATTTGAAGCCAGAGCGACACTGGGAGTAGCGGCCAGCGCAGGTTGAGCAGGCAAAACCGGTACGGGCGTAGCGCCCGTAACTGGTGAACTCTGAGCCACCGATCCCGCACCGGGAGGTTTCGATGCTGGCGCCACCGTCGCAACAGGAAGGTTTAACGCTGTCGGAGGAGCAAGGGCGGATGCGACGGTGATGGGGGTGCCGGCTGGGGCGGTTTTATTTTGAGCAATTACAGCCTGCGAAGGAGCCGCTGCCGGCGGCGGAGATTCGAGCTTTTGTTTTTTGCCCTTTTTGCCTTTTGCTGCTGGCGTTGGGTTCGCGAGCTTTTGATTGCTTGCAACGACTGGTGGGGTCATGGCCAGTGGAGCAACAGGCCGGGCTTGCTCAATACGCACGAGTTCATTCTTAGCAGGTGGCGGAGTAGCGCTTGCGCCAGGTATGGGGATTGGACCCGTTTGAGCTGCTGCCATTTTCTCTCGGTATTCGGCCAGATGTTTTTCAATAGAGGCGCGTTCGTCTGATTTAAACACAGGCCAGCCTGCGATGAGATTAAGACTAGGCGGTGGTTCGAGCCGAAACGTGCCAAGTCCGCGGGTAACCGTGTAGCTTCCGTACAACAAGGGGACCGACGTCACCAAAATCCGTCCGTCAATCAATCGCTCTGCGTGAATCACTGCTGAAACGTCGTGCGTTCGCTCCAATTTTACCTCCAATCCCACGGTGAGCGTCTGCTTCATCAAAGGAAGGGCTTCAGGCTTGGCGGGGTAAACGTGTTCCATCAGCAACTCGCCGCTATCAACGGCAGTGGTCAGCGCTGCCATACCAGTTGGAAACACATCTGCCGGGCCGAGTTCGCGTACTGCGATGATTGTGTACCGGCCAACTACGTACGGAACCAAGCCGCGGACCTGCTGATAATTTCGGATGTAATTGCGCAGCAGCTCAGCGTTGTTTTTAGCGAGTTCCGCGGCGCCCATCCCCACGTAGCGCTCGTAAAGCTGACTTGCGTTGAGAAATTCACCAGGAGGCGCCGCCGTTAATTCGAATCGCTTTGGCGGTTCAATCTTATGCAGCTTTTGCAGGATTCGATAACTGTCAGGCCGCTCAGGTTGATTGAAGATGTAAAAACTTCCGAGCCAGGCAGCCAGGGCGAACCCAATTAGGAGCAAAATCGCAACCGTCCACGCGAAATAATTGATCCGCTCGGGCGGACGCGCGTACGGTTCGTCGTACGGATTGTACGATTGACTGTCGTAGCCCATCAGTTCAACGCGCGATGATTCCCGGTTTCAAGCTGAGCGCGCCGTTTCAAACGACGAACCACACCCGCACGTACGCGAGGCGTTTGGATTGACGATCCGAAAACCGGTGCCGGTCAGACCATCGGTGAAATCCAGGGTCGCGCCCTGCAAGTAGGAGACGCTTTCGTCATTAATAAAAAATTGCACGCCCTCGCGTTCGATTATTGCGTCACCTTCTTTTCGTTCGCCAAGCGTCATCTCGTAATGCAGACCGGAACAACCGCCTTTGGCCACTTCTACTCGCAAGCCTTTTTGCGACTTTTCCGGTCGCTGTGAAAGCAAACTTTGGAGCTGTCGAACAGCATTGTCGGTGACGTTGATCATCGCCGGGAAAAATACGGCTGCGGCGTATCCAAGTCAAAGGCCACAGACGGTGCTGCGCAAAGAGTAGCGCATGCGTCCCGCTTGCGGACGTTAAAGCTTTGCAAGCGGGACGCATGCACTACCTTCAAAAAAATGGGCCGAATCCGTTTGCTTTCAGAGACAGTGGCCAGCCAGGTGGCTGCGGGCGAAGTGGTGGAACGGCCGGCATCGGTTGTAAAGGAATTGGTTGAAAACAGCCTCGATGCAGGCGCGCGAAATATCGATGTCATTATCCGTCGCGGTGGAATTTCGCTGGTTCGGGTGATCGATGACGGCTGCGGCATGGACCGGGATGATGCGCTGCTTTCACTGGAGCGACATGCAACCAGCAAGATTCGATCGGCGACCGATCTGCAAGCAGTTGCTACGCTTGGCTTTCGTGGCGAAGCGTTGCCCAGTATTGCCAGTGTGTCCCGATTCCGCCTGACCACACGTGGGGCGGGCGCAATAGCGGGTACCGAAATTCTCGTTAATGGCGGCAAAATCGACGTGGTGCGAGACGGCGGCGAAGCGCCAGGCACTCAGGTTGAAGTCCGCTCCCTTTTTTACAACCTGCCAGCGCGCCGGAAATTTCTTCGTTCAGAGAACACTGAAAGCCGCAACATCGAACATCAAATTCATTTGCAAGCGATCGGTCATCCTGAGATCGGCTTTTCGTTGATGCGCGACGATCGCATTTCGTTCCAGTTGCCCGGTACAGCCACGCTTGGCGATCGGATTCGGGATCTGTACGGTGTCGAATTGCTGCGGCGCTTGGTTGGAATGGACGGCGCTGCCTCGGCGAAAATCAAAATCAGCGGTTTTATTGGTCAGGCAGGTCTGAGTCGACAAAACCGCAGCCAGCAACTCGTGTTCGTAAATGGCCGCGCCATTGAAAGCAGCTTCATCACTGGGGCCATCCGCGAAGGCTACCACACGGCGCTTATGAAAGGGCAATACCCGGTCACGTTTCTTTTTATTGAACTCGATCCGGGCGGTGTCGATGTGAATGTTCACCCGGCGAAACGCGAAGTGCGCTTTCGCGATCCCGCCGGCGTACGCGAGGTCGTGGTTCATTGCATTCAGCAAACATTGGAACAAGCTCGGGCTGAGTGGCAGGAAAAATTTCGTGCGCCGGTTCGGCCGGAACCGACCGCAGTTCCCAGTAAAACTGCTCCTAATTTGACCCTGCGACCCGAGGTAACCACGCCCGAGGCTACGCATCGCCAATTGCCGCACTTAGGTCCCGTCGCCGGGGTTGCCGACCCCTGCCTGGCACGCGCGCCTCAAATTGAAGGCCAGGCATCCCTGCTGCCACAACGCGGTCTCGATTCGCTGGCCGATGGATCTGCTCTACAATCGCAACATAGAGATACAGCACGCGCCCAGCAGCAATTCGAGATAATTGGCGTGCTCAACAAGCTCTATGTTCTGATGGAAAATGCGAACGGCCTGGTACTGGTGGATCAACATGCTGCACATGAACGTGTCCTTTTCGAAGAATTGCGTCGTAGAATGGAACAGCAGGGCGTCCCGACGCAAAAGTTACTTTTGCCACAGACATTCGACGTGTCGCCGCGGGACGCCGATTGGATCGAACATAATCTTGCGGTCTTGCAAAGGATGGGAATCGGAATTGAGAGTTTCGGCCCCGACACGTTCAAAATCGACAGTCTTCCCAGTTTTCTCGATGTATCGGACGCGGCGCAGTTCATGCGCAAGGTGATTGACGATTTGAAGAGCGCCAGCAACAACGCTTCAGCGATGCGTCTGGGCGAAGAAATGATCGCCAAAACCGTTTGCCGTCATGCCGTCAAAGCCAACGATCCGCTGCGTTACCCTGAGGTAGAAAAACTCATCCGCGATTTGCTCGACTGCGATCTGCCTTATTGTTGTCCACACGGCCGACCAACAATGATCCAGATTTCGCTAACCGAATTGGAGAAAAAGTTCGGACGGAAAGTATAACGGTGGGGAGCGCACGCTTGTAGCGTGCTGGTTTCGGCATTCTGCCGAAACACTCTTTAAAAAGTTCATGAATGCAGAATGCATTCGCCAGCACGCTACAGGCGTGCGCTCCCCAGAACTTTAGCGCTTCCAATAAGTGGCTCAGCTGTTAAGGCACTCGTGCTACTTGTGGCCCGGTGGTATTTGTCGCGATTCCTGCGCTGACTTGTTCGATTTTTGCATCTTGTTCTCGTAAGCGTTGGTTCACCACCGTGAGCGCTGCTTCAAGTCTCTGTACCTTCTTCTGTTCTTTGAGAAAAGCCTTATGCTCTTTGAGAAATTCGTTTAGCAACATCGCGTTCACTTGGTCGTAGCGCACGCTGTAGGGTTTTCCTTCCTTGTCACGCACGACCAAGTTGGGGTCTACCTCGGCTACTTCCTCGGCAACCAATCCAAATTGCGGTGCATTGCTGGTATCGTTCTTGTAGTGAAACGTCACTGGCTTAAGGGCCAGAATCGCTTCGCTAGTCTGATCCATTGCTTTGATTTCCTTCTTAAATCGGCGCGAAGAGGCAGTCGTGCCAAGTTTGCCGTCGGAATTAACTGACACGGAAATTCCTCCGGAAGAGGCTTGGCCGAAGATCGAGCCAATGTAGCAGCTGTCGTTCACGTTGGCACCTGATGTGCCGATACAAATAACATTGTTGGCCGTGGTGACATTACCGCCTGCGTTGGCGCCCAAGCCGATATTACCGTTGCCGGTCGTGTTGGCCTGAAGAGCGAACGCCCCGTTAGCCGTGTTATCGGTGCCGTGAGTGTTGCTGAAAAGAGCACCGTTACCGCTGGCCGTGTTGTACTGACCGTCGCTGTTGCTCAAGAGCGCCTGATCACCGGCGCCCGTGTTCCCGCCGCCGATGGAATGTAAGAGTGCTTGATATCCATACGCTGTGTTGTCACTTGCGCCGCTGTTGGTAAAAAGCGCCTGAAAGCCAGTGGCGGTATTGTGGTTGCCGGTGGTGTTAAGAAGCAGCGCACTGGTACCGACAGCCGTATTAGAACTACCTGTGGTGTTAAAGTCGAGCGCGGCAAAGCCGGTGGCCGTGTTGTTACTGCCGATAGTGTTGGAGTAAAGGGCATCTACCCCAATGGCGGTGTTGCTCTCGCCAGTGGTATTCGACAAAAGGGCGAACGATCCATTGGCCGTGTTGAAGCCGCCCGTGCTGTTGCTTAAAAGCGCCCCGGCGCCAGTGGCCGTATTTTGATCTGCGGTGTTTGCAAGGAGTGCTCCGGCGCCGGTCGCGGTGTTATAGGCGCCAGTCGTGTCGCTTCTGAGTGAAAAGAAGCCGATCGCGGTATTGAAGCCGCCAGTGGTGAGGCTGAAAAGGGCGGTTTGCCCTTCCGCCGTGTTGCCGCCAGGATAACCACCGTCCGGGGGTGGACTGACTGCATACGCGATCGGAAGTGCAATGAAGGCCGCCATGATGGCAATTAGCAGCGCGCGAATTTGTTGGGCTGATTTGATTTCAATTGACATTTCCATAGTCCTCAAGTCTGGAACAGCCTAGGACAGCTTGGCGAGAACAAAAGGTCCCACTGAAAGCTGATCGCAATATTAGCATTCGGGTACTTGCGATTTACGACGATGCTTCTAATCTGGCGCAGTAAAAAAACAAGGCCATCGTCAAGCCATTCAAGGCCGAGCCGGTATCGTGAGCTAGAGAAATTGACCCGGCATTTGCTCGAGTGCGACTTACCTTACTGTTGTCCTCACGGCCGACCGCCGATGATACAGATTTCGCTGGCCGAACTGGAGAAAAAATTCGGGCGGAAAGCGTAACGGAAGACCGGGTGCACCGCGGACTTTGGAATGATCATTTGTCCCTTTGATTGCGTAGGGCATTTCGGCGAGGGCGCCGCTGCAACGGATGCCAAGCAACGACCAGGCTTTCAAATGTGCACGCGAGGCGCGTGCGCTTCCAGAATCTTATCGTTCCAAGTTATTAAGGAACCCGGGCAACTTGCGGCTCCATCGTATTTGTCATGATTCCTGCGCTGACCTTTTCGATCTTTGCATCTTGTTCCTTTAGCCGCTCGTTTACTGCGGCAAGCGCTGCTTCCAAGTTTTGTACTTTCTTCTGTTCTTCCAGAAAGGCATCGTGCTCTTTTAAAAACTCATTCAGCAACATGGCGTTCACAGCGTCATAACGCACGGTATAGATCTCACCGTTCTCATCGCGCACGATCAGGTCCGGATTGACCTTGGCTACTTCTTCAGCGATCAAGCCAAATTGTGGTGTATTCGTTTTATCGGTCTTGTAATGAAATGTGACCGGCTTAAGCGCCAGGATGGCCTCGCTATCTTTGGTCATGACCTCTATGTCTTTTTTGAACCGGCGTGAGGAACTGACCGTGCCGAGCTGGTTATCGGAATCGACGACCACTGGTATGGCGTTAGCATTTTGCGTCTGAACGCCATGAATGCTGGTAATGAAGCAGCTGTTGTTCAGGTCTTTGCCGACGCTACCAATGCAGATGACGTTACTTGCCGTAGTAACATTTATTCCGGCATTGTTACCCAGGGCGACATTGCCGCTACCGGTCGCGCTGTGCGCCATCGCGGTACTTCCGATGGCTGTATTGCCGGTGCCCGTAGTGTTGGCGGAAAGCGCGGAATCACCCATCGCTGTGTTGGAGTTGGCGTTAATGTTGCCAGACAGGGCCTGAACACCGATCGCAGTATTGGCCTGCCCGCCGTTATTACTCGCCAGCGCGAAGGCTCCGATGGCGGTATTGGCGATACCTAACGTATTACTGAAAAGGGCGTTCGATCCAAGAGCTGTGTTTTGGTTGGAAGTGTTGTTGTTGAGCGCAAAGGCACCCACTGCCGTGTTGTCTTGGCCGGCCAAATTAAAAACCATCGCGTCCGTTCCAACGGCCACATTCTGTGAACCGCTTGTGTTGAGCAAAAGCGCCGCTGCGCCAACTGCGGTATTGGACTCCCCATTGTTAAGGGCCAGCGCTCCGGCTCCAATGCCGGTATTGAAGCTGGCGGTACTCGCCGAAAACAGCGAGCGCCAACCAACCGCTGTATTTCCGGCACCGGTGGTGAGCAGAGAAAGGGCGCTGCACCCCTCCGCGGTTGTGAAGGCCGGATAGCAGCCATCCGGCGGCGGGACAACTGCTTGCACTCTCGATCCAACACCGGCGGCAGAAAGGAATGCCAGTGTCATTCTAAAGACCAGTCGAATTGTTGTGTTCATTGCCCATAAGGTCCGAAAAATCACTCCAACGTGTCGAGCTAAATTCATACTCCGTCAGCTGTGCCGCCGGTGATGCCGCCGAAGCAGAGGTGCGGTTTGCGCTGGCTGGCATCGACAATTTCGGCTATCACATTCAGCACACGCCGCTTGCCATTTCCAATCCAGCCGGGTTTAATATCGCGCCGTGAAGAAAATTGAGGCCGTTATTAAGCCATTCAAAGCCGAGCCGGTGCGTGAAGCGTTAATGGCCGCAGGCGTCGAAGGAATGACTCTTAGTGAGGTCAAAGGATTTGGCCGGCAAAAGGGACACAGCGAAATCTATCGCGGTACTGAGTACACGGTCGATTTCCTTCCAAAGATTAAATTCGAAATCGTGATCACCGACGATCGCGCGCAGCGCGCTGTGGAAGCGATTCTTGAAAAAGCCAAGACCGGCAAAATCGGCGACGGCAAAATCTTTGTAACTGAAGTGGAAGAGGCGGTCCGTATCCGAACTGGTGAACGAGGGGCGGAGGCGGTGTGATCGCGGAACGCGAAGCGCTCCCTCGGTTTTATGGTTAAACAAGTGAAGGGTTAAAACGTCAAAATCGGTCCCTAGCCAATTCAGACTTCAAACTATCCGCCGATTTAACTATCTAACTTTTCAACGATTTAACGGTCGAAAACATGTACGATTATTTACTCTCCGTATTCCTGGGCATCGTCGAGGGCCTGACTGAATTTCTTCCTGTGAGTTCCACCGCACATCTGCGCATCTGCGAAGCACTGTTGCATATCGACCTCCAGGATGGGTTCTGGAAAATGTACACTATAGTGATCCAACTCGGAGCCATTCTCGCTTTACCCGTTTATTTTTGGAGTCGGATTATGAAGTTTGTCAGCACATTTCCGAAGGGCGAACGCGGCAATCGCACCATCTTTACCCACCCATTGAGTCTCACGATTATCGCATTTGTTGTGACCGCAATTCCAGCGTGGCTTCTCGCAAAAGTCATTGGCAA
Organism: Candidatus Udaeobacter sp.; assembly: GCA_036522635.1. Taxonomy (GTDB): domain Bacteria; phylum Verrucomicrobiota; class Verrucomicrobiia; order Chthoniobacterales; family UBA10450; genus Udaeobacter. The sequence continues at coordinate 15,998 of DATDFM010000147.1, read as the reverse complement.
GAACCTGGAAAATCTCTGGGTAATGGCTTTGGCGCTGCTCATCGGTGGCATTGTTATGTGGATCGTTGATGCCGTTTTTACCCGGCCACGAACGATGCATATGGAGGAGATGACGCTGCCGCAGGCAATCTGGATCGGAGCCGCGCAAATTCTCTCCGCTGTTTTCCCGGGCACGTCGCGTTCTATGTCGACGATTTCTGCCGGACAAATCGCAGGAATGTCGCGTCCGGCGGCACTTGAATTTTCATTTTTCTTGTCCATGCCGACAATGGCGGTCGCAGTGGGATACGAATTTCTGAAGAGCGTGATGCCGCACCATCACGAAGTGGAGATTGCGCCGCTCGCGATCACTCCGCACCAATGGGTTGTACTTGCGATTGGATTTGTGGTGTCATTCTTCGTCGCGCTTGCCGTCGTCGCATGGTTCATGAACTGGGTGCGCGCACGGGGATTCGTGCCTTTTGCAGTTTACCGGATCGTACTCGGTCTCGGATTGTTGACGCTGTTGATCCGTGGGATGCTGTGATCAGCTAAGATGGAACCGAACGTTATTCTTCCCGATCTGCAAAGCGCAGTGATCTGCGAGGACGTCCGCTGTGAAGTCAATGGCATGCAAACCCTGGTCGGGGTGCTGAGTGTGATCCCGGCGCCGTCGTTGCCGATTAATTATCTTAAGCTTTGCATCTGGACGCGCTGGTGCAGCGGGTCGGGCAAATTTCGTCAAAAATCCCGCCTCATAGGTGTGGACGAACAGCAGGTAGTGGCGCAGGCGGAGGTTGAGTTTGCGCTCAAGGAGATGGAAGGCCACGCGACGAATGTGCATTATTTTGGCGGTGTGCAATTTCAGCAGTACGGCATGCATCACGTCGAAATTTATCTGGAAAACGAGTTGCGGCTGCGTTTTCCGTTGCCGGTCATTCGGGTGCAGCAGCGCCCTGCTGGTTGAATTCGGAACGTCTCATGAACGAGGGCTTGTGAATGGGTTAACTCGTTTGTCAGGCGGCATCATGCTGAAGGGATTTTTGTGGGCAGTGCTCTGCAGCCTGATTTTCGCGGCGACGATACATGCGCAGGAAGTCATCGTTGCTCGCGAAAAGAAACCCGAGCGTGCCGCAAGAACACCGGCCCCTGCTGAACAGGTTGCTTCAGAATCTTCGACACCAGCTCCACATAAAAAGGCGCGCCAGAAGAAGTCCGTCCCCACTACACTCACGCTGGAAGAAATGCGATCGGCTGGAGCACGCGCCGCGGAAGGGGGACATGAGCGATCTGGTTCGCAATCGAACAAAACACGCGAGACGGACGTCCAGAGCGCTCCCGTGCCGAATCCAACTTTTGCTGAAACTCCCAGACCGGTGAAAAGAGAAACACCAGCGGAGCAAAGGAGTTCGTCCCATTCCTCCAGGTCGCGAGGTACAAACATCGAAGGTTTGGGCCCGATTCGGCCCACATTGATGGAATCCGGACGGGAGGCGCCGAGCCCTACTCCCTCTGGAAGATAAGCGGTAGGGACAGCGCGTTGCCCGGTCCGGGCGACGCAGCACGGCGTTCCCTGCCATTCAGCGGCATGAGCCGCGTTGTGTTCAATGAATTGCAAAATTTGTTGCGCAGCGATGCCGCCAACTTATTATCTATGGGCAAGTCCCGACTGTGTCCCAAAGGATGCGTCGGGAAAATTTTTTGCCTACCCGCAGTGCTTCGACCAGCGATGCAAGCGGGCCGACTTTCGATTCATATGGCCAACACAATTTTGGTGGGAATGCAGTGGGGCGACGAGGGCAAAGGCAAGATTATCGATGTATTGACGGCAGGGGCTGATGTCGTTGTCCGCAGTCAGGGCGGCAACAATGCCGGCCATACAGTCATACACCGCGGAATGAAATACGTGCTGCATTTGATTCCGTCGGGTATCCTGCGCCATCGCAAAATCTGCGTAATCGGAAACGGTGTCGTTATCGATCCAGTCGCGCTTGTGGCCGAGATGGATGGCTTGCGGAAATTGGGCGTCAACATTGACAAGAATCTGCTCATCAGTGATTGCGCGCATCTCGTTCTACCGTATCACCGCATGCTCGACGAGCAGCGCGAACTGCGCCGCGGCAGAATCGGCACTACCAAACGGGGAATTGGCCCAGCCTATGGGGACAAGGCAGCGCGCACTGGTTTGCGCATGTGTGACCTGATGCAGCCGATTGTGTTCTCGAAAAAATTGCAGGCCAAAATCATCGAGAACAACAGAATCCTTCAGGCGCTCGGTGCAAAGCCCATCAGTTTTCGCGACGTGAATGAAGCATATCTCGCCGCTGGAGAAAAATTGCGGCCTTACATCATAAATACGGTGGTGTACCTGCACCGTGCGATGGACAAGGGCAAACAAATCTTGTTCGAAGGCGCGCAGGGAACATTTCTCGACATCGACCATGGCACCTATCCATATGTGACTTCCTCAAACACGACAGCCGGCGGTGCGTGCACTGGCACCGGCGTGCCGCCGCATCGCATGGATCGTGTTGTTGGCGTAATGAAGGCTTATTCAACGCGGGTAGGAGATGGCGCATTGCCTACAGAAGACGCGCCATTCGCGCAGAGGCTTCACAATCTCGGGCGCGAATTTGGCGCGACAACAGGACGCAAACGGCGCTGCGGTTGGTTCGATGCTGTGGCGACTCGTTATGCGGGCATGATCAATGGCATCGACGAGATCGCGATCACCAATCTGGATGGGTTAGATCAGGTTGATCCGATTCGCGTTTGTGTTGGATATCACCTGCACGGAAAGCGCTTGGATGTTCCGCCGTGTGATGCAACTCAATTAGCCAATTGCGAACCGGTGTATGAAGAGGTTCCGGGCTGGAACACATCCATAAACACTGCTCGCAAATTTTCGCAGCTCCCTTCGGCCGCTAAAAAATATGTCAGGTATATCTCCGAACTGGCCGGTGCAAAACTTTCCATGGTGAGCGTCGGCCCCGCGCGGGGGGAGACGATTATTTTGTGATTCGCTGCTCGCTTGGGCTACGGCGGAATGACGAAGCACGAATGCCGAATGACGAATGAAGCCCAATGCCGAATCACTCATCGCGAGCTGGTAATCTTTCGTCCTATTGCCATTCGTCATTCCTTCGAGGTTCGACATTCGGATTTCGGATTTGCCGCGGCTACCATTTGCTTAGAACTGTTAAATTCCAGAAGTTAAGCGGCCCCGATGTCTTCGAGCATTAAGACTGTTCCTCGTCACATCGCCATAATCATGGATGGTAACGGCCGCTGGGCGAAGTCGCGCGGCCTGCCTCGCATCAAAGGCCACGAAGCTGGCGCTCAAGCCGTTCGAGAATGCGTTGAAGGTTGTGGCGACCTGAAAGTCGAATACCTGACCCTCTACGCGTTTTCGGCCGAGAACTGGCAGCGACCGAAAGCTGAAATTATTGCGTTGATGCGTTTGTTGGAAAAATTTTTGAAGGAGAAAACGCCGGAATTGCTCGAGAAGAATGTACGCCTTCAGGCGATCGGCCGGTTAACTGATCTGCCACAGAGCGCCCAGGAACAACTTCACCGGAGTATCGAGCAAACTGCAGTCAATGATGGTCTCACACTCGTTTTGGCACTTAGTTATGGCGGCAGACTTGAAATTATCGACGGCATCAAAAGTTTGCTCCGCGCCATCGAACTTGGTCACATCGACAAGGCTATGATCGATGTCGCGATGTTCAGCAAACATCTTTACACGCGATATTATCCCGATCCGGATTTACTCATTCGCACTTCCGGTGAAATGCGCCTTTCAAACTTTTTACTCTGGCAAACTTCCTACACGGAGATGTACATGACGCCAAAACTATGGCCTGACTTCAAAAAACAGGATCTAATCGCTGCGGTGGAAGAATTTGGGCGGCGCCAGCGCCGCTACGGAGGAGTCGAATAGCTGTAAAGGTTTGCCGCGACGAACGTCTAACCGTTGTTTGAATGGTTGATGCCAGCAGGCAAAAGGTTTGTTATCTGAAGTGTTGGCAAGAAGCGTCCCCGCGCCGACTGCCGTGTTCAGTTGTCCGGTGGCGTCAGTCTTCAGCGACAGAAAACCGAGCGCCGTATTGAATCCCCCGGTGGTAAGATTCAAGAGCGCATTTTGCCCTTCCGCTGTGTTGCCACCGGGATAACCTCCATCCGGTGCCGGAACAACCGCTTGTACCTTCGGCAAAAATCCAATGGTAAAAATCGCGAGGATTACCTGAATTACTGGGGTGGTTACTTTCATAAACGCAGCGTCGCAAAAAGCTGACGAAATTGTCGAGATCAAACTGGCCGTCGGTGTGTGTGAGATTGCCGGAACAAAGTACACGGCAGAGTGCAGGCGCCACGGCTACGCCGAGGTGCCAGCCGAAGAGGCAGGCAACAAATTAGTGTTTATTCGTGTGCAGTAGTAGTTACAAGTGGACAACGACATGAGATTTGAAGGTCAAGTTGCGGTGGTCACAGGAGCTGGACGAGGCATCGGTCGTGCAATTGCTTTGCGTTTGGCGAATGAGGGCGCGCGTGTCGCCTGCGTGAGTCGAACGGAGGAGAACGCAAAAAACATTGCTGACGAAATCAATGGATTGCGGAATGAATCGGCAAAAGCGTACGCCATCGATGTTGCGCATCATGAGGCCGTTCAAAAATTCGCTGCTCAGATTCTGACAGATTTTGGCCGGACCGATATCCTGGTGAACAATGCTGGTGTGACACGCGATGCGCTTGCGATGCGCATGTCCATTGAAGATTGGGACGCCGTCATTAACACCAATTTGCGAGGCGCGTTTAGTTTTATCCACGCACTAGTTCGAGCGATGACCAAGCAGCGCAATGGCCGCATTATCAATATTAGTTCTGTGATCGGTTTGATGGGCAACGCCGGGCAGACAAATTACGCGGCAAGCAAAGCAGGTTTGATCGGGCTCACTAAATCGCTCGCACGCGAGCTGGCCAGCCGCAACATCACAGTCAATGCCGTAGCGCCGGGTTTTGTCATGACCGACATGACAGTCGGATTATCCGATCAAGTTAAGGATACAATCCACAGCAAAATCCCACTCGGCAGGACCGGGACACCCGAGGAAATTGCCGCGGCGGTGGCATTCCTCGCGTCACCGGAAGCCGCTTATATCACCGGCCAGGTACTATGCGTGGACGGCGGGATCGTGATGTAACCGAATCGTCCTGGTACTCGGAGCCGGACGAGGACGACCACGGGCAGGATCCGATAGCGCATCAGGGCCGTTCGATGATCGTCACCCGGCCTTCTGCTAGAAGAACTGTCGCGGCGGAAACAACAAACTCGTAAACCGTGTTTGCGCCTTCGCCGTAAACACGTGTCGCCGAAATCCGAAGTGGCAAATGAATGAAATCCAATCGGGTTACGTGCAAGCGTCCGTCCCGCAACGCGGCCAGATATCCGGGTGGCGCAACGTTACGCGCAGCGCGCGCCCGCAAACCGCCGTGAATTGCCGCCGCTTGTGCACCATATTCGAAAGCGTGCACCGCGGACAAATGCCCGCGCCGGCGCAACGGGTTTGCGGGATCGCGATGGGTGTTACTAACGCACGCGATCGATCGATCATCCCACTGCACCACTTCATCCAGTAGACACATCAGATCGGAGTGGGGAATTAGTGTGCGAATTTCTGCTTTGTTGATCGACATGAGATCAAAGTAGGCTTTGAAAGTTACAAACCGATGTCATTCCGCGCGAAGTCGAGAAAACCCGTTGCGTTATCTTACGTGACGCCGCAGGGTCTTTCGACTTCGCTTTCGCTCCGCTCAGGATGACCCTGTGACGTTTGAACTGTTTAGTTTCAACTTGGCGCGTTTAATCCCAGAATGAATAAAAGTTGAACCAGTTGTAAGGCGCCATTCGCGCATAATGCTCCAGACGCGCAACATACCGTTGCATCCACACTTGAATCTCCTGGGCGCGATGTTCCCGATTCAATACGATGTGGTCGGCAAAATGTTCGAAATAAATATCGTAAGAATTTCCGCCTCGGTACAGACCGAAGAACAAAACAACGGGGCAATGCATCATGGCAGCGAGTAGAATTGGGCCCGCCGGCAAAATGGCAGGCGCTCCAAGGAAGTCACACCGCGTTGTCTTGTCTGCACCGAAAACGCGATCGCCTAACATCCCGAGAAAGGAGCCCGCATCCAGGCTCTCTCTGGCTCTAATCAATGTATCAGGCCGGTCCGGTGCGATCACGGTCTCGGCGATCGTGCGATTTAGTCCATCGAAGAACCGACTGATATTCTGATTATGTGCAGTGTTCATTAGCACCTTGAGCGAAAAGCCGCCCTGAGTCACCCCAAGTGCGCGCAACGCCTCAAAGCTTCCCAGGTGAGAGCCTAACAAAATGCAACCCTTCCCGTTTTCCTTTTGGCGTTGCAATACTTCTTTCCCGTGAATTGTGACGTGGAACCGGTCAAATTCGCCACGTAAAAAATAAACGCGGTCCAAAATCGTAGCGGCAAAATAATAAAAGTGACGTAGCACGTTCCACCAACGGGCTGAACCACGCGCCCGCTTGAGGAATTCGCGCGACGCGCGACGCGCTGTATGTGCGGTGAGCAGAAAGTAGGCGGTTATCGGATACAACAGGAGCCTGGCTGTGGTTCGGCCGACCCGCTTCGCAACCCAGGCGATCACTTCCAGCGAAACTGGTGTCCCGCGCTCCGGGACACTCACCCAGCGATCTGCTTCCGAACGTTTGGGGCTTACAACTTCTGAAATCATTTTGCGGTTGCCGTGTTTTGTCCGCAAATGGCGCCGGTAAAAAAATGCGGATAAATCTCGCGAATTCGTTCGACACCTGGCGAGATCTCCGTGCGTGGAAAGCCGGCTCGCAAAAAAGCGGCACGCCACTGTTCGGCAGTCAGAAAACCTGGGTTCGGACGAATTTCGGGATCTGTGTCGACATTGATAAAACTGTCTAAAATTTGAAACATCAGTTCGGGATACATCGGTTGGTTATCGTAAGGCCGCACACATTCCCCGATGACCAGCCAGCCATCGGCAGCAAGGGCGGAGAGCGCTTCCTTTAAGCTAAACAGCAGGTTTTTCGAGACGTGCATCACATTGACAGCGTAGACGAGATCGAACTCTTCGGAGCCAATCCCTTGCGCGCGCCATGGTGAATCGAGGTCGAGTGCGCTCCATTCCAGTGGCAGGTTCGGATATCGCTTTGTCAGTTTGCGTTGATTACAGCGCCGGAAATAGGCGTTTGGTTCGGTAACAACATAGCGCTCGAGTCGCCTCAAAAGACCGCGCTCACTCATTACTGTCAGCAATATCTCCGTGGCGCTGCCCGCGCCGGCGCCGATTTCGACAACTCGCAGCGCTGACCGTGAGGAGAGGCGATCTGCGGCAGCCGCAGCGGCCACCCAGTTGTTTACTGCGTATGTCAGATTGCGATTGTCAAAATAGTTAAGCCAAAGCGGAACGCCCTGAGGTCCGAACAGGTTGTGATCGCCATTTTGCCGACCCGTCGCGGAAGCTGGATAAGCGCTTGCTGCATAGTCCAACAAATCCAACGTAGCTGCGTTGGAAGGATCAATATTCAACCCGACGGCACGAAAGTGTTTGAGGTCGGGTTCCCATGGAGCGTTCCTCAAGGAATACGAGCGAGTTGCACCATCATCTCGCATTTGTAAGCAGCTGGTATCCAGCAGGCGCGCCAGGATCCACTGTAACGCAACTCCGAACTGCGGTTGAAAACTCAGGACGCCGCAAAGCTCCTCAACTGATCGCCACGTGCCCAGATATTCCGTTAAATTCAATTGGCCTAACAAATCGACAGCGAGCTCGATGCTATAGCGCTCCATCAGCTCAATGCTCTGATACAAGCGCTCGCTGAATATCGCCGCCGGAAATTCCTTGAGACACTCGGCCAGACGGGGATCACTCTGCCCGGCCTCAAACATGTGCGGGTCAAATGCGGCCGCGTTCACCGTTTTATTTTGCTCCCCAGACGATTGCAAGTCGACCTTCGACTATTACGCGTTCCTCTGCACGACAACAAAAACTGACCTCGCCAGCGTCGTTACTGGCCACGGAAAACGAAATCGTGAATAGCTGCTCCGGTTTCAACGGCGCCAGGAACTTCACGTTGCGTATACCGCTGAGCTGCGAATTCCCTTGCCATTGATCGAGCGCTGCGATCACTTCGTCGAGAATCACGACTCCAGGTACCAGAGGCGCGCCAGGGAAATGTCCAGGTAAACTGGGATGATCGGCGTGGATCAGACGCAGAACCTCAAACCTCATGTCCAAGCTGCTGCGGCTCGATCATATGAGACGATCGACGAGTTGGGGATTTTTGCCGCTTGTCAGTCGACTCCGATAAACCGAATCGCTCGCAATATGGCGCGAACGCGCTGAGCACGTCATCGGCATTCGCACCAAATTGCGATAGATCGTAGCGGTGATTGGCGGATTCCCTCTTGGCCTGGCCGGCGATGAGGGCGCGCATGTTCTGTTCTGCGTCCCGTGACAGTGACCAGCCGAAAAATTCGTAAATCCGTTGAACTGCGTGAAAGGGGTCGCGACGAATCTCATCGTATCGAATGTCGCAGATCCGGTTGTCCACGAGGCGATCGCGCTGTCCCAGGAATTTATTGACCGTTTCGGACCAGTAATCGATTGCCTCGCGACATACAAGGAAAGGATCCACCGCGTCGCTAAACGCCCTGCGCAGAATTGTCACCAGACTTGAGACTGATGCCATCGCATCGACTGGCGTCCGGTGGGTCTGAACAAACCGGGCATCCGGATAGACGGACAGCAATGCCGGCAGGGCAAACATGTGAGTAGGCGCCTTCAGGATCCACCGGCGAGCAGTTCGCCGAAACTGCAAATGTTGAAGAAATCGACGATGATATTCGTACGCTGGCCGCAACTCCTGCCGGAAAAACCAGGTGCGATATGACGGAACATAATACATCGCGTCGAACTGATCGCTCAAAAACGTCGGAGTCATGAGGCTGACACACTCTTGCGGAACTTCTGCGCCGACCGTGTGCGCATAACGGAATGTCGGTGCCAGCCAGTTAAAAAAATTACAACTTTGCGTCGCGCGTTGAATTCGGCGTTTTTCATCGTCGCGACTCGGCGGAGATGGCGATCTGACTTCCCACATCAGAGGAGATCGATGTTCCGGGTCTGCTGCGAGCAATCGATGCAACACGCTCGTGCCACTGCGAGGCAACCCTAAAATAAAGAGCGGTTCGCAGATTTCCTGGCGCGTAATCTCCGGGTAGAGCTGCCGGTCCCATTCCATTTGCAGCCGCACACACAAAGTGTCCAGAACATCGGTTTTCAGAGCGATTTTGCCGATCAGATTGAGCTGTGCCTCATCCTGGCATGAGTCGAGCAACCGCGAGAGCGCAACGCGAAACTCTCCCTCACCAAAATCATCCAGGCCGGACCGCCGCTTCGCGGTCTCGACCAGGTCCGTCGCCAGCAGTCGTGTCGACTGGATCCGCGTTTTTTCCAGCAGCGCTCCAAATCCGTTGAAGAGCCGCACAGGAAGCTGCGGACGAATCTGTTGAAGTGTAGTGGGGGAGTTGTTCATTGAGGTTAAGGCATTTCCAATAGCAGCGATCATACTGGCGCGCCATTGGACTTAAGGGCCATGAAAATGCTGCGAGTCCACGCAAGTCAAGTCCCCACGTCGGCAAGCATTTGGTTGCGCACATGGCGCAATGGTTTCATCGTGTTCCCATGCAAAGCGAGAAAGCGACATTCGGTGCGGGGTGTTTTTGGGGCGTGGAAGAAGCATTCCGCAACGTAAAAGGTGTTTTGTCGACCAGCGTCGGGTATGCCGGCGGCACACAGCAAAATCCGACGTATCAGGATGTTTGCACTGACAAGACCGGACATGCCGAGGTGGTACAGGTCGAATTCGATCCATCGCAAGTCAGCTATGACCAACTGCTTGATGTCTTCTGGTCCAACCATAACCCCACTACGTTGAACCGGCAGGGGCCGGATGTTGGAACTCAATATCGCTCTGCGATTTTCTATCATTCGCCCGAACAACAGGCCGCCGCTATCGCTTCGAAAGAAAAATTGCACAAGAGCGGTCGGTTTAATCGCCCGATCGTGACGCAGATCGAACCGGCTCCAACGTTCTGGCGCGCCGAAGAATATCATCAACGCTATCTCCAAAAACGCGGCCAGTCGCACTGCGCGGTTTAATGCGATCCGCTTTCCGCGAAGTCCCAAAGTCCGGCCTTTGCGGGACACAATACAAAATCATCAGTTTGGTGGTCGCCTGAATGAAAGCTGCTCCGAACGTAGTCAGGACCAAAGATTTCGTTGCTGACGCTGCTGGTTTGATTCTCGAGCATGCGCGCAAGGCTATTACCGAGCGTAACGAATTTCGCGTCGCCCTGTCGGGTGGGAACACACCAGCGCCGGTTTATGCCCATATCGCGGCGGAGACGCGTGATTTTCCGTGGGAGTCGGTTCGCTTCACCTTCGGAGACGAGCGTTGCGTTCCACCGGATAATCCAGAAAGCAACTTTCGAATGGCCCGCGAAAATCTTTTTGTGCCTGCGGCCGTTCCGGACAGATCGATCATGCGTATGCGCGGCGAAATTGATCCGCAAATTGCCGCACAAGAGTACGAAGACGAGTTGAGCGCATTGGCTGCAAAGCGCGGTGAGCCAATCTATAAACACGATTTGATTCTTTTAGGCCTCGGCGACGATGGTCATACGGCATCGCTCTTTCCCGGTACCTCTGCTTTGGACGAACTGACCCGTCGCGTCGTCGCAAACTTTGTCCCCAAATTGAACGCGTGGCGATTGACGTTCACATTCCCGTTGATCGATCATGCACGGCACATTTTGTTTCTGGTCGGCGCATCGAAAAATCCTCAGTTAATCGAGCGTGTGCTCGCAGGCGATCTGCAATTTCCGGCCGCGCGAGTGAATCCTATCGCCGGCGATGTGACATGGATGATTGGCGAATAGCTGTGATTGGAGACCGCCCGCGCCCTCCGGTGCCGTTTTCGACGCGCTCGCCGAATACGCTTCCCTCGGTAAACAATGATTCAATTACGCCTGGCGATGGCGCCAAGCCCCACACGCGAGGGCGCGGGCGCTCCCCAGAGTGTGCTCACATTGATGCAAAATGATGCGCACGATCATCATTACAGGTTCCGCGGGATTGATTGGCTCGGAAAGCGTGCGGCGTTTCGCGAGAGATGGTGTGCGGGTCGTTGGGATCGACAACGATATGCGCGCGGAATTTTTTGGCGCCGAAGCTTCCACGAAAAAAACGCGTGACGACTTGATCGCGAAAGTCCGCGATTACCAACACCACGAGCTCGATATCCGCGACACTGCCGCACTCATGGATTTGTTCAAACAGCATCGCGGCACAATTGAAGCGATCGTGCACACCGCGTCGCAACCGTCACACGACTGGGCTGCGCGCGATCCGCAGACTGATTTTACAATCAATGCAAACGGCACGCTGAATCTGCTTGAAGCTGCGCGAACATTTTCTCCCGACGCCCCGTTCATCTTCACGTCGACGAACAAGGTTTATGGCGACACACCGAATGCTTTGCCACTGCGCGAACTCGAGAAACGTTGGGACATAGAGCCGGGCCATGAATACGGCCCCGGTATCTCGGAGACGATGAGCATCGATTACACCAAACATTCGCTTTTTGGCGCGTCTAAAGTTGCCGCCGACGTTCTTGTCCAGGAATATGGAAGATATTTCGGAATGCCGACCGTTTCGTTTCGTGGCGGTTGTCTCACCGGGCCCGCGCACGCTGGCACCGAGCTGCATGGTTTTCTCTCTTACCTGATGATCTGCGCTGTAACCGGCCGGGCGTATCGGATTTTCGGGTACAAAGGAAAACAGGTCCGGGACAATATTCACAGCTTCGATCTGGTCGAAGCGTTCGCCGAATTCATTCGAGCGCCACGCGCAGGGGAGGTCTACAACATCGGTGGCAGCCGGCACAGCAACTGTTCCATGCTCGAAGCGATCGAGATGTGCCAACAGATCAGCGGCAACAAATTAAACTGGAGCTACGAGGAAACCGCTCGCGTCGGCGATCACATCTGGTGGATCAGCGACGTGCGAAAATTCCAGGCGCATTATCCAAATTGGAAATTCCGTTACGGCATGCGCGATATACTCGAAGAAATTCACGCCGCGCTCACAGAGACGACGTGAGACAAAGATCGAAATACGTGAATCGATTCACGATATAACGATTTATGATCCAAGTTTCCAATACGCCTAATACTCCTCGCCTTCGTCCTCTTTTGGTGGAACCACGCGGTCGTCGATCCCGTAGGCGTGAAGCATCGCTGCGGCGAGATAGAAGAAAAAGAGCCCCAGTCCCCACCCGGCAGAGGCGAACGCAGCAAGCAAAACAAAGATTCCAACCGGAATAGCCCCAATCATCCAAAGAATTCCAGCGAGGATGTGTCCCTTATAGATGTGTCCCAGGCCGGGAACGATACTGAACATCACGGCGACAGCGTCACTGGCTTTGCCTTCCGCGGTTTGCGTCGCGCCGCGGACCCAATCGCACCGGTCACAGCGTTCCGCGTCTTTCGGCAGAAGGTGCCCGCAATACGGGCACGGCATCTTGTCGCCTGTCGTCGGTTTCGGCGGAGCAGGCGGCGCATCCGTGTATTCCACGTTCATGATTCGAAACTCACAAGTCGGATCGAATTCGTCAAGCAAACAGAATTAGAATTACAAGTTCCGCCATGACCCTGATGGCCGGATCCTGTAGGGCATCTGTGTCAGACGTGAGCCTAATCGCGATGAGTCGAGCCGACTTGCGGAGTGTGCTTGCTCAATTCGAGGTCGGCGCTCACCTTCTGTAGGCCGGCAGCAAGGGCCTCAATTTGCTTTTGCTGGCGCGCGATGGTGGCTTCTTGTTGCTCGTTTTTCCGGTGCTCCTTCAGGAATTCGTTGAGCACCATTGCGTTTACCTGATCGTAGCGAACGCTGAAAGCGCGGCCGTCTTTATCATGCGCCACCAGATCTCGATCGATTTGTTCCACGTCTTCGGCGATCAATCCATACGCCATGGGACAAGTTGGTTCGATCTCGGTGTTGTAGCGGAAACTCACCGGGTTCAGGCTATAGATGACCTCGCTTGAGTGCTCCATCGGTTTGATGTCATGCTTGAAGCGGCGTGAAGAAACCTGGGCACCAAGTTTGCCGGATGCATTCACATAGACGGCTTGGGAGCCGCCATCTTCTTGCCAAATGTTTCCGATGTAACAGCTGTTATCCACATCTGCACCTGCAGAACCGATACTAATCACGTTACTGGCCGTAACTACCAAATCTCCGGATTCGTAACCCACTGCTATGTTACCGGCGCCGCTAACATTCTTCTGTAGTGCGTTCGTACCGATTGCTGTGTTCCTGCTGCCAATCGTATTATGCCTAAGCGCAGTGTCCCCGAAAGCCGTGTTGGAGAGGCCAGTGACGTTGTCGCCAAGCGAAATTGCGCCAACAGCCGTATTGGACGAGCCTTCGGTGTTGTTTAGGAGCGCGCTAGAACCCATAGCCGTGTTGCTCGTGCCGTTTGTAGTGCTGCCAAGCGATAAATGGCCAGTCGCGGTGTTATCTTGGCCGACGGTCGCATGCTGGAGGGCATTAACTCCGTTCGCTGTGTTGCGGAAGCCTGTGGTGTTGCTCGAAAGCGCATTGGCGCCCATCGCCGTGTTCTCGTCTCCTGTAGTGTTACTAAAGAGTGTGTTGCCGCCAACGGCCGTATTCAAACTTCCGGTGGTATTGTGGAGGAGCGCACTTGCACCATGAGCAGTGTTGCCGGCGCCGCTGACGTTGTCATGAAGCGCAAAAAAACCTGTGGCGGTATTAAAATCGCCCTCTGTGTTACTGTACAGCGATTGATCTCCGACGGCAGTATTTGCCAGGCCGCTATCGTTGAACAAGAGTGCGAAAGCGCCAGTCGCAGTGTCGCCGGTGCCAGTTGTGTTCAGGAAAAGTGCGCCGGCACCCGTAGCTGTGTTTTCATCGCCGTTGTTCAACACGAGCGTCGCTGCGCCGACACCCGTATTGTAACTGGCAGTACTATTCGTAAAAAGCGAATACCAGCCAAGTCCTGAATTCGCAACGCCGCTAGTGAGATTTTGAAGCGCCTTCGTTCCTTCTGCCGTGGTAAATCCCGGATAGCCGCCGTCAGGCGGCGGAATAATTGCTTGCGCCGTTGCTTCGAGCAGAAGGCAGACGAGCGGGATGAGAGTCTGAATCGATGGTCGAATTTTCATTGTGGAGATCTTTCTCGGTTTGGGTTGCCCGGTTGTTGGGCCCTGGCACTGCTCATCTCAAAAGGGGAAGAAAGTTCCGGGAGTACTTTCTGCCGTTGTCCCCAATTCAGATTTGTTGTCGATGATGCCGCGCCGAGCGTTGGAAATTTCGGCCGACTTGTCGAGAACAAAATCCCGACGGAGAGCTGGAGCCGGGATCGATGATTCCCGGCTCATACCTCCGTTTGAGACACCGGCCTCAGCGATGCCGGGGACACCAAACTAAACGGTCGATTTGCGTTTACAGTTTGTCGGTGATCAGCTGCGGCGCAGCGTTACCTATCCTCTCGTTCACGTTTTGCAGGTCCAAAGTGAGCGCTTCAATTTGCTTTTGTTGTTCGGACAGCTTCGATTCGAAATTCTTCTGCTGCTGGTCCAATTTCGCCTCTAAAGCCGATACTTTCGTGTGCTCTTTGAGGAATTCGTTCAGCAGCATCGCGTTCACCTGATCGTATCGCACGCTGAAAGGCTTGCCATCCTTGTCGAGGGTTACCAGATCTGGATCGACTTGTTCCACCTCTTCAGCAACCAAACCGAAAGCGAGCGGACAACTGGGTTCGATCTCGGTGTTATAGCGGAAGCTTACGGGGTTAAGCCGATAGATTGCCTCGCTCGAGTTGTCCATGGGTGTAATATCATGCTTGAAACGGCGTGAAGAGACCTGGGCGCCAAGCTTACCGTCTGAGTTCACAAAGACCGCCTGCGAACCACCGGGTTGCTGCCAGATGTTGCCGATATAGGTGCTGTCGTCCACGTTCGCCCCAGCGGCCCTGATACAGAGTATGTTGGAGCCCGTGGTAATACCGCTGCCGGCCAGTGATCCGATGGCTGTGTTATGGCTACCACTCGTATTATTGGTCAATGCATCTTCACCGATGGCTGTGTTCTGCCCGCCATCAATGTTCGCAGATAATGTATCATAGCCAATTGCAACGTTGAGACTGCCAGTCGTGTTAGCAGTTAGGGCGAATTCACCCATGGCTGTATTGAAACTGCCCTGTGTGTTGCTCTCAAGCGCGCTGCGACCATTCGCAGTATTTCGCTCGCCCGTCGTGTTGCGCAGAAGAGCTTGCCAACCGGTGGCTGTATTACCCAGGCCAGTCTGGTTGCTCGCAAGAGCGCTAAAGCCGATAGCTGTATTAAGCCCGCCGACGGTGTTGTCCGAGAGCGCATCGGCGCCAACTGCCGTATTCTGGTCGGCAGTGTTCAAGGATAGCGCACCAGCTCCCATGGCGGTATTTTCGTCGCCATCAGTATTGCTCAGCAGGGCGGCATTGCCACTGGCCGTGTTACGACTTCCAGTTGTGTTCTGGTACAGCGCGCTGTCCCCCGAAGCAGTGTTCCTCTCACCGCTTGTGTTGAAATAAAGGGCGAATTCGCCGTTGGCTGTGTTGAACTGGCCGTCAGTATTGCTATACAGCGCAAACGCGCCGGTGGCCGTGTTGCCCTCGCCGGCGTCGTTAAAAACCAGTGCGAATGTTCCATTGGCGGTATTGTTCGTGCCACTCGTGTTGAGCAAGAGGGCTCCTGCGCCAACTGCCGTATTGGAGTCTGCGTTGTTGAGATCAAGCGCGCCAGCACCAACAGCAGTATTGTAGCTACCAGTGCTGTTGCCAAAGAGGGAATACCAGCCAATTCCGGTATTTGCGACA
>DATDFM010000146.1:0-4826 GCA_036522635.1 Candidatus Udaeobacter sp. | reverse complement strand
GTTACCGGTTGTGTTGCTCAGAAGCGCTGGATTACCGACTGCGGTGTTGCGACTGCCTTCGGTGTTCTGATACAGCGCGCTGTCGCCCATCGCGGTGTTGCGCTCGCCGCTGGTGTTGAAATAGAGCGCGAATTCGCCATTGGCCGTGTTGAACTGACCTACAGTGTTGCTGTAAAGAGAAAACGCTCCGGTCGCAGTATTTCCTTCGCCGGTATCGTTAAAAACCAGTGCGAACGTTCCATTGGCGGTGTTGTTCGTGCCATTCGTGTTGAGCAAGAGGGCTCCTACGCCAACTGCCGTATTGGAGTCGGCGGTGTTGAGATCAAGGGCGCCCGCACCAACAGCAGTGTTGTAGCTACCGGTGCTGGTGCTAAAGAGCGAATACCAACCAATTCCGGTATTCGCGACACCACCGGTCAGGCTCTGCAGCGCTTTACAGCCTTCGGCAGTGGTGAACTTAGGATAACAGCCGTCCGGGGGCGGAGTAATGGCGTTGATTTGCGGCAGAAGTGTTGCGCAGAAAATTGGAATGAGGATGTGAATGAACTTTTGAACTTTCATATTAAATTTACTACCCGGTTGTCTTTACCCTGGCACTGCTCATCTCAAAAGGGGAGGAAAGTTCCGGGAACAAACTTTCGGCCGTTATCCCCAATTCAGATTTGTTGTTGAGATGCCGCGGCGAGTCTTGAAAGGTGTGTTTACCTTGTCGAGAAGAAAATGTCGTCACACCATTATGGCAGTGATCGGTGATTGCCGCGTGAAACGCTCGTTTTGGAAAACGGCAGCAACCCTTCGGTGTTTACCTTATTGGAAGCAAAGGTCATTGCGAACGGCCCGACCGGATTTCGGAGACTGAAATGCGGAGGAATATTCCGGGCTAATATTTCGACGATTTCGACCGGCCACTTTCGATTCCGAATCAGGGAAGAGCATGCAATCAAGAACTGGTCATCGAAAATCAAAAGTGGCGGAGTGGGAAGTTTTGCCTCCAGAAGACCAACCACATAGCGAACGGAGCAGTGCGTCTCTTGAATCACATTTCCGATGGCTTGCGCTCATCATGGACGATTTCCTACGCGTTCCCGGGACAAAACTCCGCTTTGGCTTGGATCCAATTATCGGTCTGCTTCCCGGAATCGGCGACGTAACCTCAGCAATAATTTCCGCGGTCGCGTTTGTTCACGCCGCGCGCAGCGGTGTTCCGAAAATTCTCCTGGCGCGCATGGCAATGAATATCTTGATCAACGAGCTGGTCGGGATAATTCCTGGGCTGGGCGATGCGTTTTCGTTCTGGTTCAAGTCAAATGTGCGTAACTACGAACTATTCCGCCGGTACTCTGCCGCGCCCGCTAAATCGAGAAGAGGCGACTGGATATTTGTCATCGCAGTTTTCGGTCTCCTGTTTCTTATTGTTTGCGCGGGATTGATCGTGACGCTCCTCGTGCTCGATGTTATTGGGCGGTTGCTCTTCCACCGATAAGGCATTGGACTCGCCCGTGGCGAGCTGTGCACTGACCCCGTATAGTCCCGCGGTCAGCGTATGAAATTTGCTTTTCCTGCCGATGAAATCGCAGAACTCCGGCTGAATTCGATTTTGTTCTTGAAACAAGCCGTTTTTCCTGACTAGCTTTGCGCAGTTCGGAGCGGCTCACCGAGCATGTGACCAGTCATAAGCGGAGTTGGCAAAATCAACAAAACTGAGGGCAACCAATAGGCCGAGAGCGGAAGAGGGGCTCAGATCTAAACAGGTCACATTCGACATGTTCACCCTCACCCCGCCGAAGCTGTACGAGAGCTCTGAAGGATTCTCGGTCCAGGTGCTGGGCTGCACAGGTCTTCGTTACTGCGAAGCGGGCCTCAAATGTTGGTAGATTCCGAGGTATCAACTTCCGTGATTTGTCTGTGCTCCGCGGTTGAAACACAGTCAAACGGCTCTCTTCTAACCACCGTCTAGTTCTCCGCGAACGTCCCAAAAACGAAACTGCGTGTCCCAGGGACGGAACAACCGCGCTACAGCGTTCGCTACGCTAATGTGGACTCAACCATATTAAATTCAGCGACTTACGCGTAGGCGACACCGACTGGCACGCGACATGCATTAAGGGCTGTTATGAACATAGCCAATACCGTGAACAGCCAATCCAAATCTACCTACAGTTTACTAGTCACATCGGAAGAAAAAGGTCGGGCCATCCTCGAGATTGCAGTTTTTGTAGCCTGTATTCTCAGCATCGTTTTCACAATCTCACAATTCGCGCAGACGCCCTTGACCACTTCACCCCTCGAAAACAAGTCGTGTGTTGCATGCCATACCACCAGTAAGTCGGACGTTCGTGCAGGCAGTTGATCCATCTGGATTTGCTTGCGAATTTTGTTCGCTGCCATTTGCGATAACAATTGCCCAACATATTTATCCGAGATGTTCGAACCAAGCTGTCGTCCGAGATCGCGATTGACCTCCGGCAGTGTTACGACAAACTGCCTCTGTGGAGGCGGAAATAGATTGCATGTTTTCGTCTAATTCTCGTTAGGCATCCAGATACAACTCGACGAAAAAGGCCTATGAATCTAGCCGACGCGACTATCACACAGCTTCTGATTCCCTGGATGACTTCGAGTGTTGCGTCTCGTTTTACACGGACGTCCATCCTATTGCTCTTTGGCGCTCCCCCACAAATGGCGTTTTTCCACGGCGGCCCGGTGAGGTTTTTCATAGGGTAATGCCGGCGGCCCAGAAAGCTCAACTCGGCAATGATTAGTTATCATTGCTGCGCTCATACTATTTTGGCATTGCCGTGTGTAGAGCGAAAAGTTGTTGACCGCCCCCCGGTTGGAGCGGCACGATGCCGCTTGCGTCAAGTCTGCCAGCAGCGATAACCGCCCCCCTGACATTCTTCCCGCTCGGGGAAAACTGCGAAGGTTCACTCGCAAAAACCATCAATCAAAACAAGGATTAAATCATGAAACTCTTCAGATTGTTCGCTGCATTCACACTCATCTCCATTGCGATTTCACCAAGCGCGCAAGCGGTTGTTCCGCCGCCGGACGGCGCCTACCCGAACTTCACCACCGCGGAAGGTCAAAACGCGCTTCAGGGTCTTACCAGCGGCGTCGGCAATACGGCACTTGGTGCGTACTCGTTGTTTGGCACTACCACTGGCAGCTTCAATACTGCAGTTGGCGCCGGAGCGCTGGATCTTAATACCGGAGAAAACAACACCGCCGTTGGTGCTGCGTCGCTTTTGTTTAATACCGGCGCAAACAACACGGCCGTTGGAGTGGACGCGCTTGCCTTAAACACCACAGGCGAATCAAACGCTGCTGTGGGTGCCTTTGCGCTCTACAATAACAGCGCCGGTCAATCCAATACGGCCATTGGTTCTCAGTCGCTCCTTGGCAATACAACCGGCAACAACAACACGGCCAACGGAGCATTTGCGCTCCTTACCAATACCTCCGGCAGCGCCAACAGTGCTTTCGGCTTTAGCGCGCTCCAATCGACCACTGGCGTCGAGAACACTGGCACGGGTAGTACGGCCCTCTTTAGTAACACTACCGGAGACCACAATACCGCAAACGGCAGCGCTGCACTTTATAACAATACTACCGGTGATGACAACACGGCCATAGGTTTTAATGCGCTCATTAGCAACACTACCGGCATCAACAATACGGCTGTGGGTCGATTTGCTCTCGGTAATAACATCGCCGGGAACGACAACATTGCTTTGGGCAACAACGCTGGCGGCGCTGTCACCGGCAGCAGCGGCGTTATTTGTATTGGCAGCGTAGGTGCGAACGTAACCAACAGCTGCTTTATCGACCATATTCGTGGCACGACGACGGCACATGCCGATGCCATACCGGTGCTGATCGACTCAACCGGTCAGCTCGGCACGGTCAGTTCCTCGCAGCGGTTCAAGCACGATATCAAATCAATGGAAAAGGCCAGCGAAAATATTTTGGCGCTTAAGCCGGTTACGTTCCATTACAAGAGCGATAAAACTAACACGCCACAGTTCGGCTTGATCGCAGAGGACGTTGCTAAAGTGAACCCCGACCTGGTCGTGCGCGACGAAAATGGCGAAATTTATACGGTCCGCTATGACGCTGTGAACGCAATGTTGCTTAACGAGTTCCTAAAAGAACACCACAAAGTGCAAGAACTGGAAGCCAGCAACGTCAACCTAAAGCATCATTTTGCCGAACAGCAGAAGCAAATTGAAATACTTATTAGTGGCCTGCAGAAAGTGAGCGCACAGCTTCAACTGGAAAAAGCCGCACCGCAAACGGTGGTGAACAATCGGTAACTCTCGCCGATGAAGTATTGGGAAATATAGCTAACAATTTCAGCAAAGCCGGTTGGAGCTGGGGCCTGGATGTCAGTGTTGGACGCGCAGGGCGCGAAGGATTTGGGTTGTTATGCGCATCGCGACGGAAAGCGTTTCGAGTGTGCGTGCCGATGACAAGCTGATTGCGTTTGTAGAACCGGAAAGGACGATCCAGAGTTCGCGGTCAGGTTGATCTCGTCATAGCCGCACAGAAACGTGCGACCGGATGAAAAGCTGACTGGGTTTGTAGAAGCTGAACCCGCGATTGACCCAAACCAATGCATTGGAACAACGAAAGGGCTTGACCCCGTCCTGTCCTGAGCCGCACGATATCGGCGCGTTAAGTGTGCCAGCAGCCATAAACCGCCCCCTGACATTCTTCCCGCTGGGAGAAAACTGCGAAGGGTTCACTCGCAAAGAATCATTAATCAAAACCAAGGATTAAATCATGAAAATCTTCAGATTGTTCGTTGCATGCACACTCACCTGCTT
>DATDFM010000145.1:0-35042 GCA_036522635.1 Candidatus Udaeobacter sp. | reverse complement strand
CCTCGTGCAGTATTCGACCCAGAGTCTTCTGTGCAGTGCGTTTGCCTTCGTGTTCGGCGCGGCGGTCGGTTCGTTTCTAAACGTTTGCATCTATCGCTGGCCGGCCGATCTCTCCATCAACCGGCCGCGTCGCTCGTTTTGCCCACAGTGCAAACAACCGATTCCATGGCATCACAATCTTCCATTGATCAGCTGGCTCGCGCTTGGTCGCCGATGCGCACACTGCCGCGCGAAAATTCCGTTTCGGTATTTCGCGGTGGAACTCATCACTGCAGTTCTATTTTTTGCCATTTGGCAAAGGTTCCCGTGGCAGGTGGCGATTGCGTATTGGATTTTTGTTTCTTTCCTGATCATCGGCACGTTCATCGATTTTGAGCATTTTATTATTCCTGACCGCGTAACTATCGGCGGAACAATCGCCGGCGCGGCTTGCAGCGTAATCGTTCCGGCGTTAATGCAGACAAATTCCCGCGTAGCAGCCGGCGTTCGCGCGGTGCTGGCTGCGGCTCTTGGCTACGTGATTCTTTGGATCGTTCTCGAGGCAGGAAAGATTGCTTTCGGCAGAAAACGAATCGAGTTCGACGCGCCGACGACCTTCACATGGACCAAACGCGACGACGACGATGCTCATTTCATTGTAGGCACTGAAGAAAGTCTCTGGAGCGAATATTTTGCCCGCGAAAAAGATCGGCTCCTTCTCCAGTGCGACGAAGTGCGGATCGACGATCGCGATTACGGAAGCGTGACACTCGCTTTCCGCTACGACCGTGTGAATGCTGACGGTAACGTGATGATGCTCGATGACCTCACGCACATTTCCGGCGTGACACGCCAACTGGTGATCCCGCGCGAGGCAATGGGCCGTGGGGATCTGAAGTTTCTCGCGGCGATCGGCGCATTTCTCGGCTGGCGCGCGGTGTTGTTCAGCCTCTTCGCCGGATCACTTCTCGGTTCGGTGATCGGCCTGGTTACACTTGTCGTCGGTAAACCTGTTTGGTCGGCCAAATTACCCTTTGGACCTTATCTGGCCTTCGGCGCATTGGCCTGGATGTTTTTTGGCGAGGTTGTTCTGCATTGGTACGGCACTCTGCTCCGTCCGTAATGAATCGCATCTGCAGCCGTATCTGAAATGAGCTCGCGCCTTGGAGATTAATGACGCCAAATCCCGAACAAGGACTGTTACAAATGGATTTCCCCTCCGGCCCGTGGACTGGTTTTTACAACTACGGTCGCAGCACGCGTAAACATCGCATGGACCTGGTTCTGACTTTCGCTGATCACGCAATTTCAGGCGACGGCAGAGATGATATCGGCCATTTCGTTGTGATCGGGCGATTCGACACCACAAATGCTGAATGCAATTGGACTAAGAGTTACATCGCTAGACACGACGTTCGCTATCACGGATTTCGCGAAGGCAAAGGGATCTGGGGATTATGGGAACTGCCGAGCAAGTCAGGCGGTTTTCACATCTGGCCACTCGGCCAGCAAGAGGATAACTGGGATCTTGAGAGTAGCCAGGAACCGGTGCCCGTTGCTATGGGAAGTTAACCCTCGAGCGTGCGTCCATAACGACTGACAAGCTGGATTGCGGGTGCGGCATTTGACGATGCGAAACATTTTGGGTTCGAATGGCGATCTGACTCTCTCCGCGCTCACCGTGCCCGCGAATCACGCCGCGTCGCGGGTTACGTATCTGACGGCGTCGGGCCGATCCTGTCACAGATAATCGATTATTTCCGTAGTAGATAAGAACCGGAGGTTTCGAAATTTCTAAATCCAAACCGCAGCAGAATTTCGTTACGCCAATGGTGACCTGGGTGGACGATTGACATGGAACAACTTCGTCTTGTGCCTTTGAGCGCTTACCAGACTGATTGTCGTATCCTTGATGTTGAACCAGGGGCATCTTTGGAAGAGATAAAACAGGCATACCGTGATCACACGAAAGTGTGGCACCCGGATCGATTCGCGAATGACGTCAGGCTTCAGAAGAAAGCTGAAGAAAAGATCAAAGAAATTAGTCTGGCGTATCGGCGACTTTGCGGGCTCTCTCCGTATGAGCAGCAGGTACCACGTCCCGCCGTACCAATGCCTTCGTCCGATTGGGCGATTGCTTTCTTTGCACTGGGTCGGGCGCTTAGGAACAGCGCAATCCTTATCTCAAAGCCTTTCGCGTGGTTGATAGGAACAGTTGTTAGCACAAACACCTGTGTCTTTCAGTGGTGCTGTCGTGAAAAAAAATCGCTGGCGATCGCTACGAGCGCCTTTGTTCTCGGATTTGCTTTCGGCGTGTGGCTCTTGCCGAGAGACTCCGAAACCTGGATTAAGATTGCCGGTCTGCTCCAGCGAACGATCACTACGACTCGAACTGCACAGGTGGCGGTGGCTCAGGCGTCGGCTGCGACTCCAACAGCGCCTCCTCAAGCGGCATTAACTGTTACTCCTTCGTCCGAGACAAAGGTATCCCTTCCTCCCGAGTCGTTTAACACGAACTCAGACCTGACGAGGAATTTGGCATCGGAAGATGTTTTCCCCCGGGAAAAAAACATCGCTACTACAGGATTCGACTCCAGTGAATGGGACTTAACGGGGGAAATGTCGCCACCATACGAGAACCTTTGGGAGAAGGATTGGCTGCAAAGCTTTGGAGAAGACGATGCGCAACGAATGCCGCCCGTTAGTTACATACCGGTCTCATTCGCTTTACAGCAAAAGACTTTGTACTTTGCTCTGGCATATAACGACATCGAGCAGGGACAAATCAAGACCGAGGAGCCAAACATTGTTCCCTGGTCCAAGAAAATTCATTTCGACTTGGGTCGCATAGTTGCGCCGCACCAAGCAAACGAGAGTACAGAAACAAAGCATCCGCATCCAGCCGCGGCCGGGCCAACGCATTCCGATACTCGGTCAGACCAAAGCGTCGTTTCGTCTCGCGCGGACACACCGGAAAAGCAGTCAAGTGAGGGAAAGAAAACCGTCAGCCGAGTCACTATCAAAGCCGTGCAAGCCCATCGCGCACCCACCGAGAGCGTAATCGCGCGTTCTGCGGCAAAAGCAGTTACCACTTATGCACCGCGGCCAGATTATCCAGAGGAAGCCCGTTCCCGCCGAATTGCGGGCAGTGGAGTTTGCGTTGTGTCGATCGACCCTTTCAGCGGCAATGTTACTAACGCTTCGATTGCGGAGAGCACGGGAAGTCCGCTTCTGGACAAATCAGTTCTCAGGACACTTCGCACTTGGAAATTCAAGCCAGGGACAGTGTCGCAAGTCAGCATTCCCGTTGAGTTCACAACAGAAGAGGAAAACCGATAAGTCGGTTTGCTCGCTTAATCGATCTAACGTGGGCTCAGCAGCAGCCAACAGGAATTCTGCCCCATCCCTGAGTTATTTGTAAATCCGGCAATCCTCAGAGTGAACGTAACATCATTATTTAGTGCGATAGCGCACGAGTTCGTGGCAACCCCAGTAAAGATGATGCTGTTGACAGCGTGTTCGCAGAAACGGAGACACTCGTGTTATTTAAAAGGCCGAACGCAGCAATGTCATTCGGACGATTACGCATCCCGTCTGGCATCCAATTGACACCTGTATTCCAGTCTCCTGAGATCGGATCGAGATCCATTGGGCACTGGTCGCCTAGGAACTGGTTGCAACGAGGAACATGAGAGAGCAGTAGATCGCTGTGATGACAAGCAGTTTCATAAAGACAATCTCTGTCGCGCTCGTACAGCAGATTAGTAGGATGCCACCTCGAGGCACTTGATGACTCGGCACGGCGGGTACCAAAACTGCCGGCTCACCACAGAGAACTCGGAAGCAATGTTTGCCAACGAATTATAACAACCCGGCGTCGAGACTTTGCGTGATACGATTGGCCGTAATGGTCAGATATTCCAACGTTTGTCTGGGTTTCTGACGATTACTTGCCGACTTAGCTTCCACCGCTCGTTGAAGCCGCTGGCGCCGCAGCGCTTCCCGGGTCCGCAGCCCCGGCTCCAGTCGCTACGGGTCGGCGCAGCATCAACGCAAGATTCACCAGTTCGCACTTACACCAGCGCCGCAATCCGCGTGAAATTTGTTTTCGAAGCCGTGTGTCGGGAACAAAGCCGTCGTAAAGTTCGCGCCAGCCGGTGTTTCGCCTTCCATAGTAGCCAGTTGTCCATCTGCGGTTCGCCATAGTCGTTAGGCGGCGACTGTAAAAATTCATTGCTTTGCGCACGAACTTACCACCGTGCCCGCTGAAAGGGAGATGGAGAAATTCGCCTTCCGGGTCGCGATAGACTGCTCGCACCAGGCCTGCGTAGTAACTGCTCACATCGAGAAGGAGCGCCGTCGACATCAACTCCGCGTCGCCCATGTAATAGTATTTGTTCTTGTACAAACTTTCGAACCACGAATGGTAAGCGACCTGATATTGTTCGTTGTAGTGGCGAACGCTTTCGCCAACGTCTTCGCCTGACAGACTACGCGCCACAAAGTCCGCCACGTAATAGGAAGTGTAAGAACAAAAATCGAGACCCGGGCTGTAAAGCGGATCAATGAATCCAGCGGAATCGCCCACCATGGCCCACCCGTCCCCGCAAACCTTTTCGCTGTGATAAGGCAACATGGAGAGCGCATGCACGTCGCCTTCAATTACTTTCGCTTCGCCGAAAATTTCCCGACCCACGGGATTGTTCAAAATGTGTGCATGCAATCTCTGTCCCAGACTCGGGCCCTCTGGAAATTTGAAAATGCGACTGTCGTAAACGATGCCGGCGCTGACATCGCCGCCTTGCAAAGGAATGATCCAGACCCACCAACCGCGTCCGAAAAGGTGATTCGTGGCCCACTCGCGCGCGGTGCGACAATGGTTCGCATAATCGGGAAACCGTTCGCGCCATTCGTAACTGTCCCATTCTTTAACGCCGCTGAACCGCGCCCAGACTGCATTGATGGGGTGTTCTGTGTTCGGGCGAAAATATCCGAGCTTTCGCGCGAACATGGCCGCCCTTCCTGTAGCATCGATGATCCATCGACAAGTTGCGGTGCGCTCGGGTGATTCTGCAGACGCCCGCTCCTGCGAGCCCGACTCAGGTGTCGCAGAGCTCCGCCCTCCATTGGCGATAATTGCATTCACCCTCTGCCCATTCCCCCCATTGAATTCGAAACCTGTAACCTTTGCGGGCCGCCATAAATCGCAACCCAACCCGCAAGCCAGTTCAAGTATGTGCGAATCGAGTTTTGCGCGGTCGACTTGAAATCCGGGTAGCCGGCTCTGGTAACGTGTGCCGATCTCGACACAATCATCAAATGCTTGATCCGGCCGGTTTGAGAACCAGAGGCGCAACCCTTGTTTCGGCAACTGATGATGGCCGAGGTAATGAGTGAGACCTAAAATCCGCGTCATGTAACAACTGCTCACCTCGGTCGTCGATTCTCCGACCTTGCGATCGAATGCAATTGTCTTTTCGATGATCAAAATACGCGCTGTGGGGCGTTTACGCTTCAGCATAAGCGCGGTTGCAGCGCCGGAAAACGCGCCTCCGATGATCACGACGTCGTAATCGAAATCCATCGCTTGAAGAGGATGGCCTTTATGACGCTTCAGGGCAAGAGGATCAAGTGACGTACACAATCGTCTCTGCGGACTCCAGCCAGAAGCAGCGACTATTTGGGTTGAGCCTACATCGCCGCGCAGGCAGGATTGTTTGCGTCAGAAGATGATCTTTACGAACGCGCGTTTGATTTTTCCCAATGAGATCCGCGAGGGCGATGAAGTTGTCGTGGCACACGGAAAAATCGCTGCGATAAATCCGCCTACGCCGAGGCTACAGCGGAGAGGCGAACGGGTCGAGGAGAACGAGGTTATCGATCTGAATGGAGATTATCTTGCGCCCGGTTTTATCGATCTTCATGTGCACGGCGCACTCGGCCGCGACGCCATGGAAGCCTCAGCTGAAGCGTTTCGGGCCATTTGCGATTTCCACGCGAGTGGCGGCACGACGTCTCTTCTGCTCACGACAGTTACGGCGCCTATTGACAAAATCGTGAACGTATTGGAAGCGGTTCGCGATTGTCGATCAGCCATCCCTGCGATCGCTGGCGTTCATGTCGAAGGACCATTCATTTCAAAAATGAAAACGGGCGCGCAACGCGCCGAGTTCGTTCAGGACCCCTCGCCGGCTGCCATCCGGCAGTTGCTGGAATATGGGGACCTATTGAAGCGTGTTACCATAGCACCCGAACTGCCGCGCGCGCTTGAGGCAATAGAAGCTTTTCGCGCACGCGGGATCAGCGTGAGTGGCGGACACAGCGACGCCTGGGACGAAGACGCCCGAGCGGCGTTCCATCGCGGTATGCGAAGCGTTACGCACACATTTAACTGCATGTCGAGCGCGCGGCGTCGCGGCGTTCATCGGATTGCCGGTTTGCTTGAGTTTGCGTTGAGCCAACCAGAGATCAGTTGTGAGCTGATCGCCGACCGGCACCACGTTTCACCCACACTGATGAAAATGTTATACCAGGCAAAAGGGTCACAGGGAATTTGTTTGGTTACTGATGCAACTGCCGGAGCCGGATTGGCGGAAGGGTCGCGTTTCGCGCTCTTCGGCAAGGAGTGCATCATGGAAAAGGGAGTCTGCCTCCTCGCCGATCGTTCAGCGCTCGCCGGCAGTGCCGCGCGCATGATCGACCTCGTTCGCATGATGGTGCGCGAAGTAAACGTTCCGTTGAATGAAGCCATCGGGATGGCGACAGAAAATCCCGCGCGCGCGGTCGGCCTGGAAACGAAAGGTCGTCTCACCGTCGGAGCAGACGCAGATTTGATTGTGCTTTCGTCGGAACTTGAAGTCGTGCGAACTTTCGCCGCTGATCGGGAGATCTGGTCTCGTTAACACCGCGGCTTGAGCACGGTGGGGGGAAGTCTGACCAAATCCAACCATTTCAACGGTTTTGCCGGGACATGGAAGCCGTTGAAACGGCTAAAATGCATCTCCGTTAGATAACATCGGGCTGAAGCCACAGCGTGAATGAGGCATGTCATAGCGACATCAGAAATTTCGCGATGTCGAGCGCGGCGCGCGGGCGGCTGAGCTTGCTGATGTTGCCAGCCCATTCCCGCCACTGTTTTGCACCGTCATCGAACGCGCGCTGCACTTGCATGACAACTTCCTGTGGCGATCGAGCAATCGCGCCAGAATTGGTTTCAACGATCAATCGCGCGTTGCCTTCCTCCTGACCAGCGACAACATGATTGATAATCATGGGACATTTCGCAGCAATCGTTTCCTGGACGGTCGCGCCACCGGCTTTGCCAATGAGCAAATGATTTTCATGCATCATCCGCGGGAGCTCGTTCGTCCATCCAACGATCTTTATTGGGTGACCATTTGCGGCTGCATCAAGCTCGGCCCGGAGTTCATCATCACGACCGATCGTGACGGTAAGATCCAGATCAAGCTTCGCGAGCATACGTACCAGTTCTGCTGCACCGCGCTTGGCGGCATTGATCACGTACAAAACCCGTCGGCTGGAATTCGCGGTGGGCCATGGCCGGTCTCCCGCAAAATCCGCAAACTTCGGACTCACCGGAAATCCAAATACCCTGATTTTTTCGGACGGGACGCCGTTGCTCTGTAGCACGTTGGCGCTTTGCTCGTTTGCAACGACGAAAAAATCGGCCGGACTCCGGTACCAGGAAGCGTTGATAGTGATAGAGTCCGTGACAATCACCACACATTTGCAAGCTCTTTTCGGTCCCAAAATCTCCTGGAGCACATTGGCGTAAGCCGGGAAAGAGCAGACAACAATATTCGGCTGAAAACGGTCAAGCAGGGGGGCAAACTGCGCCTTCAAGCGAATCAGTCGCCGAAATTCCGCGTCGTAATTTGTCTTTCGGTCGAGCCAGTGATAAACCACTCCCCACGCGCGGGGGGCACAATTTATCAGCGCAAGATAACTTTGACGCACCAGTTCATTGACTCGCCCGTAGGCTTCGGAAAACAGATCGCGCAATTCGACCGTAGTCTGATCCGAACTAATGCGAGCCAACCCCTCGCGCACTCCCCTTGCCGCACTATTGTGACCCTCTCCGAAACCGGCGGTCAGGATCAATATTTTGTTCTTCTTCATCAGTCTTTAGGCGACACGGACTACGACCAAAGCCAGAAGCAGATGGAGGTCACTCGCGAGAGCATTCGGAGTTTAATGGATATTTGTGGCTCGCAAAGTAAACTCCTGCGGAGATGAAATATCTCAGATTTATTTGGAGTGTTGGGCGCCGGCTGGTCTGGGAAACCGCAACGGACAACACGACCGGGATGGCCGCGCAGATGGCATATCTACTTCTTTTTGCGCTGGCTCCCGGGACATTATTTTTCTGGCATCTACTGGGTCTGTTCGGCACTGATCCAACCAAGTTGCATCGGATGTATGTTCTTTTGCAAAGCTTCATGCCACCTGATCAAAAAGTGCAGGATATTCTGGATTCTGCCATAGCAAGCGTCGTGGTCACAGGCACAAGCGGTCTGCTCGCGAACGCCGGCATCATTCTTGGAATTTATTTTGGGACGATTTTTATCGCCACAGTTTCACGCTCACTCAGCCAAATGCACGGAGTTCAGGAGGATCGTCATTGGTGGTCCAAATACATCATCTCATTTTTCATGCTCTTCTGGTTCGGGATTGTTATCGTGTTTAGCTTTAATGCCGTCGTTTTTGGCGAAAAGCTGGCCGGCATCGCGGAGGTGAATTGGCAACTCTCATTTCCTCTCCAGGCATGGATCGCCAGGCTGAATCTGCCATTGACCGGCGTGGCGCTGGTTGGGCTTGCCCTTGCGCTCTATCTTTTGACGCCGGAAAACTATTTAACCATTCGTCAGGCGTTGCCAGGCGCAGTTTTCTTTGCCGTCCTCTGGATAATCGCGACCAAGCTTTTCCAGCTCTACGTAGTCCGATATGATCGTTACAATCCGACTTATCTCGCGCTGGCATCAATCATTGTGTTGCTCACATGGATGTATCTCACTTGTCTACTGCTATTGCTCGGAGGCAAATTGAACGCCATTATCCGGCGTCAACGCGAGAAGATGCGGGTCGTCGAACCTCTCGCGCCCGCGCCTGCGGCGCCAGTCGCCTGATCGCCGAGTAGATCAAGAACGTCGACAGCGTAAACGTGCGGCGGCGGTTTGTTTTAAAATTTTTTTACAAATCGATGCTGTAAGCGTTGATCGCATCGCGCGCTCTGTTACGCTCCGTCGCAGTGGTGCGCTTTCGCATTTGGCTCGCAACTGCGCTCGTATTTGGCGCATTGGTCGCCGGTCTCCTTCGCGCTCAGGTCAGTGAAGAAAAGCGGCGCGATCAATCCGAGGAAACCGAGGCGCACTCGGCGTCCACTCCAAAACCGAAGAAATCTCCAACGCCCAAAGCGAAGCGACGTCACACCCCAACGCCAAAACCAAAAAGAGCGAAGAACAAATCCAATACGAAAAAGACATCCGACAAAACGGCGAAAACCGGGGAATCAAAGTCGGCAGGAAAAGAGGAGACACCTAAGCCACGAAAAACGCCACCGCCGCAAGGAGAAGAAGGAGCACGCACGGCGTCCGGAACCGCCGCGCCGCCGTTACGAGCGATTGTGGTGCCAACGCCGGTCCCCTCGCCACAACCTAAGACCGCGCGTGCCGTTTCAGCCGGTGGACAGCCTCAGGTCGTCATTGAAAAATCGGGTATCGAGGAGGACCAGGGATTCGAGCCTCCACCGTCGCCGCCACCGCGTCGAGGTTTCTGGCCCTGGAGTCGCCCAGTCAGCTACCGTTACCTAACAAGTTCGGTGATCGATGCAATCCGGCGTGCGCCGGTGAAGCGGCGGAGGTGGCAGTTCATTGTCGTACATAATAGCGGGACCCGGCAGGGAAATGCGCGAGTCTTTGATTATTATCACAGGCATGTTCGCCGCATGCAGAACGGTCTGGCCTACCATTTTGTAATCGGCAATGGTACATCAACCGGCAATGGTCAGATCGAAGTCGGCGATCGCTGGCGCCGTCAGATCAACGGCGGCCATGTGCACAGCGATTATCTGAACAACATCTCGCTCGGCATTTGTCTCGTAGGCGATTTCAATCGGGACCAGCCGACGCGCGCGCAACTGGACGCGTGCGAGGAACTCATTCGCTATTTGCGAGACCGCTGCGGCAAAACCGAGAGAGGCACGATACCCGTTAAACCACACCGGGACATCAATCCGCCCCGCTGGCCTACGGATTGCCCGGGCGACGCTTTTCCTTATTCGTGGTTCCGCAGGTTTTAACCGCAACCGGTCTTTCCGGGCGAAGTCGAGGAATACCGTGGTCTATCGCATAGTGACTCCGCGGGATCTGTCGACTTCGTTCGACATAACAAGATTTACTTGCGTGTCGCCACCATCAGGTTCGCTTCCTTGTAATTCCATCGATAACCAAACCCAAATTCGAGCGGCGGCGGATTCGTTTGCTGGTAAAGTTCGCGCAGCCGTGGCTGATAATGTTGTTTGAATAGGTCGATGGGGCCGAGATAAACGCCAAAAAAACGCAGGTTCCATTTGTTAGGATCGAAGTAAGCGAGTGGAATGCCCGAATCGTCCTGCACGATCATATTGCTGTGATCGGAAATGAAATTGCGGATCGTGGCAAAACCGTTTTCGAACAACAAATACGACGACGATTTTAGGAAGCTCGCGCCTCTGCCAAGCCGCTGGCAAAACTTCAAGAAACCGGGACTTGCCTTAATGCCGCCGTCAGAAATATCAGTCGTGAAGTAGTATAGCGTTTGTGAATCGCCCGATTGATTGTCAGTGTAACGGATTCGCACCCCGGGACTCCCGCCACGCCCGCCTTCCTGAAAACCGCCTCCGCCATTAGGTGATCCGAACGTAACGTTCGTAATCGATTTATCTGCGCGAGCCAAATAAGCGTAGAGAATCGGCAATACGCCGTTCAAGTTCTGCTCGTGCAGATCGACCTTCATATCTTTTGTGATGAAGTAGGTCGTGTTCAGCGAAGACTTCATCGCGTTTTCGAGATTTCCCAGTGCCCCGGCCAGGTTCACGATGCGCAATGGGTCTGGTGGCGGCCCGAGAGATTCTTTTCCGCAGAGGACATACACGGCAGCTTTTGGAAAGAATTGATCGACGTACAGGAAATCGGGGCCGCTAAACATGTAAAATACCACCGGAATTGGTTGAATTGATTCGGGGAGATAGGTCGCCTGCCATCCGTGCAATTTTTGCAACTGCCTGAGATTTACCTTAGAGAACTGCTCCTCGAAAAATGTAGCGTGTGCCTGCCATGCTGGATCACGCGTCAGCGGCGCGAGCGGTGAATTGTCCGGCACCGGCATTCCGGCGAGAAAGCGCGCAACGTCATTCGGACCGGAGTTCACTGGAATTGCCCGCGGCGCATCAGCCGGATTCTGCTGTGCGAAAAGGGTCAGCTCAGTAAGCGTGAGAACTATCGATACAGCGATGCAATTTGCTTTCATTGTGAAATATGACGGTGTCTTTGCGCGCAAAAATAAAGCAACAGCCCTAACAGAGCCGTTGCCAGACCGGCTAGCGATTCTGCGGGGTGCGATAGCAATAAATAGAACATCATCCAGACGGTGATTATCGAAAACACAATCGGAGGAATCGGGTAAAGCCAAACCCGGTATGGTCGCGTAATTTCTGGATTCCTGAAACGAAACACGATCACGCCCACGACAGTTAGCAACGAGCAAAGCAGCAAACTGAATTGCGTGTAGCGAACCACGTCTTGGAAGCGTTGAGTCAGCAAAAGCAGATTCACGAAAAGCAATTGCACCAGAATGGCATTTGTGGGGATGCCATTTTCATTTTTGCTGCCAAGCCATCGCAGCAACCAATGATCTTCCCCCATCGACATCGTGACTCGTGGGCCGATCCAAGTCATCGAACTAATCGCGGCAACCAGACCGAGGCAAATGATCGCGCCGGCAAACCGGCCGCCATTTTCGCCAAAAATGTGCTTACCTGCGATCAACGCGACTTCGAGCTGACCTTTCAATTCCTCAGCAGGCGTGGTGGCCAGAAAAATGGCGTTAAGCAGCACATAAATAACGAGGACCAGGCCGGTACCCGCGAGTAATGAGCGCGGTACGATTTTCTCAGGTCGCTTGATCTCGCTGCTGATATACGCCGAAGCATTCCAGCCGGAGTAGGAATACATCACGTAAACCAACGCGACCGCGAATGCCCCGCTGAGGATCGTGGCATTGTCGCTGTGGCCAGGTAAAAAACTAATCGGCTGTCTCGAATGCACAAAGAACCCCGCCCCGATCAGCGCGGCAATGAGGAGCAGTTTCACCAGTGTCGAACCATTCTGGAACACGCTACCGACTCGCAGATTCCTCAGATGAAATCCCGTGACGATCCAAACAACCACAAACGACAAAACAACCGGCGAACCGACATTGAAAACTCCATTGAAATAATGTCCAAACGCCATCGCCGCGAGTGCAATGGGCGCTGCAAATCCGACCGTGGCAGACACAAATCCCGCCATGAACCCAAGCGCCGGGTGATAAATTTTCGAAAGGAAATGGTATTCGCCACCTGATCGTGGCAGTGCAGCGGCGAGCTCACCGTAACAAAGCGCGCCGCACAGAGCGGCAATTCCACCGATGACCCAGAGCATCAACAGGGCGAATCCTGATCGAATGTTAATCAGCTGAAAGCCGAGACTGGTAAAGATCCCAGTTCCGATGATGTTGGCGATTACGATGGAGCAAGCAGTTACGAAACCGATGGTGCGCTTCGGCGGTGTAAGCTTCACAGAACCAGGCTGGGTAAGTGTGGCCATCCGTTGGAAATTGTATTCAATTTTCCTACTTCAGAACGCCAATCCGAATATCGCAGAAGCGGTTCGAGTCCATTGATACGTATCAGATGTTCGGTAGTCGATGCTTCTATTTTTGCGAGATCATTTCCTGAGTTGTCAGAAGTGCTCCCAGGCATCAGTTTGCAGCCAGCATGAACGCACATCCCACGTTCTCTGTCGAAACGGCGACGCAACTGGCAGTTTTCCTTGCTAATCGTCCGGGCGCTCTCGCCCGCGTGTGTGACGCGTTGGCCAACGCAGGGATCAATATTTACGCGTTGGCTACGTCCGATACTGTCGATCACACAGTTGTGCGGATGGTGGTGAATAATCCCACCAAGGCACTAATGCTCTTAGGCGAAGCGGGCGTGCTTGCGCTTGAAACCGACGTACTCACGATCGAGACAGCGAATCAACCAGGTATCTTGGCGAAAATCGCGGAGCGCCTGGCCGATGCCGAAGTGAACATTGAATACACCTATCTCGCGGGCGGTCGGGAAGCGGAAAAAGGTCTGATCATTTTGCGGCCGTCCGATGTCGAAAAAGCACGCCGCGCACTCGAAACGCTTTAAGGACGAATCTCGATTGCGGTGCCGTCCGGCGTGACCCGCCACAACTCCTCGATCTCTTCGTCCGTGACTGCGATGCAACCCGCAGTCCAATCTTTCCATCGATGAAACGCGCCGATCCAGCCGCGTCCGTTTTGAATTCCGTGGACCATGATGTCGAAACCAGCCGAAACGCCATTTCCAGCAGCACGCTTCTTGTCTTCATCCGATGGATAGGAAACGTGCAGCGCGAGATGGAAACTGCTGCGTGGATTTCGACCATCGATCTTGTAGATGCCTTCAGGCGTTCTCATATCGCCTTCTTCCTGCTTTGCTCCCACTGGATTCCGACCCAACGCGATCCGGTAATTTTTTACCAGCTTTCGCTCCCGAAAGACCGATAATCGCCTCGCTGATTTTTCCACGACGATACGATCAATCGTGATTCCTGGTGGTAACGAATTCCAATTGTGATGCGCATAGAAGTAAATCCCTAACGCACAAATTAGAAAAGAGGCGGCGACAATTATCGTACGTTTCACATGCGGACCCGTTCGACCAGCTTCAATCAAATGCAACGGCGTCAGGATTTATCCGACCTTCCATTCCTCATTGCTAACATGAGCTCAATACCGGATAAATGCGCGGCACTTTTATGACTCCAATACGAACGTTTCTCGGTAAGCCGTATCCCCTGGGCGCAACCTGGACGGGTAACGGCGTTAACTTTGCCGTCTTTTCCGAGCACGCCACCGGAGTTGATCTTTGCCTGTTTGATAGCACAGACGATGCAAAAGAAGACGTTCGGATCCCGCTCAAGGAGCGTACCGAACAAGTGTGGCATGTCTTTTTGCCAGATGCGCGGCCGGGACAGTTGTACGGGTTTCGCGTATCCGGACCGTACGAGCCAGAACGAGGTTTGCGCTTCAACAGCTCAAAGCTCCTTATGGATCCGTACGCGAAAGCGATCGTTGGAGCGGTGAGCTGGGCCGATGAAATGTTCGGTTATGTCATCGGGAGCGAGAAAGAAGATTTGACCCAGGATTTTCGAGACGATGCATGGGGCGTGCCGAAATCAGTCGTAATAGATTCCGGATTCGACTGGCAAAACGAGAGAAGGCCGGCTATTCCGCTGCACGAATCGGTGATTTATGAAGTGCACGTGAAGGGTTTCAGCAAACTTTTGTCCGATTTACCTGAGCAGTTGCGCGGCACATATGCGGGCATAGGTAGTCCTCCTGCTATCGATTATTTCAAAAGGCTTGGTGTGACCGCGGTGGAATTGCTCCCGGTGCATGCCCACATCGATGACAAATTTCTGATCGATAATGGCCTAACGAATTATTGGGGCTACAACACCATCGGCTTTTTCGCTCCGCATGGAGAATATTCGAGCAGCGGGCAAATGGGACAACAGGTGGCCGAGTTTAAAGCGATGGTGCGCAGCCTCCACAGTGCAGGCATCGAAGTAATTCTCGATGTCGTTTACAATCACACCGGT
This sequence comes from Candidatus Udaeobacter sp., assembly GCA_036522635.1. GTDB lineage: Bacteria > Verrucomicrobiota > Verrucomicrobiia > Chthoniobacterales > UBA10450 > Udaeobacter. Next base: position 20,133 of record DATDFM010000145.1, on the reverse strand, counting down.
GAAGGAAACCATCTCGGCCCAACGCTCTGTTTCCGCGGAATCGACAATTCTTCCTACTACCGCCTCCATCCTGAAAATCCCCGATTCTATCAAGATTTCACTGGCACCGGTAACAGCTTAAATCTGCTTCATCCGCGAACATTGCAACTGGTGACCGACAGTTTGCGGTACTGGGTTGATGAGATGCACGTCGATGGGTTTCGATTCGATCTCGCCACCGAACTTGCGCGCAATCATTCGGGATTCAACTCGCTGCATCCGTTTTTCCAAGTGATCCAACAGGACCCGGTTCTCTCACAAGTAAAGTTAATCGCAGAACCGTGGGACGTCGGAGAAGGAGGTTATCAGGTGGGCAACTTTCCTGTGCCCTGGTCCGAGTGGAACGGCAAATATCGCGACTCAGTCCGCAGCTTTTGGAAAGGCGATGAAGGTAGGATCGGTGAAATGGCCTATCGCGTCACTGGAAGCCCTGATCTTTATGAACATCACGGCCGGCGCCCTTACGCGAGCATCAACTTCGTTACAGCCCACGATGGTTTTACACTGACCGATCTCGTCAGCTATAACGAAAAGCACAATGAACTGAACGCCGACGCAAACCGCGACGGCGACAACAATAATCAGTCATGGAATTGCGGCATCGAAGGTCCAACTAATGATCCGCAGATCAATACGTTGCGCGACCGTCAGCGGCGCAACTTTCTAACGACTCTGTTTCTTTCCCAAGGCGTGCCAATGCTGTGCGGCGGGGATGAGTGGGGTCGGACACAAGACGGCAACAACAACACTTACTGTCAGGACAATGAGATCAGTTGGTTAAAGTGGGAGCATGATGAAAAGGAGAATCAGTTTCTTGAGTTCACACAGAAATTGATACAGCTGCGAAAACAGCATCCGGTTTTCCGGCGTCCGAAGTTCCTAAAAGGTCGCCCCATCCCGGGCTCGGAGATTCGAGATGTGATGTGGTTCAACCCCGGTGGCAACCAGATGACTGAAGAAGAATGGACATCGCCGTTCGTCCGTTGCCTCGGGATGCTGCTGAGTGGCGATGCAACCGATGTACTCAACCTAGAAGGTGAACCAGTGCGTGACGAAACATTTCTATTCCTGATAAACGCGCATTATGAGCCCATCGCCTTTGTGTTACCCGGCCAGGAACATCTCGAATGGCGATTGATTCTCGACACGAGCGAGGCGTCGGGTTTTGTGGCGGAGCCGAAAATATTCGCTTCCGGTGATGATGTCGATCTCGGTGGGCGAGCTTGTTTCTTGCTGCAACTCGTCGGCGGCACACAGGCTCAGGCGCGCGAAGAATCCTGGAAAAAGCGGCACGTCGAATTTCCGCCGTTCACCGCCGAGGAAGAACGCGCGAGACCCAGTAGTTAACTCATGCGTTCCTTAGGTGAAGCAGATGTTTCGAGCAAGCGCAATGTTGCAACCGCCAACGATTTTATCTATAGGATAGCTGACACGTGCGCGATGGCGCGCCGCCAGTGATTTGCCATGACACCGAGTTCTCTTGTGATCGTCACTGATCGCGGCAGCTTAAAAGCCTATCGGGTAAACGAAACGCCGACGCGCGGACCGAGCCTGCAGCTGGTGCAAGCGTTCAATATCACTGACGCGCACGGACGATTGATCGATAAGATGAGTGATCTGGCCGGACGTTTTCCAGTCACCGAAGGCGCGGGCGCGCACCGCGGGCCAGCATCAACTGCCGAGCGCACCCAGTTAGCGACGGAAATGGACCGGCGGATTCAAAAAGAGCTGGCCGACCAAATCGCGAAAATTGTGTCGCAAAACGGAAAAGATGGTTGGTCGTTTGCGGCACCTGCCGAAATCCACACGGCGATCGTAGATTTGCTGCCTGCGGGTATACGCCAGCGAATTGTGGAACACGTCAAATCGGATTTGGTGAAAATAGAAGCATCCAGACTAGCTAGCCATTTCAGATCATTGCGGCCAATTTGAATAGAATGTCCGAACCGAGATTTTTTGTTCCCTCGGCGGCGAATAGCGCCGTAGTATCTAATTAATTATGCAACTGCCCGTTAAGATATCGTATCGGGGTCTGGAAAAATCTGACCAGATCGACAGTCTCATTTTGGAGTATTCAGCACGACTCGAGAGGTTTTGTGATCACATAAATCGGTGCGATGTCGCAATTGAGCAGACAAATCACAATCATCACAAAGGAAATCCTTACCGTTGTCGGATTGACGTGACAGTAGCGCCGCGCCACGAGCTCGTAGCCGATGAAAGGCAGATGGATAACGGCACCTACGAACCGCTCAAGAAAGTGATTCATGACGCATTTAAAACCATGGAGAGCGAGTTGCGTCGCGTTGTGGAAAAACAACGGCGTGTAATCAAAACTCACGCCGACACGCGGTCGCCGAAATAACGCAACCGCGTGCGCGACTTCGGAACACACAGCGTCGCGCCAAACCCAGATCAATTTCAGGGAAAATCCAACGCCGACTTATTCGGTCATTCGAAAAGCCTGCTTGAAAACGCCGCCTCAGCCGGTCATCTGCGCACGACTAGATCCAAAATGTCAACGCTCTCAAACGATGTAAACCCAGATTCGGAAAATGCCGCTCGCCGCGGCCGTGCATTGGAATCCGGCAAAGAACTGTCTGTACTCATCGCTCCCCAGCACCGGTGTACCGTCGGACCCGAACAACAGAGAATCGTGTCATGGACATCGCGGCCGCTTGTAAGAATCGAGAGTGTCTGCCCAGCGGTGGCCGGAATGGGAATTTCGTAGCTCCGTCCCGGAACGAGAGGAAGTGTCAATGCGCCGACGACGCTGAGTGCCGCAAGATCGGATGAACGCGTGGCGTCTTCAGACCCGCCAACGCAAATGGAGCTTCTGCGAACGCCCACCGCGGGTCAGGCGGCTTCCCGACGTGCACGCATCGGCGACGCCGAAGCGGACATCGGAACTTTGGCGTGCGATCGCAATCGCACGGCCAAGATCTGCTATCCCTTCCGCATACGCTATAGCTTTTAGCAGACAACTCGATCCGCCGAATAGATTCGCATAAACGTCCTTGTTCAGTGCGAGCAGATCGTCGAGCACGTAAATCGCCACCGGCCCGGGTACTCGAAAAACCACCACGCGCGAAGCTCGCGCCTGTGAGAGCGAATATCATGAGACGGCTGCAAGCCTGGACGCGTAGACTGCTGCTATAGTACTTTCAGCGTCCGGGTGGACCGGCAGCACGAAAGCGGTCACGCGTGTGTAGTTCCTAAGCGCGAGAGACTAAAGCTGACGTGCAACCAAATCGACCCGGCGGGGAAGGTTAACTCAAACGCACTTTCCGAGACCGAAAACGGGGCGTAAGCAGCCGCAACAGCTTGGTATTTGACGTAAACTTGCGGAAGGAACGAAGGTATCGCCACGACTGATGCACATCAACGACATCATGCAGGGAGGTTCTCCAACGTTTTCGTTCGAGTTCTTCCCTCCAAAGACCCCGCAGGCGGCCGAGACGCTTTATGAAACGATCCGCGATCTTGAGTGTTACACGCCGAATTTTGTGAGCGTGACGTATGGCGCGGGGGGCTCGACGCGCGAGTTGACCCACGACCTGGTCGAGCGCATTCAACACACAACAAAACTCGACCCGATTCCGCATCTTACCTGCGTCTGCCACAACGAAGAGGAAATTGAAGCAATTCTCCGCCGATATGCGAAGTCTGCCATTGGGAACATCCTCGTGCTCGGCGGAGATCGACCGACTGGAATGGCTTACGATAAATCTCACGACTCGTTCCAACACGCAGTGGATCTCGTAAAGTTTGTCCGCTGCTTCAACGAATCAGGCGCCCATCCTGATCGCCGTGGGTTTGGAATTGGAGTTGCGGGCTTTCCCGAGGGACATCCTGCCACGCCTAACAGATTGACTGAGATGGATCATTTCAAAGCAAAGGTGGATGCTGGCGCCCATTACATCGTGACCCAACTGTTTTTCGACAATCGCGACTTTCTCGATTTCCGGGAACGTTGTGAACTCGCGGGCGTTCACATTCCGATTATCGCCGGCATTATGCCAATTACATCCATCGGCGGCCTGAAACGTATGGCTGAGCTCGCTGCAGGCGCGCGGTTTCCTGCGAAGCTGTTACGCGCTCTGCAGCCTTGCCAAAATGATTCCGAAATGGTCAGGGCTCTTGGCATTCAATACGCGTTGGAGCAATGCCATGACCTTATCGCCAATGATGTTGCCGGTATCCATTTCTATACACTCAATCGCTCTGATGCTACCCGGATGATCTTTGATAGTCTCGGCATTCGGCGTCATCCGGATCTGCAAGCTTCGAGCGTGTAGCTGGACCAATCATTCGGTCCGGATTAGCGAATGCGCTCGCGTTTTGTGCGCGATTCGAACGCTTTACACAAATTCGCGAGCATTTGCACAGAGGGCGTGCCGTGGCCACACTGTCAATATAGTGAATGTGCACCGCGTGATTTTCTGGCAAGCTGTCGCCGTCGCTTGTGCGATTGCGCTTGCGGTAGCGCTTTCGCACTTCTTTCCCGTTGTCACTTTTGTCGGAGGTTTGCAGGAGCGTGTGATAAGCTGGGGCGCCTGGGGCGGGATTTGCTACCCATTGTTGTTTGCAGCTTGCAACATCCTTCTGCTACCGGGAGGCATCCTTGCTGTTGGAGGCGGTTTCTTCTTCGGCCTGTGGTGGGGGTTTTTGATTGTGTTTGCAGGTAACGTCATTTCGACGGCGATTTCCTTTGCCTTGAGCCGGTTCGTTGCCAAGCATTGGTTTCGCCAAAAGCTTTCTGCTAATCCGACGTTGAGCGCGCTGGGTCCCGCTGTAGAACGCGAAAGCTGGAAAATCATCCTATTGAGCCAGCTGCATCCGCTCTTTCCAACCAGCCTGCTAAATTACTTTTATGGACTGACACAAATTCGATTTAGCACCTATATGTTTTGGGCATCAATCGGGCGCATGCCAGGCCTTTTTTTCTACGCGTATGTAGGGACGCTGGGTCAACTCGCATTACGTATCATGCGCGGCAAAAGTTATCCGCGGACATTGGAGTACTGGATTTGGGGCGGGGCATTCATGACGACCGTCCTATTGTTGCTGGTGTTGGGTCGCGTGGCACGTCGGGCGATTCAAACATCATCAGATCGATCGCAGGATTCAGCATCGACTGATCGATTAGAACGACGGATTTTGTCAAGATAACATCTTTGTCATTAGATACTTATGTTTACACTGTCAAAGGAATATGACGTGCTGGTAGTCGGTAGTGGACATGCCGGCATCGAAGCGGCACTGGCGGCCGCACGAATCGGTTGCCGCACGGTCATCCTGACCCAGAATCTCGATACCATTGGCCAGATGTCGTGCAACCCCGCGGTCGGTGGTCTGGCGAAAGGGCATATTGTTCGCGAGATCGACGCGATGGGAGGAGTAATGGGTCTTAATGCTGACGCCACCGGGATCCAGTTTCGAATGCTCAATCGCGGGAAAGGTCCATCGGTACGCGCTCCGAGGGTTCAATGCGACAAAAAAGCATACCAGTTTCGGATGAAAGGGGTCTTGGAGCAGACGCAGAACCTAGATGTTAAGCAAGGGACAGTGTCGCGCATCATTGAGCAGAGCGGGCGGGTCGTCGGCGTTGAGACTGATATGGGAGTTGCAATCGCTGCCCACAGCGTGGTGATCACTTCTGGTACATTTTTGCGAGGATTATTGCATGTGGGCGATACCAGCAAGCCAGGCGGCCGAATGGCGGATGCCAGCTCAAGTCTGAGCACAAACTTAAAAGAATTGGGTTTCACAGTAGGACGATTCAAGACGGGCACGCCTTGCCGGCTGAACGCGAGGTCGATTGACTTTACAAAATGCTCGATCCAGCTGGGGGATGAACCGCCTGCGGCGTTTTCCTTCAATCCGGAAGAAATCGGTACTGACGTTGGCGAGATTTTCACGTTGAATCGGGTTCGGGATGGTCAGTTCCACGTGGAACAACTGCCATGCTGGATTACATACACCACCGAGAAAACGCATGAAATTATCAGAGCCAATCTGCACAAATCGCCATTATACACTGGGCGCATTCAAGGGGTCGGACCGCGGTATTGTCCTTCCATTGAGGACAAAGTGGTCAAATTCCCTGACAAGGCAACACATCAGCTTTTCCTCGAACCCGAAGGCCGCCAAACCAGCGAGTACTACGTAAACGGAATTTCTACCAGCCTTCCCTATGAAGTTCAGCTTGCATTTCTGCATTCGATCCCGGGGCTCGAGCAAGCGGAAATCATGCGGCCTGGTTACGCTGTCGAATATGACTATTTTCCGCCAACACAGCTTCTGCCAACGCTGGAGACGAAGATTGTAAGCGGCCTCTATTTTGCCGGCCAAGTCAATGGCACGTCGGGATATGAAGAGGCTGCAGCCCAAGGATTGATCGCCGGGGCTAACGCCGCTTTAAAAGTCCAAAAGCGGAAGTCACTGGTGTTGAACCGAAGCGATGCCTATATCGGCGTCCTAGTTGATGATCTTGTCACTAAGGGAACCGAAGAACCGTATCGCATGTTTACCAGCCGCGCTGAAGATCGGTTGTCGTTGAGACACGACAACGCCGATCAGCGTCTGACCGACCGCGCCTTTAGTATAGGATTGGTTAGTAAAGCTAGATTTCACATTTTCCAGCAGAAGATGCAACTGCTGGAGCAAGCTAGAGCCATGGCCGCGGGAACAAAGATAAACGGAACGCCCGTCGATCTGCTCCTCAAACGGCCAGATTTCGATGTAAGGACCTTGCCTCATCACATATTGTCGTGCGTCCCAACGCCGATCTGGGAGCTTGTCCAAACCGACTTCAAATATCAGGGATACGCAGCACGTCAATCGGAGCAGAACCAACGCGTCGAGCGTAAACGCAATCACAAGATTCCGGATGGCCTCGATTACAACGAAATTGCCGGACTAAGGTCCGAAACGCGGCAAAAGTTATCGAGTTTGCGACCGACCTCTCTGGGCCAGGCCGCACGTATCAGCGGAATCACTCCAGCGGACATCTCACTACTGCACATTTGGCTCACTCGCAGATATTTATCTAACAAGAGTGCCAAAGATCGAGAATTAACATAGCTGTCCTGCGATGGTCCCTTTGGCCGTTCTACTGATTGGTAGCTATCTGCTGGGGTCGATTCCTTTCGGTTATTTGGCTGGCCGACTGACCGGAACTGATATCCGGCACGTTGGTAGCGGCAATGTCGGCGCCACTAACGTCGTCCGCGTACTGGGTAAGAAATATGGGTACCCTGTATTTGTGCTCGACGTCTTAAAGGGACTTGGGGCTGTCAAGATCTCGATGCTGATGGCCCCCGGACGACCGCCTGACTGGAATTCCCCCGAAATGTTTGGGATCTTCGCTGCGATATCTAGCGTTCTCGGGCATTTATATCCGCCATGGCTAAAGTTCAAAGGAGGAAAAGGCGTAGCGACGTCCGCCGGAGCACTCTTGGCGTTGACTCCGGTAGCCACACTCATCGGCGCTGCCGTTTGGATCATCGTGTTCTGGGTAACCCGGTACGTTTCATTGGCTTCGATCATCGCCGCAGTCGTTCTACCACTCGTTATTCTGGTTGTTAGCTGGCATGATCATAACAACGTCAAACCCCTCCTCCTTTCTTCCGCGTGCGTTGCGGCAGTGGTCGTTTGGCGACATCGCTCGAATCTTTCTCGGCTGATGCGCGGAACGGAACCCCGCTTTTGTCGAAAATGAGAATTGTGACCACGGCGATCGTAGGCGCGGGGGGCTGGGGAACGGCCCTAGCTGGGTTGTGGGGAAGAGCGGGTCGACAGATTACTCTTTGGGGCCACAACGCGGATCGGATCGCACGCATGCAAAAGATCCGTGAAAACAGCGATTATCTCCCGGGGCTGAAGCTATCTGATTCAGTACATATCACCTCGGACATTGTCGATTGCGCTACGGCCGACCTGATCGTACTTGCAACACCTTCGACGGCATTGCGCAACATTGCGGCACAATTGGTAAAAGTGATCGGCTCTACTGATGCCGTACTATTGAGTTGTACAAAAGGAATTGAACACGGCAGCGGGATGCGAATGACCGAAATCCTCCGTGAGACTTTCCCGACGAATAAAATCGCAGTCTTGTCTGGTCCAAATCTCGCCACCGAAGTCGCCAGAGGTCTTCCCACCGCAACAGTCATTGCGTGTGAAGATGGCGAATGCGCCACGAATTTGCAGACTGCCTTGGGCAGCCCACGCTTCCGCATTTATACTAGCCGGGACGTAGTCTCGATTGAGTTGGGCGGCGCATTGAAAAACGTATTCGCCATCGCCGCGGGAATCAGTGATGGCCTTGGACTTGGTGACAACGCCAAAGCAGCGCTGGTTACACGGTCTTTGACTGAACTCGTTCGGTTCGGAGTAGGCATGGGCGGTACCGCCAATGCCTTTTCTGGCCTGAGCGGCGCCGGTGATCTGATATTGACCTGCTATAGCGAAAGCAGCCGCAATCACACCGTCGGAGAACGACTTGGGCGAGGTGAAACGCTGGCAGAAATCACAGCCTCTATGAAAATGATCGCGGAAGGCATTCCTACTGCGCGAAGCGCCTGGGAATGCGCGCGTAGGTTAAACATCACTACGCCCATCACCGATCAAGTATACTCGATCTTATATAAACAGAAAAAGCCGGCTATTGCCTTGGAAGAACTCCTAAAGCGCGAGCCAAAACCTGAACAGGTATAGTGATGCAGTCCGCCGTACTATTGTAGCTGAACGGCGGTCGAACCTACTGATTTGCTTCGCGATAAGCTTTGCAGAATTGGGCGATAACAGTCGGATATAATTCGTGCTCAAGCACTTGAATCCGCGCGTGTAGGTTCTCTGCTGTCTCGTTAGGCAAGATTCTTATTTCTTTCTGTGCCAGGATCTTCCCGTGATCAATTTGTTCATCGACGTAATGGACCGTGCAGCCAGTCACTGTTTCACCTGCGACGAGAGCCTGTTTCCACGCTTCAAGTCCCGGGAATTTCGGCAGAAGTGAGGGGTGAATGTTGATGATGCGACGAGGGAATGCCTTCAACATTGGTTCATGTAAAACACGCATGAAACCGGCGAGAACGATAAGTTCGATGCCGGCTTCGCGTAACATTTGCACCAGCTGGTCTTCTGTTTCCGGTTCCAAGCGCGTGCGAAATCTGCCTGGCGGCAGATAAACGTTCGCAACACCAAACTCGTGCGCCATGTGAAGAATCGGCGCATCCAATACATCCGAAACCACGAGCCGTGCTTCCGCAGCAAGATCGCCTGACCGAATGCGCTCGAGAATTGCCCGACAGTTGCTTCCCTTCCCCGACCCAAGAATTCCAATTGGCAGCCGATTCATCTGAGTCACCTGCTTCCCCCGGTTCTGTTCGCACAAATTTGCTCAATCAATGCGGAAGTTGAATATCCTATCTCAAACGGGATAAGATGAATCGCCGTTCCAATATCGTTCAAAGTCTCACGCTCCTCTTCGTCCAGCGTCTGCGCTGTGTAATCGCCGCCTTTCACATAAACAGATGGACGCACCGCAGCCAAAAACTTCGTCGCTCGGATTTCCGGAAAAACCGTGACCAGATCCACGCATTCCAACGCGGCAAGAATCTCCGCGCGATCATTTTGATTTGTGATCGGACGCCCCGCTCCTTTTAAATCGTAAACGGAATGATCGCCGTTCAACCCCACAATCAAAGCATCGCCCAGCGCTCGCGCCGCTTGCAAATACCGCACGTGTCCAACGTGCAGCAGATCAAAACATCCATTCGTGGCGACAATCCTCTTGCCGGCCAGCCGCAGCTTCTCGCAGCGATCGGAAAGCTCCTTCAGGTCGACAATTTTTGAGTTCATTCTCTCTCAACGATTTTGAGATTGTGCGTCAATCGCAATTGGCTAACTAATTTGCGCGATGGTTCTTTAACGATGGCTAAAAGAAAAACAAAACGCAATCCACGAAGATCACAGGCACGGCACGGTTTCAAAATCCGCCATGACCCCGTCGTACAGCTCGCAGGAGACTCTACTGCCAGTGCCGGTGATTGTCTGGGCCCAACGCGTCTGCCGGGACAGCCATTTCTTTTCGCCATCGCGCGTGATCCACGCACTATCTTCGCAAGTTGGAACGTAGATTGGCGGTTCGTCTTTAAGGAAGCGATGCCTGCGGATCGACATGTCCATCTTCGAGTGATTGGCGGAAACGGCGCCATAGAAACAAGAGTTACCGTCGAACCGATGTGCGCGACGCACTGCGTAACGATTTTCGGTTTGCACGATTCATACCGCGTAGAGATCGGTTACTTTCAGCCAGTCGACATCTGGCATTCTGTCGCGACGTCAGATGTTATTAAAATGCCATCGCAGGAAAACGTTGAGCTTGCTGATGTCGATTTAGCAACGATTCCGTTTCACATCACTTTCCAACAGCTCGCCAATTTGTTCGGAACGACTAACGACACTTCGATAGCGAGAGTGGTATCGGAACTTCAAAAGCGGCTATTAAACAATCGCGAACCTCACGAGGCCACACGGTTGGACAAACGAATTCTCAGCAGCTTGAACCTGTCGCTGGATCAAATAGCAGCCGCAGAGCGCGATTTTAGAAAAATCGACAGCGAAAAGCTCGCGCGGCACACGCGTGCAATGTTTCAAGTTGGCGCGACCAGTCCAGTGCAGGGATTCCAGGCGAACCCTGGCTCGTGAGTCAGTTCTTCGTATTCTCCTATCTGTCCGCGCCGGAGGGTGACTCCATCATCAAGTGACGCGCGTGCGTATGGTCGGAAACCTGGGCGACTAGGTTCAACAGCGCGCCCAAACTCCACGCAAGCACGAACCCCGCGAGTCCGATGACAATGCCGAGCGCTCCCGGGATATATTCTGTGCGATAACGCGCCAGCCACAGGATAGAGCCGAGTGAACCAAATACGATCCAGATGACCCCAGCCACTTTTAACGCCCGCGACCACCCCGTCTCGCCAGCAATTTTCCGGGGACCGAGTTTAGAATTGTAAATGCTGTAGCCGAAGAAAATGACGATGCCGAATGCAAACCAATAAATGAGTCGCTCCCAAGTAATCCACGGCAGCGAAATCATGAGGTAAGCGGCCGATATCACCCCCATCGGCGCGACGAACCACACTGCTGGGGTCTTAAATGTCCGGGGCAAGTTCGGCTCGCGAATTCGCAGAACAAGAACGCCTATGGAAACGATCACAAATGCCAGCAGCGTACCGATTGAAACAAGGCTACCAGCTTCGCGCACCGTGAAAATTGCCGCGAAGCAAGCGACAACAATTCCCGTCACAATCGTCGTGATCCATGGGGTCTGGAACTTTGGATGAACCCTGCTCACAAACTTCGGTAGCAAACCGTCGTCAGCCATGGTCCAGAAAATTCGGGACTGACCCATCAGCATTACGAGAATAACAGAGCTCAGACCGGCTATGGCGCCAAGTTTGATAAGCTTGGCCATCCAGCCGATACCGGCGTGGTCGGCGGCCACAGCAATCGGATCCGGTACATCTAATTGCAGGTACGGGACGATGCCGGTCGCTATCGCTGACACCGCGATGTAGAGAACGGTGCAGATCAACAGCGAGCCGATGATGCTGATCGGCATGTCGCGCTGGGGATTCTTTGCCTCCTGCGCCGCCGTGCTGACGGCGTCGAAGCCGATGTAAGCAAAAAACACGATCCCTGCGCCTTGCATTACACCGCTCCACCCGTAATGACCGCGCCCTCCACTAGGCGGGATGAATGGATGCCAGTTAGCAGACTTCACCGCATGAGCCGCACCGGCGATGAACAACAGCACGACTGCCACTTTTATAAATACAATGACGTTATTGACGTTCGCGGACTCGCGAATCCCGATTACGAGCAGCAACGTAACGATAGCAATGATGATAACCGCCGGCAGATTGAAAATGGCGGTGACTTGCGTTCCATCCGCCATAGTAACCAGCGTCCCCCGCGCTGCTGATAACTGGGCAGGGATATGAATGCCGATGTCTCGCAGGAACGACACCACATACCCGGACCAACCGATAGAAACGGTAACCGCGCCCAAAGCATATTCGAGAACTAAGTCCCAGCCGATGATCCAGGCAAAGAGTTCTCCCAGCGTCGCGTAACCATAGGTATACGCGCTGCCGGCCATCGGCACCAATGAGGCGAACTCGCTATAGCAGAGCGCCGCGAAAATTGAGGCTACGCCCGCCAGCATGAAGGATAGAATCACCGCGGGTCCGGCGTTCTGTGCCGCAACGGTGCCCGTTAGCACGAAAATGCCCGTGCCGATGATCGCGCCAATGCCGAGCATGGTCAGGTTCGTCGCTCCCAAAGCGCGTTTTAAGCGTTGGTCCGTCAACGCATCGGCTTGAAGTTGCGTGACGCTTTTTCGTCGAAACAAGTTCATGGGCGAAATTGGTCTTGCGCTGTGCTAATCGGGATCGCCCCGTGAAGTCAAGCCGACGTTGATTTTTTTCCGAAGAATTTCCAGAAGAAATAAACCGGAACGCCGGTCAACACGATGATCAGGCCCGGCCACGTAGTCGCGGTTTGGTAAACGAAAAGCACAACGAGAATCACCGTCGCGCCTACGATGTAGAGCGCGGGGACAATTGGATAACCGAATGCTTTGTAAGGCCGTTCGGCATTCGGTTGTTTCCGCCGCAGCACAAAGATGCCAATGATCGTTAACACGTAGAAGATCAGCGCTGCTGAAATAACATAGTCGAGCAAATTGCCGTAAAGATTGCCGTATCCAGCCACGTTGCCGGCTGCGTCCGTTTTGACCGTGCGCGGCAGAACGAGTACACCTGCCCAGATGCCTTGGATGAGGAGTCCCCATGCCGGGACTCTGGATTTGTTTAAGTCAGCCACTCGCCGGAAGAACAAACCATCTTTGGCCATGGCATAGTAGGCACGAGCACCAGCAAAGATCAGCCCATTATTGCAACCGAAGGTCGAAACCATGATCGCAATAGCCATGATTGTCGCGCCCGCGCCCGGAAATATTACGTTTGCGGTCTCGGTAGCGACGCGATCGCTGGGTGCATTCTGGATTGCGTTGAATGGCAGCGTTACCAGATAAGCAACGTTCGCCAGCAAATAAAGTCCGATCACCAGAAACGTGCCCAACGCTAGGGAAAGAGGCACGTTGCGTCGCGGATTGACTACTTCCCCGGCAGTGAAGGTGATGTTGTTCCATGCGTCAGCAGAAAACAAAGAATTCGTTTGTGCTACGCAGATTCCTACAAAGAGTCCGAATGCAATCGCAGCTGTTAAGCCCGCACCAACTTCCTGGAGATCCCCTCTCACGGTCCAGAAGTCTTTGAAGTTTTCCGCGCCTGCACCGGACTTCAACCCGACTATGATTCCGAGCACGATTAGCGCGAACAGCGCACCAGTTTTTGCGGTTGTAAAAACGTTTTGGATAAGCTTGCCGACTTCCAACCCACGAGTGTTCATGAATGTCAGAAATCCAATGAGCGCCAGCCCGACGACTTGTGCTGTCGAGAGTGACATCGCGTACCCCCCAAACCGGATCGGCGCGATAATGTAATTACTCTCCGACACCCACGGCACAAGCACGCCGCTGAAACGTGCGAATGCAACCGCGACGGCCGCAATTGTGCCGGTCTGAATCACGAGGAAAAGCGTCCAGCCGTAAAGGAATCCCCACAGTGGCGAGAATGCTTCGCGAAGATACACATATTGGCCGCCGGCCTTCGGCATCATTGCCGCGAGTTCGCCATATGACAGCGCGGCTGTCAGCGTCAGCAATCCCGTTACGATCCAAACCACGAGCAACCAGCCGGGCGAGCCGACCTGGCGCGCAATGATGGACGAGACAATAAAAATCCCCGAGCCAATCATTGAGCCGGCCACAAGCATCGTGGAGTCCAACAATCCCAATCCCCTAACGAGTTTTTCTTCGGCTACAGATGCTTCGGTAACTGCGCTTGCCATATCGAATCCTTTGAATTGGCGGAGAGTTAATCACCAACCGTGTGTCGGGCGCAATGCCAAAAAACTGCTCAAATCATTTTACGAGGAAAAAGGACGCGTGTAGTCTGCCCGCCACCGATGGCCTCAGATCATCTGCCGCGCGCGCGACGCTTGCTGTGGGTTTGCTGCGCTGCTCTCGCTATGGCCATCGAATTGGCTGCTACGCCGCATGGCGCGATCGCGCGGACGCCGCCGCAGTTTGAAGCTTTGCCGCTCGTCCGCTCCCGACAGAACCATTTGCTTCTGCGTGCCTTTATTAATGGGAGACCCGCCTGGTTGACGGTTGATAGTGGCGCTCCTGTCAGCGCGATTGCGCTGAATCGTCGCCAATATTTTCGGCTTAAACCGGCCACGGCGGAATCGAGTTTGCCCGCCCGCGTCCAAATCAACGGCGCCTTCAACAATGTGGCGATCGCGCGCGAACTGCGAATCGGGGGACTGACTCTCGTCGACGAACCGGTGGTCACAGTCGATCTCGGCGGCTCTGCGCGCGCTGCGCGAATGGCGCACGAACCGCAAATCGACGGAATCATTGGAGCCGACATCCTTTTCCCGACACAAGCGGTTCTGGACTGTGAAAAGCAGCTACTGATTGTGAAGACCGACCCGAATGTTATCGGGAGCTTCCCAGGATTCAATCGGCGCGGTTTACGCGCTGTTCCGATTCAGGTCAGCGATGGTTACAACCTGTATGTCAACGGGTCGATAAACGGAGAACCGGCAAAACTCATGGTAGATACGGGCTCGTTCACCACGCTATTGCACCGCTCGTTTGTCCGGCGGATGCGAATTGCCACTCGTGAAACGCCGTACAGCTCGTCTGCGGTGAACCTGAAAGAGCGCGGCGTTCGCGTGGCGAACATTCGGAAGCTAACCGTCGGCTCGGTCAATATCTCCAGCAAGCAGGTGGGCGTGATAGACCTGGAAGGACTCATTCACGACGGATTATTGGAAGGATCGCCGCCGGTGGCCGGGTTGCTCGGTGCAGAAACGCTTCGACGCCATCATGGAATCATCGATTTCGGTACGCGGACGCTTTATCTAAGATAGCGAATCGTCGGAAATACTTCGCTTGTCATTCCAGGCGAAGTCTAGGAATCTCTCGATTTTCTGCTCGTGAGCGAAATCACTCAGGCATTTGTATTGGCAGCGGGACTTGGCACGCGCTTGCGTCCATTAACGGACGAATTACCGAAGCCGCTCATCCCGATCTTTCAAAAACCGCTCCTTACTTTCGCCCTCGATCATTTGATAGGCGTAGGCGTCAACAGATTCATTATCAATACGCATCGACATCCGGAATTGTTCGAAGATTTCTTCAACACGCGCGAGTATGATGGGTTTCCAGTCACGCTCGTTCACGAGCCGGACCTCCTTGAAACCGGCGGCGGCATCAAGAATGCGGAAAGCCATCTCGGCGGCGGGGCGTTTCTGACATATAGCGGCGATATTTTGACCAATGTCGAACTCCAACCTTTAGTCGAGGAACATTTCCATCGGAGAAACGACGTAACGCTGGCCTTGCGTCACACCGGGTTGGCTGCGGCTGTGGCTTTGCGCGACCAACGTGTCGTCGACATCAGCAACCGCTACGGCGTTGCGGGAAATTTTGATTTCGCCAATATCGCCATTTGGAACTCAACGATTTTCCAGCGAGTTCCACCGCGCAAAAAGATCTCGTTTATTCCGATCATTGCGGATTGGATAGGTGCAGGCGCCAAAATCGGCGGCGTGGTAATGAACGACGGAAAATGGTTCAACATCTCTTCGCGCGCTGAGTATCTCGAGGTGCATCGCACTATCCTGCGGGAAAATTGGAAACCCGATTTCGTCAAAGCGTCTGAATGGCCCGAGCGCATCGCGGCCAGCGCGATGGTCGATTCGAGTGCTCACTTGCGCGGTTGCACAGTCGTCGGACGAAACTGCCGAGTCGGCCCGGATGCAGTTTTGGACGACACAATTTTGTGGCCGGGCGCAGAAATTGCTTCCCAAAGCCGGTTGGAAACTTGTATTGTCCGCTCCCAAAAAAAGGTTAACGGGATCCATCGCGACATCGACATCTGAATATATGAGGACTGACCTGCTTGTTCGACGAACGCGGAAGCATTTCCCGCGGTTGGATGTCGCTCAAATAAAAGTGGCAGCAATTCAAAAGGGCGGGTCAGACCGCAAATTCTATCGCATCCGTTGCTCGAGTGAGCAGGCGCTCATTTTGGTAAAATACAATCGGGAGCGCGAAGAAAATCGACACTACGTGACGATCGCGAATTTTCTCATCGAGCATCGAATTCGTGTTCCGGACGTTTATTTTCACGACCCTGACGAAGGTTTGATCTGGCTGGAAGATCTTGGCGAGCGCGATCTCTACAGTTATCGCCAGGAAAGCTGGCTCGTGCGCCGGGCATTCTACGAATCGGCACTCGATCAAATCGCGGCGCTGCACGCATTGCCAGAATCGGTTTGCATCGAGATGAAGCACCATCTGCCGGCCGAGTTCAATTCCGAGCTTTACCTGTGGGAACAGAATTACTTTTTCGAGAATTGCCTTGGCCGTTTATTCAAAATCGAGAAAGCAAAGCTCGCGCAACTGTCGTCCCTGCACGTTCTACAGGAAATCGCAGACCGACTGGCCTCATTTCCCAGAGTTTTAGTGCACCGAGATTTCCAATCACAAAACATCATTATCCGAAACGGGCAGGCGCACCTGATCGATTTCCAGGGAATGCGACCCGGCCTCGCTGAATACGATCTCGCCTCGCTTCTTTATGATCCGTATGTCAATCTTGCGGAAAGCGAACGGGCAGAATTGACTGACTACTATCGCGAACGTCAGCTCGAAAAAGCGATAACTATCAACGGCGATTTCGATCTCAAGTTGCGGCTCTGCGCCATGCAACGCTTGATGCAAGCCTTAGGTGCCTATGGATTTCTTGGCCTGGTAAAGGGCCACAAACATTTCCTCAAGCACGTCACTGCCGCGCTGAAGTCGTTGCAGCGTACCGTAGCGAAGATCGATGGGCTGACCGAACTGGAAAAAACATTGAGCCAACTGACGTAGACGGCCGGGATTGTTTACAACCATAGTGGCGTATGTAGGGCGCAAGGGCCATCGAGGATGCGGTGTTGACCGGGGGCTCCTGGTTTGAAAACAGTTGATTTTCGAACGCCGGACCGGTGAAAGGAAACTAATCCAACATCCACTTTAGCAGGATGCGAAAGCCCCTCGGAGCCCGTGGCAGATGGCCGCGATATTGATGACCCAACCATATAACTGGCACTTCGCGAACATTAGTGCGGCAGCTTGGCCTGCCGTTTTGCATTGCCAAGTCGTTCATGATAACTTTTTCCCCACGTAAACTGGTTTATGCCTCAATTTGACCGCAACTCGCAAAGAGAGAACAAACAGCGCGGGAACGAACCCAATTTCAATTGGCGCGGCGTCGTTCTCATCGTTATCGCGTTTACCCTGATCGCCATGGCGATGCTCTTTTACCGGGGCGGGATGCAACCGGTTGAAGACGTGCCGTACAATCGCTTTCTCGAGCTGCTGGACAACAAGCAGATCGTTAATGACAAGAATTATCCTCTCCAACTGGTGGTCGAGGATGGTCGACCTACCCAAACCCTGCGCGGCGCGTACATCCGCCAGGGTGCAGGCGCAGCGCCGTCACAACCGATGCCGTTCCGCACTACGGTTTATTTGAGTTTCACCAATGACCTGCAGAAGAAGCTCGCTGATGCCGGCATGCAGCCCGCCATCAAAACAGAATCAAACATGCTTGCGCAGACGGTGGTTGGTTTCCTGCCGATCGCGCTATTCCTTTTGGTGTTGTATTTCCTTTTCCGCCAGCAAATCCGAATGGCTGGCAAAGGCGCCTTGAATTTCGGTAAATCGAAGGCGCGGATGCTCGCCCGTGACAAGAACAAGATCACTTTCCGCGATGTGGCGGGCGTGGAGGAAGCCAAGGACGAAGTGCAAGAACTGGTCGAGTTCCTTCGTGATCCGAAAAAATTTCAGAAACTCGGTGTCCGTATTCCAAAGGGCGTTTTGATGGTAGGTCCGCCCGGAACCGGCAAGACTTTGCTAGCGCGTGCTATCGCGGGGGAAGCTGACGTGCCGTTCTTCTCGATCAGCGGCTCGGACTTCGTAGAAATGTTCGTCGGGGTCGGCGCCTCGCGCGTCCGGGATATGTTTGAGCAAGGAAAGAAATCGGCGCCGTGCATCATTTTCATCGACGAAATTGACGCAGTAGGCCGCCACCGAGGTCATGGCGTGGGCGGCGGACATGACGAGCGGGAGCAAACCTTAAATGCGTTGCTCGTAGAAATGGACGGCTTTGATACGCAGGAAGGCGTAATCATCATTGCCGCGACGAACCGGCCAGATGTTCTTGACCCGGCGTTGCTGCGACCGGGACGCTTCGATCGCCAGATCACCGTCAATTTACCAGATGTTAAAGGCCGCGAAGAAATCCTGCGCGTGCACGCCAAGAAAGTGAAGCTCGCGGAGGGCGTCGATCTTGCGGTGATCGCGCGAGGTACGCCTGGTTATTCCGGCGCGGAATTGGCCAATGTCATCAACGAAGCAGCATTGCTTGCTGCGCGTCGCGGATTAAAAGGAATCACCCTTGCGGAGTTGGAAGAAGCCCGCGACAAAGTTCGCTGGGGCAAAGAACGCCGAAGCCTCGCCTTGAGCGAGAAAGAAAAACAGAACACCGCCTATCACGAAGCGGGACACGCTCTGCTGCTGGTGCTTCTGCCGCATACTGAGCCCTTGCACAAAGTCACGATTATTCCTCGGGGACCATCGCTTGGTTCGACCATGTGGTTGCCTGAGGAAGACAAATACACGAATCGCAAAAACGAATTGCTGGCCAGTCTCGCAGTCGCCATGGGTGGCCGCGTCGCGGAAGAAATTGTCTTTGGCGATATTACCAACGGCGCACGTGGCGACATCAGAGGCGCCACGGCTATTGCCCGCCGGATGGTTTGTGAATGGGGTATGAGCGAGAAAATGGGCATGGTCGAATACGGCGAACACGAAGATTACGTTTTCCTCGGACGCGAACTAACTCGCAATCGCGACTACAGCGAAGCGACGGCCGAACAAATCGACCAGGAAGTGCGCAGGCTGATCGATGATGCCTATCAGCTCGCGAAACACACGCTCACGACGAATCGCGACAAACTCGAAACCATCGCAAAAGCTTTGCTCGAGTACGAGACGTTGGATGGTTCGCAAATCAAACAGATCATTGACCACGGCCGCCTGATCAATCCGCCTCCGCCCGTCGGAGGATCACCCGCTAAGAAACCAGCGCCCGAAAAACCGCCCAAGCAAGTAGTCGCTCCCGACGTCGCTCCGCCACTTCCCGGCGCCCTCGGCGGCGCACCAGCGTAATTCGAGATTCGACGTTTGCTCTTCGCTTTTCGCAGCGCGTAAACAACGCTTCACCGGCCGAGGGAACAATCGCCGTTTCGTTCTGAGGCGCTGCGTCCGTTCGCGAGTGGTTTTAGTACCTATTCCAATTCAGAGCGAGAACTTTAGCCGACGCAACAGTCGTACGTGAGGTGTGACTCAATTGAACTCCTGTCTTATCGTTAGGCGATATGAGAGTTCTTGTCTTTGGTAACTCTGGCTCCGGAAAGAGTACTTACGCGCGGGCCCTTGCTGCGCGAGAGGCCTTGGCCTACCTAGATCTGGATTCGATCGTCTGGGAGCCTGGCAAGATTGCCGTGCAGCAGCCAACTGAGTCTGTCGCAGTTTCTCTGCAAAGTTTTATTGATTTGCATGCTCACTGGATCATTGAAGGCTGCTACGGCGAACTGGTCCGAGTGGCGTCGTCTCATTGCACCATGCTGGTTTTCCTAAATCCGGGGATCGACGCGTGCGCGGCTAACAATCGGAGGCGGCCTTGGGAGCCGCACAAATACGCTTCGCTCGAACTTCAAAACTCCATGCTTACTCAGCTTCAAGAGTGGGTGGCCGGTTACTATCAACGAACCGATGCGTGGTCATACCGGTTCCATCGTGAAGTTTTCGATGCGTTCGCGGGGCCCAAGATTGAACAT
>DATDFM010000144.1:0-18266 GCA_036522635.1 Candidatus Udaeobacter sp. | reverse complement strand
TCTGTCCGTAGGGTCCGCATTGCCAGAAGGAGATCCCCTTCGCAAGCAGATCTCCGATTTTGACGAAAAAGTGGACGGAGTGCGAAAGAAAATCGTCGCGACCACCGAGGGCGGCGCGATCACCGGCGAAGAACGTTTGCGTGAGCACACCGATCAGCTTTACGGAGCAATTCTTAGTTACGAAGGCAAACCCGCCGCGTACCAGATCGCTTACATCGACACGCTTCGACGCGAACTCGATGACGTGAGGAAAAAATTCGATCAACTGCTCGCGCAGGATTTGCCTGCGTTGAATGATTCGCTGAAGTCCAAAGGCCAGCAGCCAATCGAGGCTACGCCATCAAAAGTCGGAGGCCAGGATTCGACAGGCGGCGCGATCGGCGGAACTGTCGGCACCGGCTTGGTTCCAGCAAATTTTCGGATTTCCTTCTAGTCCGGACCGCATCTGAACGGGAGTCCACATTCGAAAATATTCGAGTGGTTCTGCAGAACATTGGAAGGTAATCTCTGGTGCGACAATGGAGCGTAGGCCTACTGTCGCGGTTGTTTTTCATCACATTGGTCCTTATCACCACGCGCGGCTGAATGCTGCGGCGGATAGGTTATCGGTGACCGGTATCGAATGGTCGGCCAAAGCTCATGACGCATGGGGCGAAGCGTCCACGCCTGCGAGGTATCAGAAAGTTTCGCTCTTTCGCGAAGCAACAGATCACTACCCTGACCAGGCGGAGCTTCGGTCTGCACTCTGGTCGGCCTTGGATCAGACGCAACCTGATGTGGTGGCGGTTAACGGGTGGAATAACTTCGGATCGCTGATCGCTGCGAATTGCTGTCTACGCCGCCGGATACCCATGACCGTCATGTCTGAAAGCTCGCGCCAGGATGAAGCTCGCACTCAGTGGAAGGAAGCCATTAAACGGCAAATCGTCACTTTGTACTCTGCCGCACTGGTCGGCGGCCAGCGTCACACGGAATATCTAGTGGAACTGGGAATGCCGCGCGAACGAATCTTTACCGGATATGACGTGGTCGACAACGACTATTTTGGGCAGCGCACCGCTGAAATTCGAAATTCTCGCCTTCGCCCAGGCTACGGCGGGCAAGCAGCATTCAACAAGAAGTACGACCTGCCGGAGAACTACTTTCTTGCGTCTGCGCGTTTCATTGAGAAGAAAAATCTCCCGTTGTTAATTCGAGCGTACGCCGAGTATCGCAGCAGGTCGGACAGGAGCGGAAACACGCCGTGGGATCTCGTTCTATTGGGCGATGGTCCGCTGCGCCAGGCTCTCGACTCTCAGCTCTCAGCTCTCAACTTACAGGGGCACATACATCTGCCCGGCTTCAAGCCGTACAACGAATTGCCGGCTTACTATGCATTGGCAAATGCATTCGTGCATGCCAGCACGACTGAGCAATGGGGATTGGTTGTGAACGAAGCCATCGCCTCGGCCCTGCCAGTGATCGTATCGAACCGCTGCGGATGCGCACCGGAGTTGGTAAATGGCAACGGATTTACTTTTGATCCGACTAACGAGCGCGAGTTGACCGGCCGGCTGTTAGAGATGGCCTCTTTGTCGGAGGAGGAGCGAAACCACCTCGGCGACAATAGCTACAGGATTGCTGCGAAATTTGCGCCGGAACGTTTTGGCGAAGGCCTGGAGCACGCCGCCAGCATGGCGACGAGAGTTCCGCAAAAGAGATTTGGAGTAATGAATCGCGCGTTGTTATTCGTTACAGCAAGGCACGCCCGATGAAAGGGAACGATCCGGTAGCGGCTTATTTCGATAGCCTCCCTGAGACTCACAAGCTTCAGTTCCGGGAACGCGCATCGGGTGCAAACTTTAATTTTCAACAACGCCTGGCACTCGCATGTGAATTGGGTGGAGCGTCGTCAGGACGGCTGCTCGACTGTGCGGCAGGCACTGGTGAGATAACATGCGCCTTACTAAAATCCGGCAGATTCAATCACGCGACGGTCGTTGACGTTTCGCCGAGCATGTTGCAAAGCGCAAAGGAACTTCTCAGTTCGGAAATCAAAAATGCTGAAATTGAATTCGTTCAGGCGGACATCTTCAAGTTCAAGCCAAGTAATTTGCGTTTCGACCTCGTTCTCTGCCTGGGATTGATCGCCCACACTGGACGAGTCGACGTTCTACTTCCGTATTTGAAATCAATGCTTACGCCGGGCGGACGGATCATTTTGCAAACAACACTCACCGATCATTTCGGAACACGGATTGTCCGTGCGCTTAGTTCGCGACGTGAACTCGCTCAACGTGGATACCGGATTTCCTGGTTTTCAGAGCGGCATATCAAAGATGCATGTCGTCATGCAGGATTAGAGATCCTACAGAAGCGGCAGCACAGTCTCGGTATGCCATTCGGAGATCGGATATCGCCATCCCTCAATTTCCAATTGGAAAAGCGCCTGCAGAAATGGTCGAGTCGCCACGGAGCGGACGCGATTTATCTGCTCGGACCTAAATGAAGATCGGCTTTTTGCTCAGCAGTGTTTCGCGCGAAGCCGGCGGACTTTTCCAAAGCGTGCGCGGCCTTGCCAAGGCACTGGCCTCCACAAATGCGGATGTGCGCGTGTTGGGGATCCGGGACGATCAGAGTGCTGTCGATTTGGAGGAGTGGCGGCCCCTTTCTGTTCAGACGTTTCGTCCGCGAGTGCGCGCGTGGGGCTACTCAAACCAGCTCGTGTCCGCGATGCTCGAAGATGATTTCAACATTCTGTCCGTTCATGGGTTGTGGAAATATTGCTCCCTCGCCTCGCATCGCTGGCATAAGCTGACGGACCGCCCGTATGTAGTTCATCCGCACGGCATGTTGGAATCATGGGCGTTGGGCAACGCGCGTTGGAAGAAGCGCTTCGCAGCGGCGCTATACGAAAATCAACATCTGCGCGGAGCCGCTTGCCTGCGCGCACTCTCGGAAGCTGAAGCACGATCGTTTCGCAATTACGGATTACACAATCCGATTTGTGTGATTCCCAATGGGATTGATTTACCCGACCCGCACGAACGCAACGCGAGAAATCGGCCGGCGAATCAAAAAACACTTCTCTATCTTGGCCGACTTCACCCGAAGAAAAATATTTGGAATCTGATCCGCGCTTGGAAGCAGACGTTCGACTCTCAACAGACCGAACGCTGGGTCCTCGCGATCGCCGGGTGGGACCAGGGGGGATATGAAAGCAAACTGAAGGAGCTCGCAGTTGGCTCATCGATCACTTTCCTCGGTCCGCGGTTCGGTGCAGATAAAAGCGAATGCTATCGCACATGCGACGCATTCATCCTGCCGTCCCTGAGCGAAGGCCTCCCGATGACCGTGCTCGAAGCGTGGTCGCATGCCAAACCGGTGCTGATGACACCTGAGTGCAACTTACCTGAAGGTTTCGAAACCAATGCAGCGCTGCAAATTGGAACTTCTGCAGACGAAATTGCCGCTGGTCTGAAACAACTAATTGAAATGAGCGAAGACGATCGCGCGGCGATGGGGATACGTGGACGCACTCTGGTCGCAACAAGCTTTTCGTGGCCGCGAATTGGGCAACAGATGAGGGCAGTTTATGAGTGGGTGCTTGGCGCGGAAATGCCGAACACTGTACGATTGTGACAACAGATCGGTGATAATGTCATTCTGAGCGGAGCGAAGAATCTCGGATCAATTTTGTAGGGGTCGCAAACGGAAATAGATCAGAGATCTTTCGCTTCGCTCAACATGACAACGGCATTTAAAAATTGGGTTCTCGGATGCATTTTGAAATAGCTATTGCCATCCAACATCTGACTTCTTGAATGATTATGCTCGATGTTAAACAAAATCGGCAGGCCACAAAGTACACATCCAGCGAAATGACTCGCCGCGTACTGTGGACGGTAACGCAGCCGTTTTTCCGATTCAGTCCCCGGCCTTGTTTCGGTTGGCGACGATTTCTGCTGCGGGCTTTCGGAGCCAAGATTGGCCAAAGCGTGAATGTTTATCCGTCGGCCACGATTTATTTTCCCTGGAATTTCGAAGTTGGAGATGAAAGCGCAATTGGTGAGCAGGTATTTATTTATAATCTGGGCCGCGTAACGCTCGGTTCACGCGTCACGATTTCGCATCGCGCCCATCTTTGCGCGGGAACACATGATCATACCAAACCGGATTTTCCGCTGCTGCGTCCGCCCATTGTGATTGGTTCCGACGTGTGGATTTGTGCGGATGCGTTCGTGGGGCCGGGTGTCACAGTCGGCGAGGGGGCAATCGTCGGTGCGCGCGCCGTTGCGATGAAGGATATTGAGCCGCGAAGCATCGTCGTGGGAAATCCGGCGCGGGAAAGGAGAAAGCGCGAGAGTACTCAATGAGCGAGCCGTCCGATGCACGGGCCCCATTGTCGGTGCTTGTCCCGGTTAAGAACGAAGCGGAAAACCTGCGCGATTGTCTCGCCAGCATCTCCTTTGCGCAAGATGTCGTGGTGGTTGATTCGAACAGCACAGACGGGACTCAGGCAATCGCCGAGGCGGCTGGGGCTCGGGTGACACAATTTTCTTGGAACGGAAAACTGCCGCGCAAAAAAAATTGGGCGCTGGAAAATGTTTCCTGGCAACACGACTGGGTGCTGATCATCGATGCGGACGAACGCATCACGCCGGAACTGGAAGGCGAAATTCGCCAGGCCATTTGCCGCACGGACGTAGACGGTTTTTATCTCAACCGCCGATTCTGGTTCCTGGACGGATGGATAAACCATTGCGGTTATTTTCCGAGTTGGAATCTCCGGCTGTTTCGGCACCGCCTCGGCCGGTACGAACAAGTTAAAATCGATAACGATATTCCTTCTGGAGATAACGAGGTCCACGAACACGTGTTGCTGAATGGCCGCGTCGAATATCTATCAACACCGATGGAGCACTACGCTTTTCCAGATATTGCCACCTTTGTTGCGAAGCATGATCGCTATTCTTCCTGGGAAGCCGCCGCTCGGACCAGCCTGGACACCACAGCTGGGAAGTCGTTGCGAGCAACGCCTTTTGGAACAACGCTCGAGCGCAAGCGCTGGCTGAGAAATCTTGCGACGCGAGCGCCATTTCGCCCCGGCTTGCGATTCCTTTACCATTACGTTTGGAAACAGGGTTTTCGCGATGCTTACCGCGGCTGGGTGCTCTGCCGGCTGCTGGCCAGGTATGAACGGATGATCGTGAGGAAGGAGCGCGAGTTAAAAAAGCGAACTGCGTCTGCGTGATCGTCCAGAGAAGCAGGTGTAGCCACCGGCCTATGGCCGGTCATTTGAATTCAATGCTCGCCGACAGAGACGGCCCACAGGGCCGTGGCTACAGCGTATTCACACTACATCCCATCCACCAGGATCATGTTTGTCCGGGCGGTGCGGTGACGCATCTTGCGCGGCTCGCGATATTCTTCGCAGTTCAGCCACTCTTTAGCGCGCTGCGCTGATTCGAACTCGAGTACAACAATGCGCTTGGGTTGCCAATCGCCCTCGAGCACTTCGGTTTTACCGCCGCGCACGATGTATTTTCCGCCGTACTGCTCCACGGTGGCACCGGCGAGATTCTTGTACTCTTCGTAGCCAACGGGATCTGTGACCTCGATCTCGACGATGATGTAAGCGGGCATGGCCTGTCAGTTCGTTGAAACGTTAGAGAGTTGAAGCATTAAAGCGGTGGCAACCTGTCCGAGATCTGTACTTGGTAGTCACAAGTTAATGGCCGTCTTGGCTGCGGTCTTTTGCAGCAAGCTCAGGAATTTTCCTTCGCCGGCGCAGTCGCAACCAATTGTTCCATGTCTTCCGCAAACTATCGCGCGGTGTCTGATATTTCTGATTTAGTTCGTTGCTCTTCACGATCTGCGCGAGGATTCCTCTTACGGAAAAATCATCCGTGTTGACGATCGTATAAGCCGTCCCCACGGCGGCGGCATGGTGGGCGTCGCTCGCGGCAGTCATAGGCAGCCCGCGGATCTGCGCATATTTGAAAGCGTAGGTGTTGTAACGACGGAGCGTGGTTGCTGCGTTAAAAACTTCAATTGCATCGATAGACAGCGTCTCGAGCGTCGCTAAGCGGATCCCGGCGCGGAATAAATCGTATGGATGCGGCGGAATGGCGAGGCCACCGCGCTCGTGAATGATCTCGCAGACTTGGCGTGCGGGTTTTCCTTTCAGGTACGGCAACTCGGCGCCGATACAAAGCAGGTGTCCGTCCGCGGTCGTTACCTCAACTCCCGGCAGGACGAGAAAGTCGTTAACCGGCATGCCATCAAGTCTCATCAGACCTTTTTCGAGCAGGTAGTTCACCGCGTCACACGTGTTGTGGTCGGTGATCGCGATTCCGCTCAGACCTTTCGCTTGCGCTGCCGCGATCAAATCTTCCGGGCTGGAAATTCCGTCGCCGGAAAAGAACGAATGCGTGTGCAGATCGATATTAAGCGGCATTGCGGGAGAGCTAGATAGTTACAAAAGTTCCAAACTTAGAAAGGAAGATACGCCTGCACTGTTCTCCTATTTAACTATTCAACGCTTTAAACTTTCAACCTTGTTGTTAGACCAGCTCTTCAACAAGAACCCCTGTTTCGGCTTCGCTTTCTTTCGGAATGCGGTTGAACTGATGATCGTACAAGCGGCGATAATATCCGGATTTGTCCAGCAACTCGGCATGTGTGCCGATCTCCTTTATCCGGCCGGAATCCATCACAATGATCTGATTGGCAGACAAAATCGTGGAGAGCCGATGAGCGATTGCGATCACCGTGCGCCCTGAGGCAAGTTTCGCCAGGGCCTTTTGAATTTCTTGTTCCGATTCCGAATCGAGGGATGAGGTTGCTTCGTCGAGCAAAAGAATCGGTGCGTTTTTTAAAATAGCGCGTGCGATAGCCAGGCGCTGCTGCTGCCCACCGGAAAGAAGGCAACCTTTGTCGCCAATCACAGTGTCGTAACCCTTTGGCTGAGCCATGATGAACTCATCGGCATAAGCAGCTGTTGCTGCTTCGCGAACTTCTTCTGGCGTGGCATCCAGTCGCCCAAACTGAATGTTGCTGAGTATCGTATCGTGAAACAAAAATGTTTCCTGGCTCACGAGACCGATCTGTTCGCGTAGCGATTTTTGTGTAATTGAGCGCAAATCGTGACCGTCAATTTTCACGGCGCCGGAAGTCGGGTCGTACAAGCGAAGGATCAGCGAGAGAATCGTACTTTTGCCGGCCCCGCTGGCGCCTACCAGCGCGTACGTTTTCCCAGGCTCTATGTGGAGGCTGAGATTGCTGACCGCATCGCTGGCGGTGTTTGCATAGCGAAATGTGACTTTTTCAAATTCGATCCGACCCTGGGACGACTTCAGCACAACGGCATCCGCCTTATCCTGGACGGTCGGGTCGGAATCGAGGAGCGAGAAAATGGCCGTTGTCGCAGTGATTGAATTCTGCATCACAATTTGAATTTTACTCAACGTCTTGATCGGATCGTAGAGAATGAAAATTCCTGTGATCAGTCCAAAAAATCGACCGACAGTCAGGTTGGCAGCGTAAACGTAAAGCAAGGCTAGACCGACTCCGATGGCTGCGATTGTTTCTACTAACGGGCCTGTGATTTCCGTCGCCCGGATAATGCGCATCATCTGTGAGAACTGCAGTTGGTTGCTTCGCTTGAATGCCTTTTCCTGGTGCGCCTCACGGGCAAAGGATTTGATCACTCGAATCCCGGCGAATGTCTCTTGCATCGTTACCACCATTTCGCCCATGCCTTCAAACTGGCCGCGTAGCGCCTTTCGCGCACGATTTCCATAGATGCGAAGCGGCACTAAGCAGGTTGGAAAAAGAACCAGTGTAACCAGCGTGAATTTCCAATCCATCACAAGCAAAACGCTGATCGCTCCGATGATCGCCACTGGTTGCTTGAAAACATCGGCGCTGACAGCAGTCAACGCCATCTGCACCACGCGTGTTTCGTTGGTAATTCGCGAGATCAGGAATCCGGAACGCATCTTGTTAAAGAAGTCCATCGAAAGACGGACCATCTTATTGAAAAGTTGTCCTCGAATATCCGTGACCACTTTGTTGCTCACCCACTGCATGCAATATGTATTTCCATAAGAGCAGAGGCTGCGCAGCGTCATGATCGCCGGGATGGCCAGGCAGATTAGAAGAATCGAATTGATCTTGGGACCGGTATTCAAGGTGGCCAGATTTGAGCGCAGTCCGGCAGGGCTCGGACTAGGAGCCGCTCCGCCGAATATTGTGTTTGCCACGCGACCAACGGCGAGTGGAAAGAGCGCATTGACTCCGCCGTAGGCAAAGCCCAACAGCAATCCGACAATGAAACGGACCTTATACGGCTTGATGTAGCTATAAAGCCGTCGGTACGGCCCGGAAGCCGCACGTAACGTTTGCCAAAGGGACATCTTTTTCTTAGCCGCTTTTGCGCCGCTCATGAAGTGTGTGCTGCCGCACGACGGGCCAGCAGCGAATCCATAGCATTGATCACGGCTTCCGTCGAGATTTCGCTCATCAGCAAACGGGGGCGAACGGGGGCAAATTCGGTCACAGGAACGCCGGACTTGCCGTGTAAAACCAGTGCCGGACTGTGCATAGGGCGCCAATGAAAGGGATTGGTTGGCCCGAAGAGGACCACCTGCGGGGTATGTGAGGTAGCAGCGAAATGCATCGGAGCGGAATCGACCGTTGTGAGCAGCTGCGCCTGCCCAATTAAAGCCGCCAGCGTAAGCAGATCCGTTTTTCCAGAAAGGTTCAAGAATCTTCGCCGCGTGCGCTTTGTGATCGCCCTGATGTGTCCTTGCTCCTCGGCGGACGGACCACTCGTCAAAACGATATCCAACTCATCATCCTGACCGAAGTGGTTGATGACATCCGCCCATCGCGCAGCATCCCACAGTTTTTCGCGGCGGGCCGAGCCGGGATGCAAAATCACGTAAGGCCTTGTGATTTTCCAATCATTCCGAAGCCGTTCTGCGTTGTCGCGCGTCGTTCGTGGGAGATCAAGCTGCGGCGCGGCGGAAGATGCGCGAACGTTGAGAGGGTCGAGCAGAGCGAGATTGTAGTCGATCGTGTGCATGTCCCGCATACGAACTCCAACAAGATCAGTGTAAACGCGTGCGCGGGTCTTGGACTGTTCGCGGACTCGGTACGATGCGACGCGTTTCCGCGCTCCTGACAGGAGTGTCAAAAAAGCCGAACGATCGTTTCGTGTGAAGTCGATGCAATAATCAAACCTTTTGCCGGCCACAGCAGAAACCATTGCTACGTCTCGCAGATTGCGTCGCGCAATTAACACCTGCTCCACGTCCGAGATGGCTGGGAGCAGTTCGGCGCATTCGTTCGAAACCGCCAGGGTGATATGTGCATCCGGATAGTGTTTACGCACTGCAGCGATGGACGGCGTCGTCAGGATCAAATCGCCAATTCGCTTGAGTTGCAGAAGAAGAATGTTCATGGGTCCAACTGTAGCGGCGCTCCGTGAGCGCCGAACTGTTGGCGGTCATAGACCGCCGCTACAGAAAATCATCGCGCCATGCGTATCGCGGTTTCGTATGCGTCCAGCAATCGTGTTCGAAAATGGTCCCAGGTAAAATTCTCGACGACGCGACGCCTGGCGGCGATGCCCATTTCCTCCACGATTTCCGGGTGCCGATGCAAGTGCTCCAATGCCGTCGCAATGGCATTCACATCTCCCGGCTTGACGATAATGCCTTCAATTCCATTACGGACGACATCGCCGGCCTCGCGCGTTGTGATCTGTGGCAACCCACACGCCGCGGCTTCATACGTGACTTTCGCACTGCCTTCCCATTGCGAGGGGAAAATGTGGATTGTGCCCTGGTTGAGATAATTCTCCGGGTCACGCACAAACCCGACAACGCGAACATTATCGCGCCAGAACTCGTTTAGGAATGGCTTCGCTTCCTCGTGCACAAAGCCGACTAACCACAGCTCGGCATTGGACAGATTGAGGCGGTGCCACGCTTCGAGTACGTGTTGGATTCCCTTCCGTTTGATCAATGCGCCGGCAAACACGGCACGAAATTTCTCCGGCCGCCTGGCTGGCTTGAAGCGCTCCACATCGACTCCGCGTGGAAGATAGAAAAGTTTTTCCTCAGGAAAACCTCGCACGCGAAACGTGTGAGCTGCCCTGTCTGACAAGACCAGCAAAAGATCAGCAAGTTCGTATTCCCTGACGAATCGCTTCCGCTGGAGTAACAGCCGATTCTTCCACCTCTCGAATCTCGAAACATCGCCCGTCGCCGTCAGTCTGTCCGGTTGATGGACCTTCTGTTTGCCGCCGTCGCGATGCCAGGTCGGAATTTCTACAATGGAAGGAATGCCGCGCTTTTTTGCTACCTGCAGCGAACGCAAGCAGTCGCCCGACCAGCTATGAAATAGATCGTAATGTCCGGTCGCGAGATGCCGTGAAGCAATCCAGTCGAGATATTTCTTCTTCGCGCCGTAATAGTAGGGGCGATCAAGAAAGGAGATGAGTCGCACCGGATGCCATCGCAGCGAATGGATGAATGAAGACGGGATTTCCTTCTGCCGGTTATCGTACGCGACTGCTCTACCCAGAAATCCGCCGCGATACGATGCACGCAGCGTTTCAAATGCATCCGTATCGAGACCAGAACCGCCGATCCGCGCAAAGATGGAATACAACAAACGCTTCGGTAAGGTACGCGCGACAGGCTCCCGGCGGATGGCTGGCGCAGGAGGATTTAGGGTTTCACCCAGCATTGACCTACAAGTATTCTGGCGAACCTGAACCGTGTAAAGTTGTCATTCCAAGCCAACCGAACCAGAGTTGAGAAATTCCGTGGCGCGATCTGCAAGTGAGTGCGACGGGATGCCTCGACTTCGCTCGGGATGACAACGAAAATTCGCATTGGTTTCGTGCGCCGCGGTTATTCGCGGAGCGGTGGTGCTGAGGCTTATCTAAAACGGCTTGCAGCAGGAGTCGCCAAAGCCGGTTACGGAATCCAGCTGGTGACTACGAATGAATGGCCGGAGGACCAATGGCCATTTGGATCTATAAAGCGCCTGGAAAGCACGACGGTAATCGGCTTTGCCGACGAGCTGGAGCAAATCCGGCCACACCTGGATTGTGACGTTTTGTTTAGCCTCGAGCGCGTCTGGAGCTGCGATGTCTATCGGGCGGGCGATGGAGTCCACCGCGCCTGGCTCGCGCGTAGAAGAAAATTCGAGCTCCCATTGAAGCAATTTGTCCGCGGCGTCAGCCGGAAGCATCGCGATTTGTTAGAACTGGAACAGTCTCTCTTCGAGAAGCGCAAAGCTGTGAGGGTGATTGCCGCTTCGCAAATGGTCGTGAACGAGATCACGGGTGTTTATCGTTATCCTGCGGACAAGATCGATCTCGTACGGAACGGCGTCCCGGTCGAAAGGTTCAGGTTCGATCCCGCGCTTCGCGAACAATCCCGGTCGAACTTAGAACTCAAACCGGATCAAATTGTGCTGTTGTTCGTAGGTTCGGGCTGGGAACGCAAAGGCTTGATGTTTGCAATCGAAGCAATGGCACTCTGCAAAAGCCAGAAAATGCGGCTTCTGGTCGTCGGCCGGGGAGACTCAAGGCCCTATAAGACAATGCGCCTGCGTTTTTGGCGCGAGGATCCCGTGCGATTCCTGGGTGAAGTTGCTGACCTTGTGCCGGTCTACGCGGCTGCGGACATTTTCATTTTGCCGACAGTTTACGATCCGTTCTCCAATGCGTGCCTCGAAGCGCTGGCCAGCGGGTTACCGGTAATCACCACCCGTTCCAACGGGTTTAGTGAGATAATCGACGAGGGGGTTCACGGATCAGTTGTTGATAACCCGGCAAATTTGGTTGGCTTACGTGATGCTATTCATTTCTGGTCGAATTCCTCGAGTCGCGAGGCAGCGCGGCCGGCCAACATCGAACGCGCATCGCACTTCGACATTTCGAACAACGTCGCACAAACTCTTGAGGTTTTGACCCGCGTCTCTGGGTAGCGCACGCCTGATCAAGAACGACGGCTTGGGTAGGTCCCTCTACCCAACCAGAGCGGCATCCGCGTCTGGAAAAATTTGAAAGACCTGATCGAGCCGCGAAATTTCGAAGATCGAGCGCACGGTTTCCTGCAATCCGCACAGCATGAATTTGCCTCCGTATCCTTCCACCTTTTGCATCGCTTGAATCAAGGCCGCGAGACCAGCGCTGTCGATGTAGTTTACCTCCGAAAGATCGACCACCAACCGCTCGGGCTTTTTATCAATCACCTCGTTGAGTGCCGCTGTAACCGTCGGCGACACATGCAAATCGATCTCGCCCTTGAGCGGCACAACATTAGAACGGCTTTGAAGCGGGGTGGTATTTGGTGAGGCTGGATCTTTTTTCATTTACCGTGCAATTCGTGAATGGATCACCATCCGAGTGTGTCCATAACTGTTTCCACGTTCGAGAGATCATCAATTAAAAAATCCGGGTGATGTTTTGCAAGCTCGTCCCGTCGCCATGTGCCGGTCGCCACAGCGATGGTGCGCGCGCCGAGCACTTTACCGCACGCGATGTCGCGCGGTGTGTCGCCAATAACGTCGATTTCAGACGCGGTGAATTCCCGCCCGTGCTTCGCGTTTGCCCGCGCACGAGCGAATCGACCAAGCTCATTTCGATCCCGATGATCGTCGGCAAACGCGCCGAATTCGAAAAAATGCCAAACACCGTAGTGCTCGAGTTTTAATCGTGCGCCGCGGGAGACATTCCCGGTGAGAAGCGCCAGCACTAGATGTGGCCGCGATTTGAGCCTTTCAAGTAACTCGAGCACGCCCGGTAGCAGTTTGCCCTTTCGGCGTGGCAATTCCATCGAAAGGAAATGCACATAACTGTCCAGGAACGCGCTGACGTTCTCGTTAGTGGCAGGAATTTTATGCTTGTTAAGGATGCTGAGGATAATTCCTGAATCTGTCATGCCCGCGATCTCGATATCGTCCAGATCATCGTCGATTTCGAACCGCTCTTTAAACGCAAGTATCAGCGCATGAATACCCGCGCCGCCCGAGTGGATTAATGTACCGTCGATGTCGAAGAGAAGGAGGCGCTTGTGCGTTTTTACCATACAGAAAATGACGAAATCCGACGGACGAATGACGAAGGAATGACGAAGGTCAAATGACGAAATTTTCCGTAGCGAATGCGTCGCATTTCAGGTTTGTCATTCGGGTTTGTTTCGGCATTCGACATTCGTGCTTCGTCATTAGACTTTGAGATACCTCGACTTCGCCACATGGCGCAGCGCAAGAAGTCAAAGGCTCGGCGCGTGCATCATCAGCACCGCGATGAGACTTGCGAGAAAAACGAGCAGCACAATTCCCAGTGCAATGAAAATTCCAGTGCGCACCGGGTCGTTCTGTTGTTGCTGGCGCCGGAAGGGGGATGTGCCGGGCAAATGAGACGATTCTGCGCCCGCTTCGGCAAAGTGAGCCTTGATCTCCTCAGGCTTCGGCAACGGCTTTGAACCCCCAACTCCCGATGACTCGTATCTTGCGTCGGCTGCCCCAAACCGGATTCGGTCATCAAAGCGCAGTACGGTTTCCGATACAGGCTTGCCGTTGACACGCGTCCCGTTGGTCGAATCGAGGTCCTTCAATCGGTAGGTGTCGCCTTCGAGCAGCAACTGCGCGTGATGGGTCGAGATGGACGGATCGTTGACGACAATTGTGTTGTCCGGTCCGCGACCGATCGTGATCGCCTCATCGACCAACTCGTGTGTGACACCTGAAATAGTCAGCTTTGGCATTTCCCGCAGTCTCTAGGTTAACGATTCAGGCGATTGTGTCGAGTGACGTCACCTGGTTTGATTTCATGAACATAGCTCTACCTGTTGTGATCGTACTTCAGAGAGATGAGCCACGCCAGCCGATCGCGCGATCCATTTCGATCTTTGGCTTCATGGTGCTCTGAGCTGGACGCCAGAGCATTTAAGTCTGAGCGCATCCGATTGACCTACAATGCGCGCACTCGCATAGTGCCGCTCTCATGGGGATCGAGTTAACGCGCAATTTTTGCATTATCGCGCACATTGATCACGGCAAGACCACCTTGTCGGACCGGTTGCTGGAGCGCACGGGCACGATCCAAGAGCGTGAGAGGCAGGATCAGCTTCTTGATTCCATGGACCTGGAGCGGGAGCGGGGGATCACAATCAAGGCGCATCCGGTCGCGATGCGTTATACGAGCAAGTCCGGTGAAATCTACCGGCTAAATCTTCTGGATACGCCGGGACACGTCGATTTTTCGTACGAAGTCTCTCGCAGCCTCGCCGCGTGCGAGGGCGCCCTTCTTATCATCGATGCGGCGCAGGGCGTCGAAGCGCAAACAGTGGCGAACGTTCATCTGGCACACAAGCAGGGCCTAACCATCGTACCGATTATTAATAAGATCGACTTACCGAATGCCGACGTGCCGTCAGTGCTAAAGCAATTGGAAGAAATTCTGGCAATTCCTGCGGAGGAAGCGATCCAGGCGAGTGCGAAACTGGGAAGTGGCGTTGATGAAATCTTGGAAGCGATCGTGAAGCGCATTCCGCCGCCACAATCGCCGCATGACGAAAAGCTGCGCGCGCTTGTGTTTGATTCGGTATTTGATGCTTATCGCGGGGTGGTCGGATATGTGCGCGTAGTCTCGGGAACAATGGAAACTGGCCGCGGGATCATGCTCATGAGGAACAACGCGCGATATGAGATCAAGGAAGTGGGCGTATTCACCCCAAAGATGCGCGTCCAGGAGCGGCTGAATCCCGGCGACGTCGGTTACTTCATTGCGAATATCAAATCAACAGCCGACATAAAGATCGGCGACACGATCACCGATCAGCGCCATTCCGCGTCCGAGCCGCTGCCCGGTTTCCAAGAGATTCACCCAATGGTGTTCAGCGGCATTTATCCGATTAACACCGGTGATTTCGAACATTTAAAGACGGCGATCGGCAAACTGCGCCTAAATGACTCCGCCTTCATTTATCAACCGGAAAGCTCTGTGGCGCTGGGCTTCGGATTTCGCTGCGGATTCCTTGGATTACTTCATATGGAGATCATTCAGGAGCGGTTGCGGCGCGAGTACAACATGGACATCATCGCGACGAGTCCCAGCGTCGTGTATGAGGTATTAACGACACGCGACGAGAAGCTTCTGATCGATAACCCGGCGCATCTTCCGAACCCGAGTATCATCGCTGAAATCCGGGAACCGATTGTGCGGGCGTACGTACTTTGCCCGAATGAAAACATTGGCGACATTTTGCAGTTGATTCTGGAGAAGCGCGGTCTGATGGAGCGCACCGAATCGCTCGACACGCGTCGGGTTATGTTGCATTGCGAACTGCCGCTCAACGAGATCCTGGTCGATTTCAATGACAAGATTAAGAGCATCACCCGCGGCTACGGTTCGATGGATTACGAGCACGCAGGTTACAGGGCGGCGAAACTGGTGAAGCTGGATCTTCTTGTGAACGGCGAACCCGTCGACGCGTTCTCGACAATCGTGCACAAGGAACGCGCTGAAGCGCGCGGGCGCCAGTTGGCAGCCAAACTGAAGGAGGTCATCCCGCGTCAGCTTTACGCTGTGGCAATTCAGGCTGCGATCGGCGGGAAAATTATTGCGCGTGAGAGTGTTTCCGCTTTACGAAAAAACGTCACCGCGAAATGCTACGGCGGCGATATTACTCGCAAACGAAAATTGCTTGAGAAACAAAAGGAAGGAAAGAAACGGATGAAAAGTATCGGAAAAATCAACATTCCCCAGGAGGCTTTCATTGAGGTGCTGAAAGCGCAATAGATGCGCTTTCGAATAACGAAATCCGAATGACGAATGACGAAGGAAATCCGAACAATTAAATCCGAAACAGCAGGAATCTGGCGATGTCGTTTTCGGTTATTCGAGCTTCGTGCTTCATTCGAACCTCGTCATTCGAACTTCGTCATTCTCTAGCCATGTTTACTCCCCGCCACGTCAAACATAGCCGGCTGCTTTTACGGCACGCCCGAAAGTACCTTCGTTACAAACACGATAAGCTCAGCGAAACCGACCGGGAACAAATCGTCGCTGAAATGCAGATGCTGCGTGAAACATTGCGCTCGAGAGACCGGGGGAAAATTCACACCGCAGCGGAAACACTTGATAAGACTCTACACAAACTCACCCCGGTGACGTGGGAATCGCATTGGCGAGAGAACTGCGAAGTCATTTTGGTCGCTATCGTGATCGCAGTGGGAATTCGCTCGTATTTTTTGCAGCCGTTCAAAATTCCGACCGGCTCAATGCAACCCACGCTAAACGGAATTATTGGTCACCCGAGCACCGAGGCGTCGCCAAACATTCTGCGACAGGTCGTCGAATTCATTCTTCTAGGTCGAAATTACATCGACGTGGTTTCGCGCGAAGATGACCAGCTTTTCGAGATCGTGCCTAAGAAAGTAGGCTTCTTTTTTACCTTCTCCCGATTGGTGTGCCAACGGCAGAGTTTCCTCGTATACGCCCCGCCTGACACGCTTCGTCAGGATTTTAACGTCTTTCCCGGCCGGCTTTTTCATCGAGGTGAGGTTATCGCCCGAGGTGCGATCGACACAGGCGACCAGGTGTTTGTCGATAAATGCAGCTACAATTTCGTTAAGCCGCATAATGGCGATGTTTTCGTCTTTAGAACAAATAATATTCCGGGGATTCGCCCGGATCCGATTGCCGGACCGCCTTTTTATATTAAGCGATTGGCCGGTCTGCCTGGTGACACATTGCGCATCGATCCGCCATTTCTTTACATCAACGGTAAAAGAGCCCAGGGCTACGGTTTTGAACGGGTGATGTCGGCGCGACCGCCATACCGCGGGTACGCGCCCGGCCACGAATATTTGTCGAAACCTGATCAAACGTACACCGTGCCTCGCGATGGTTATTTCGCCATGGGGGATAACAGTTACAATAGCTATGACAGCCGCTATTGGGGACGCGTTCCCCTTGAAAATTTAGTAGGTCGCGGATTGTTCGTTTACTGGCCGTTTTTCCCGCATTGGGGACTCATTCGTTAGGCCAATGACGGAGTAATGGAGTAATGGAATGTTGGAGTGATGTTCTGAGTCGCATTACTCCGTTGCCAAATCTTGCGGAAATTGTCCAAGCCGTGCCCGGCGTCTACGGCTGGCTGGGACTTTGCGGTGGTTACGCGCTGGTAATGTTTTTTGCGCCGGTGCGCCGAGCGCTAGTTGACGGTCTTCACTGCCTCGGTCGGTACCACAGAATCTGGATCACCTTCGCGGTCCTTGGGTTTGGCTATTTTGTCTTTCAGTTTGTCACGTTTACGCCAATTCGGAAGTGGGCGGACTTGGAGCTTAGCCAGATCACTTCATTGCCGCAGTGGGCGTGGCCAACATTCAGTGAAATATGGACGGACACCGTGTTACCCGCGCTAGAGGGGGTCGCAGGGATTTTTGACAACGCTACCACCACGTATCCGCTCTCCGTTATCGCCGCGGTACTGATGATTGTGAACTGGCGCGGATTGCATGGCGCTTTGGTGCGTGCGCTGCGGAAACGGTACGGTTTTTGCGGTTATCTGGTCTATTTGATTCTGTTGTTAAGCGCGCTGGCGTCGCTGCTGAAGCCAATCGTCTTTTGGCGATTACCGGAATGGAGTGCTCTTTTGCCTGCAGCCGGCTTGCTGCGCGTGTCGGCTACAGTGGATGCCACAGCATTTATCTTCGAGTACCTTCTTGGTGTTTATATCCAGGTTTACCTGATCACGGTTTGTCTGGCCTGGATCAGGGGCCTGAGTTTTGAAGAAGGCGGATTGTTCCGCTTCGCCATGAGGAGGTTCAGCTATGTGTTGGAGTGGGCGGGCATTGTAGTTGCCGTCAGCACCTTGATCCTTCGGCTGCCGCTCGTGCTTGCTTATTTCATCAATATCCCACGGGTCCTCGATTACCTGCCGATTGCGCGAGTTCTTATGAGCGGACTGATAATCGCCTTCTGTTCAGTGCAAATCTCGCTGGTGCTTCACAACGAAACCCTGATCGAAGCGATGCGCGCGCACGTTCATTTCATCCAAAAGAATGCCGGGCGCCTTGCATGGTTTCTGGTGATTTGCGGCATCCACTTTTATATCATTGGAGCTTGCGATGCGATTCTGCGCGGCGCGATCGCGGATCGATTGGGTGCGCTCCTGCTATGGAAATTTACTTTTGCCTGTCTCCGGGGCGCGGTGACGGGCTGGCTCTTGGCTTCATGGGTCTGCCTGTTT
>DATDFM010000143.1:0-7847 GCA_036522635.1 Candidatus Udaeobacter sp. | reverse complement strand
AGTTTCGGCATTCTCGCGCTGATTCTTGCAGCGGTCGGCATCTATGGTGTGATGTCGCACGTCGTAGCAGGGCGCACGCGCGAAATCGGATTACGCATGGCGCTTGGCGCACAGCTCTCTGATGTGCAAAAACTGATTCTGAAGCAAGGAATGTTTCTTGCCGCGATTGGTTCGTTAGGGGGCTTGGTCATTGCTCTGGGCGGCGCCCGCATGATGAAAAGCCTCCTCTACGGCGTGAGCACTTCCGACCCGGTTACGTTTGCGTGTGTCGGATTACTCCTGGTTAGCATCGCGTTTGTCGCTTGCTGGATCCCGGCGCGCAGGGCCAGCCGCGTTGAACCGATGATTGCGTTGCGCTCGGAATAAATCGCTCCTGCAAAGTCGCGCGGTGCGCTCACCGGCGCCCAATATCGGAAAACGCCGAACGCTCAACTCTGATAAGTCGCGAGCAGGCGCGCACTGTCGAACTCAGCATGCAGTGTAGCCGTCCCCGTTTCCTGCTTTTTACTTCTTAATTCTCCGTCCTTACGTTCCTTTTGTGAGCAGGGCTTTCGTTAAAGAAGATGTCGATCCTCCGGAGCGCAGCGGACGGAAGCGATCGGCGTCAGGATTGCCACCGGGAGCGACCAATTACATCACCGCGCGGGGTGCGAAGCGTTTGCGTGATGAACTGGATCAGCTTCGCGCAACGAATGCGAGCAGCGAGCGCATCGTCGAGTTGGAGCAGATTCTGGCATCGGTCCAGGTTATCGATCCGGCGAACGCGCCGTCCAATAGCGTCACGTTCGGTGCAACCGTAACGGTCAGGGATAAGGAAGGCGCGACTGAAACATTTACCATCGTTGGTGTCGACGAACTCAATTTGGAACGCGACGGGGTCAGTTGGATTTCTCATGTTGGCAAAGCGCTGCTGGCCGCAGACATGGGGGACTGGATCAAACTAGACGACGGGCGAAGCGCGAAAATTGTGAAGATCGAATACAGACGATAACGGACTGACCCGCCTCCGCACGAGGCTACGGCGGGCAAACGAAATCCAGGGAGACGCATCGGGCCACAGGATCCACTTTCGTTCCTGATAAATCACACGATGGATTCTGCGTGACGTTTTAAAATGAGGATGCAGGGTGCGGTCATGGGCCGTGTTTGTCTGTTACTATTTGCCGCAGGTTCTCTGATCCGGAGCGCGTGGGCTGGAGTAGGGGACGGCTATTTGAATGCCTATCTCGAGATGTTCCCAACCCGGGCGACGCAGGCGGGTTATCACGCCTTTGACGGCAAACTGGAGGATTTTTCGACTGAAAAGCTGACACGCTGGATTGAAGTCAATCAAAACGAACGCGATCGCCTGACGAAACTGCTGAGCGTTCCTGATTTGGCATTCGACGATCGACTCGATGCGGAAGCATTGCTCGCGCAAGTCGAACGCGAGCTGCACGAGCAAAAAGTATTGCAGCGTCCGCAGCGCGATCCGCTCTGCTGGTCGGAGATCATCGGTAACGCGGCCGTGTTCCTCCTCGTGCGCGATGATCTGCCGCTCAGCGAACGAC
This sequence comes from Candidatus Udaeobacter sp., assembly GCA_036522635.1. Lineage (GTDB taxonomy): Bacteria > Verrucomicrobiota > Verrucomicrobiia > Chthoniobacterales > UBA10450 > Udaeobacter. The sequence goes on along the minus strand of DATDFM010000143.1, from coordinate 6,297 downwards.
AACAGCGGGTTCGCGCGCGGGCACTCCTCTTGCCCGCGTTTGCTCGCCGATGCAGTGCAACGTTTGCGCGCGCGAAAGGCGACCAGGTTGCGCCGGAACTCTGCAAGATCGCAGTGGGACAATTGCGCGCGTCCGCGATATTTTACCGCGAGGGATTTGCGCGCGCGGTCGGTGACAACCCAGAAACGCGCGACCAGGGCACAAATGTAGCCAAGGCGATCTCGGAACTTGCCGACGACCTCGAAAAGTTTTCGCAAAGCGCGACGGGCTCACCAAGACTCGGGGCTGAATACGCGACGACGTTTCGACTCGGCACCGGGATTAACGAGCCTGTAGAGAAAGTTTTGAAACGAGCGACTGCAGATCTCGCCGCGAAGCGAACTGAAGCTGCCAACTTTGGACGTAAGGTCTGGGGCGAATTGTTGAAAGACGTGGAGCCGCCTGCGGACGACGCCGTTTTGCTGCGCCGCTTGTTCGAACGCGTAGCCGAAGATCGCGATACGGACGAAGAAACGTATGCTTCACGCTGGAAGAGAGACGTCGGCGAGATTGAAAAATTTGTGCGGAAGAAGCGGATCATGACGCTGCCTGATCCGCTGACCCTGGTCGTGGACCGGGCGCCGGCGTATTTCGTGGGTCAAAGTTTCGGTGGTGTGTATCCGGCGGGACCGTATTCTCCGGAAGCAAAGACGATTTTATTTCTTCCAGTTCCTCCACCAGATGCGACGACCGAACAGCGCGAAGCATTTTTCCGCGATTTTAACCGGCCATTCAGCCGAATGATTGTGCCGCATGAACTGATTCCCGGTCATTACGTACAGCTCAAATATGCCGCGCAGCATCCGCACAAGGTGCGGGCAATGTTCCCCGATCCTGTTTACGTAGAAGGCTGGGGAACATTTTGCGAGCGACTTTTGCTGGATCAAGGCTGGGGAGGCGCGTTGCCGCGTCTGGCGCATTTGAAAAAGCAGCTCGAGAACATCGCGCGCACGATTGTGGATATCCGGGTCCACACCGGAAACATGTCGCGCGAGGAGATGGTAAAATTCGTTAAGGAGGAGGCGCTGCAAGGCGACCAGCTGGCTAACAATATGTGGACGCGAACTCTGACGAGCTCGCCGCAGATCACGACCTATTACCTTGGCTACGCGAAAGTCACGGAGGTTTACAACGCCGCCCGCGCCGCCGAGGGCGACAAATTCGATTTGTGTCGCTTTATGGATGGAATGATGGAGCTTGGACCGGTTAGGTTAGAGCATTACCTCGAGCGCGTGAAAAAAGTGTCGTCTGATAAATCGTAAGTTTCAGTTTCTACGAACGAGCGTTCACCCTTCCCGGATTTGAGCTTTCGGATGCGGCTATGCGCGAGAGGCCGCGACGTGGTCCGCGAATCGTTACATCACTTAATGGAGGCGGCCCGCTCTCGGGCCGTTCCGCTCGTCGCACCCGAACGCGGTCCTCGGGCGGGCCGGCTCCAAAGCGTCCGTTGCTGGAGGATGCCGATCAGTTTTGCGTTCGTCCGAGCGCGGCGTTGAGACGTTTGAGGCTGGCTTTGGGCCAGACCTTTTTGGTATTGTAGTAATCCCGAAACGACGGCGTTCCCTTCGGCAGTTTGAGCCACCGCGCTTTCCACCTGGTGTAGATGTGCACATCGGGCTTCACGGGATTGGGCTTGTCAAGCGTTCCGACGCGCACGAACCGGAGATTAGGCCTGCGACCGTAGTCGCTCCAGACCGCAGTCTGACATTTGGGGCAGCGGTAGATTTCGTGTAAACCGTTTTCGCGCGGCACAGCCACAGCTACGGGTTTGCCACGGAGTAGCTTGATCGCCTGAGTCTCGATAATTGCGTTGAGTACGAATGCGCTGCCCGTCAGTCGCTGGCAATCATCGCAGTGACAGCAGTGGACGAACATTGGCTTATGGAGGAGTTGGTAGCGGATCGAGCCGCACGCACAGCCGCCGGTAAGTTTCTTTGCCATAACCAACGGCCTAACCAGTTAAACAGTTTCCTAGTAGTGCGAGCCGATGTATTCCCACATCTGGTGATGCCAGTAAGGCCATTCGTGTCCGCCTTGAGGGCCCCAATCGTCCAAATGATGAGCAACACCGCGATTCCTGAGGATCTCAGACATTCGATAGGTCGGCCCGCTGTTCTCCCATGGACCACATCCGGTCGCCAGTCGAATGTCGCAACTCGCGTAGTGATGGAAATACCATGGGTCACTCAAATTCGACATATAGTCGACCGGGTTGTTGAAGTAGAAATTGTCGTCGTACATCCCGTTCATTGAGTCATGCATGTCGTACACTCCTGAGAGCGCGTAGCAGCGTTTCACCTGATCGGGATGCTTGAACAGCGTGTTGGCTGCGTGAAAGGCACCCAGTGATGCGCCCAGCGTGGCAATCCCAATGCCCGATGTTTGGCACTGTGAGTCGATGAATGGAAAAACTTCATTAGCGACATAGGCGTCGTATTGGGCCTGCATCCAACTCCGATGATAGGGATGTGCCCCCTTGTTTTGGAATGAATCGCTATTCACGCTGTTGATGCAGAAGATTCGGATGCGCCCCTGTTCCAGATAGGGGCTGAGCGTGCGAATCATTCCCTGACCTTCCATTTCCCATTCATCGCCGCAGCTTGTCGGGAACGCCAGGATGGGGGAACCGTAATTGCCATAAATTGCAACGCCCATGTGCCTGTTGAGACGTTGCGAATACCAAACCTGATGGTCACGATGCATGTTGTGCGAGGATACAGGGTCGGTCGTCAGGCTCAAGCCTGGTTTCAAAGTTAAGAAATCGCAGGCCACACGCCCGCGAGTACAGCAAAGGTCAAACGCCGAACGCGAAACGCCCAACGTCGAACGTCGACGTAGCTCACTGCGGAGCGATCGCAGGCTGTTGCTTCCTCAAAATGTATTTCTGGATTTTGCCGGTCGCAGTTTTGGGCAACTCGTTGACGAAGGTGACGCTGTGTGGCGCTTTGAAATGCGCGAGATTCGCGCGCGCAAAATCTAACAACTCGCGTTCCCCGGCGTGTTGGCCTTCGTGTAGAACAACGAAGGCGTGCGGGGCTTCGCCCCATTTTTCATGCGGGAATCCGACGATCGCTACCTCCTGCACTGCCGGGTGCTGCAAAAGTGCACCTTCAACTTCGACGGAAGAAATATTTTCCCCGCCGCTGATGATAACATCTTTGAGGCGGTCGCGAATTTCGACATAACCATCGGGGTGCACGACTGCGGCGTCGCCGGTATGAAACCATCCGCCGCGCAACGCCTGCTCGGTTGCTTTCGGGTCGTTGTAGTAACCGGCCATTACCACGTTGCCCCGGGCGATGATTTCGCCCTGGGTAACGCCGTCGTGCGGGACGTCGTTGCCCTCCGTTTCCACCACGCGCAGTTCTCCTGAAGTAATCAACTCAACGCCCTGGCGCGCTTTGATCGCCGCTCGTTCATTAATCGGGAGCGGCGCATGTTCCGCGCGAGACTCGCACACGGTAATGAATGGCGCTGTCTCGGTTAGTCCGTAAACGTGCGTGATGGTCCAGCCTAAATCTTCTTCAAGTCGCTGGATCGTATTGGCTGCTGGTGGTGCACCGGCGGTGATAACATGAATTCCCTTCGGTGCGAGGTGACGCAGATTTTCCGGTGCGTTTGCTAATGAAATCAAGACCGTTGGCGCGGCGCACAATGTCGTGACCTGTTCCGTCTTCATCAATTCAAAAACAGTGCGCGGTTCGCATTTGCGCAGACAAATGTGAGCGGCCCCCGCGGCCGTTACCGTCCAGACAAAAGTCCAGCCGTTCGCGTGAAACATCGGCAGTGTCCAGAGATACCGATCAGCGCAAGTCATCGGAGCGTAGAGGAGCGTGCCGATGGAATTCATCCAGGCGTTTCGATGGGTGATCATCACGCCTTTCGGGCGGGACGTGGTGCCGCTGGTATAATTGATTGTCAGCAGATCGGTCTCGTGAATTCCGGGACGTGCGAATTCAGGCGAGCTGGCAGCGACCATTGCTTCATAATTGAGCCAACCAGAATTCGGCTGAGGGCAGCCGACGCTGCCGGTCAGAGCGACGAAGTGTTCAACCTTTGGAAGCTGTTCACGAATACTATCAATGGTTTCGAGATAATCGCGGTCTGCGCAGACCATGCGCGAACCACTATGATTGATCAGGTAAACGAAGTCGTCAGCGGTAAGGCGATAGTTCAGCGGCACCAATACAGCGCCAATTTGTGGGACTGCATAGAAGGATTCGAGCTGCCCGTGAGTGTTCGGTGACAAGTAGGCGACACGATCGCCCGGTGCGATTCCAATTTTCTGTAACACCGCGGACCAACGGTCGCATCGGTCGAGAAACTGCGCATAGGTGCGGCGCGAATCGCCATCGATCACCGCAACACGATCGGCATAGAGTTTTCGCGCACGGCGAGCGAATTCGAGAGGCGTCAGCGGCGTTTCCATTGTTCTTAAATAAGACGATAAAATCGAACAGACAGACGATTTTAAGAAGCTGTACCGCTACTGGCAATGCACGATATTTGAGGTCGACACGCATCGAGAGCAGATCGTGATGCGCAACCGTTCCGCACTCACATGGGAACCAAAGATGTGACGGCAAACGAACGAATTGAGAGGAGGGAATCTCATGTTTCAAAACAGTAAAGCATTCAGTGGATTCGCCGCGCCGGACATCGCGCAGGAAAACAAGTTCTACAGTCAGACTCTGGGGATAAAGACGTCTGAACGCCATGGGCTGCTCACATTGCATTTGGCCGGAGGCAATAATGTCCTTATTTATCCGAAGCCCAATCATGTCCCGGCAACGTTCACCGTGCTGAATTTTCCGGTGGAGGACGTGGATCGCGCGGTTGACGAGTTGACAAAGCGCGGCGTGCAATTCGAGCATTACAATCAAGGCGAACTGAAAACAGATCAGAAAGGGATCATGCGCGGCAACGGTCCAACGATCGCGTGGTTCAAAGATCCTGCGGGCAATATTCTTTCGGTCTTGAAGCCGGAGTAATATTAACCACTGAGATCACGAAGATCAGGAAGAATTGAGACGAGATACCCGACACCACAAATTACCACCCTTTTGTCAACTGGATGCCTTCTCGCCTAACGAAGACCAACAAAGGCTGCGCCGATTATCAACTGTGGCACTCTCAATTCTTATATGTAAACAGGAGAGTCCGGCAGAAACAAGGAATCGCTGCGCGAAATCATAGACCGCAACGCTAGGATAGTGTACATCGTGAAGGCGTTTATCCTCTTTCGTTGCGCGGATGCTTGACCGGAGAAAACTTTGGCTGTGTGCATTGGTAGCGGCATGCTCGATCCTGTCGTCTGCGCAATCGGAGCTTGTTCCGGGGACAATGGAGGTGCATTGGAACGAGGGTTCGAACGACTGCAGCAAAAATCCCCAGCCGCCGATTCAGGTGCATCAGTACAACGCAGAAACTTTCATCCTGCGTGAGAACCTTTGCGCGACTTATGAGGCACCGTTCATCTATTTGTTAATTGGAAAAAACAAGGCGCTGTTGATCGACACTGGCGCAGTGAGTGACGCAAAGACAATGCCGCTGGCTCAGACAGTGGCTTCGTTGCTGGCGACCGCAGGATCAAAAGTGCCGCTAATGGTCGTGCACACGCATGGCCACCTTGATCATCGCTCTGGCGACAATCAGTTTCGCACCTTACCGGACGTGGAAGTAGTGCCGACGGACCTCGATAGTGTTAAAAGCCGTTTTGGACTCGATGACTGGCCAAACAGTATTGGCCAGATCGATCTTGGCGACCGTGTGATCGATGTGATACCGACCCCTGGACATTACCCATCGCATGTTGCGTATTACGATCGGCAGACTGGATTGTTTTTCTCGGGAGATTTCCTGTTACCGGGCCGGCTTCTGATTGAGGATAAGGCCGCGGATCTGGCGAGCGCACGCCGTGTCGCTGAATTCGTAGAGCACCGTCCAGTCACGTATGTGCTCGGCGCGCATATTGAGCTTGACCAGGCCGGGAAGACGATTGTTGGCGCGCATTATCGTCCTAACGAGCGTCCGCTACAATTGACGAAGCAAGACCTGCTGGCTTTACCTGGGATCGTCAAGGGATTCAATGGCTTCTATGCGAAAAGCGGGGTGTATGTGCTGATGAACCAGAACCGGATCCTGATTGTTATGGGAGTTGCAGCGGTTATTATTCTCGTGGCAATAATTCTGACGTTACGGGCACTCTGGCGGCGGTTTCGATCGCGGAAGGCAGCGACGTGAGCTTTGATTGACACT
>DATDFM010000142.1:0-8354 GCA_036522635.1 Candidatus Udaeobacter sp. | reverse complement strand
CTCTTTGGTACCCGGCAGAAATGATGCGTCGTGCCGGTTCGCCCGTTTCCGGGTCGGCCTGAAGCGGATCGTCGTGAACGCTTTGCTTAACGAAAAACTCGCGTCTCGGTTTGGTAGCGTCTGTGGTTTCGTAAATGTAGGTTGGCATATTAATTCATTCTTCTCACAATTTTCACGATGCGATTGATGGCCAATTACTGACAGCGATCTGCGCGAGGTTCTCCGCTCTAGCGACACCAGACTTGTGCAACAGGACGGCCGTCTGCTCTATAGAAAGTCGATGTTTGCAAGCAATCGGACCGGCGGCATGTGCAAGTTCGGGATCTTGCATGATTTGACGAAGTCGATTTGCACGCATGGTTGTTAATCGGCCTCAACGGCCGTTGTCGGGATGAAACGCTGGCACGTAATGACTGTTGCCACGCTTCACTCGCGTTGAAAAAATGTCCGGCCGTTGCCTACGAGCGACGACGCGATAGTGACGGAACAAAGCGGCCCGTTCCTTGCCAACAGTTTCCTTCGCCCTATCCCGCTTAAGGTTGGATATTGTCAGTTCCATATTTGGTGCCGGTTAATCCCCGATAATTTAGCGTCCATTCGCGCGCGAATTTCCACGCTACGTTCTTCGAGTTTGCTGATTTGAAAGTCGAGGAAGGAAGCCATCCAGTCTCGCGGGCTAGCGAAGTTGTCGCATCGCACACTTGGTTCCCTTTTCCTGAGTATTTTTTGCGTCACAGCGATAGTCTTCATGAAATGATCCGTCAATTGGTTGTGCAGAGGGAAAGGCCGCACACCTGCGCGATCGATTGACGCTGCGATTGTTGCCAAGCATACAGCCGCGCTGCCGATTACCTAATGATATAAATTTATTCTTTCACAGGCAGTAGATTTTTTCCGGACAGCCCGGCGAAATACATTGACTTGGCGATGTTCCCGGCCTACTGCGGTCTAACGCAAGCAAGCGAGCATCCGGCTTCTCAGCCGGTTCGGCGGCAAGACCGTTGTCCGCTGCGGTCTAAAGGTTGAGCGTGGTCAGCTCAAATACGGGGCTTCCCCGGAGGAAAATGGAAATGCAAAAATCAATGTTGGTATTAATCGCGTCTGCCTGTTGCTTGGCTTTCACGATGAACGTCTCGGCTGAGCAAGCCGACCAGGCAACATCCGATGCCGTTATTGCGATGACGAAAGCGCAATGGGCGGCGGAAATCAAAGATCCGACAAATATCTCTGAACAGTCGAAGGACATGTCAGAGGACTACACAGAGTTCAATGGCGATTACGCCACGCGTATCGATGGGAAGGCCATGAATTCGCGGCTGGCAGAGGCTGCGGGAAAAAATTCAGGCAAAACGATCGGGGCGGAAATGGCCAATCCCAAAGTACAGGTGTACAACGGAAATGTTGCCATCCTGACTTACAATTATGCCGGTCTAACTCAGGACAAGGACGGGAAGACGACACCGATCCGCGCAAAATCGACGCGCGTCTTCGTGAAAAAGGGCGACAAATGGTCGTTGGTCCACGCAAACTTCGGGGTGGATCCACTGCCAAAACAATAAGGCTTCTGAAAATCTAAATATGAAAACAAAAACAATTGGTTTAGGCCTGCTGCTTTCGATCGCGGCGGCTGGAATGTGTTTCGCCGATAACCCAAGTTTGGGCACCTGGAAATTGGACGAAAGCAAATCGGAGTTCGGCGAGGGCGCAGGCAAACCCGCGACCGTCGTGTGGGAGAAAACCGGCGACAAGGACAAATGCACCGTCGACGGAGTTGATTCTTCCGGTAAGAAAACGCACAGCGTGTGGACGGGCAAACTGGATGGCAAAGATTATCCGGTCACCGGCGACCGTCTGGCGGACAGTCGCTCGTTCAAGCAAACCGCCGACAACACGATTGAGATGATTAGTAAGAAGGACGGCAAAGTTGTCGGTGACGGAAAGGTGGTCGTCGCAGAGGACGGAAAAACACGTACCGTCACAAATACGACGACGAACAAAAAGGGCGAGAAAGTAACCAGCACCTTGTTTTACGATAAATCCTAGGCGCCGAATTTCAGGCGGATGCCACCGCATCTGCTCACGGCGACAGCTTCAACTAACAGCGGCCGGACGTGAAAACGTTCGGCCGTTTCTTTGTGGCGAGTTGTCGGTCCTTATGGATCTTCGCCCCGCGTTGATTTGCATTATGCGGGCGTAACCTTCGGCAGTTTCACTTTCGAAGTCATCGGCGGAAGTTTGCGCGCGCCTTCATCGAGACGGCGCTCGAAATCCTGCGAAATATTCGCGTAGAACGGATACGCCGCCAGATTCGCCGCCAGCGGGCGGTAACGGAAATGTTTGTACATCCAGAGCCAGGGGGCGGGATTTTTGCGGACAACCGGCTCGAACTGGTCCCAGCAGGCTTGCGCCATTTCCTGGAGCGAAGCGCCTGCGGGAAATTCAATCCGGGGATGAAACACCACGCGGTACCGCCCGCCGGGCAGCGGTTCGCAATGGACGTTGATGAGTGGCGCGCCCGTGCGCTGGTGCAGCCACACGTGAGCAAAGGTGACGCAGCGTTCACGCCCGAAGCACTTAATCGCCACGGTCGGCAGTTTCGCCGAAATTGTCAGATCAACGAGCAAGGCAAAGCGTTCGCCGCGGCGCAGGGCCCGGTACAAATGCATGACCGCGCCTTCGCGGGCTGCGACGCGATGGCCGCTTCTTTGGCGCAACTTCAAGAAGATCGGGTCGAGCAGTGGATTCTTGAATTCCTGAGCGATGATCACACCTTCGAGACCGGCGAAGGCCGAGACAATGCTGAGCCATTCGAAGTTGCTGTAATGATAGCAACCGACGATGACCGGCTTGCCCGGGCGCGTGTTTTCCTCATCCCATCTCTCGCGATTTTCGAACTCGACGTAACGCGAGAAATTCTGACTCGTTAGGCGAGGGCTCCAAAAGAAATCGAGCATGGTGCGGGCAAAATGCTGATAAGACTCGCGCACGATCTGCGCGCGGCGCTCGCTTGAAATCTCATCGCCAAAAGCGACGCGCAGATTACTCAGTGCAACGCGCCGGCCCCGACGATCGAGCATGGCGGCGAGCGACCCGAGCAAAAGGGCCAGCCGATAACAGGCTTTGCGCGACAAAAGCGGTACGAATTTCGTAGCGAATTTGAGTCCCAGCCACTCCAGACGATAGCGAACCTTTCTCGCCGTGCGCATCGCTTCAGTGTACGCGCGCTTCGCGCAGGCTGCGAACGTTCGGGCCTGTTCTGGATCAGGCTGATGATCGCAGCAGGTGCGATTCTTGAGAGAGGGACGGAGCGTTCTTGCGCCGCCAAATCATTATGCGCACTGCCGAGAACATAATGGCGAATCTCCTCGCGTCTGCGGACATTCGCATCGACGGCACTCGCCCCTGGGACATTCAGGTGCATGACCGGCATTTCTTTGATCGCGTCCTGGCTTCCGGGACACTCGGTTTCGGAGAATCCTACATGGACGGCTGGTGGGACTGCGATGCGCTGGATGAGATGTGTTGCCGTGCCATTCACGCCGGACTCGAGAATCGTTTCGCACTACGGCTTCCCAACGTCTGGGCACTGCTCACCGCTCTTGTTGCCAACCAGCAAACTCTCCGGCGCTCCCGAAAGGTCGGCCGGGTTCATTACGATCTAAGCAACGATTTCTTCGAAGCTATGCTCGATCCGAATATGCAATATTCCTGTGCCCTCTTCGCCGAAGGCGACGATCTCGCCTCGGCGCAACTGCGGAAACTGGATTGGATTTGCGAGAGATTGCGTCTGCGACCCGGCCTGCGTCTGCTGGACATCGGCTGCGGTTGGGGTGGGTTGGCCCGTCACGCCGCCATCCATTACGGTTGCCAAGTAGTCGGGATAACCATTTCACAGGAGCAATTCCATTACGCCCAACGCTGGTGTCACGGATTGGACGTGCAAATCCGGTTGCGCGACTACCGCGAGGTCACCGAGCGATTTGATCGGGTGGTGAGCGTCGGCATGATCGAGCATGTCGGGTACAAGAATTATCGCGCCTACATGCAAGCGGCCGCCCGCTCGTTAGGCAAAGACGGATTATTTCTTTGCCAGGGAATCTGCGGAAACTGCTCGCGCCTCTTCGCTGATCCCTGGGTCGAACGCTATATTTTCCCGAATTCCATGCTTCCTTCTCTCGCCCAGTTGGCACGCGCTGCGGAAAGCGTTTTTATGATTGAAGACATCAAGAACATCGGGCCGAATTACGATCCGACACTTCTGGCCTGGGAGGAAAACTTCCGCTACGCATGGCCCCACTTTGCAGATCGCTACGGCGAACGTTTCCGGCGAATGTGGCGATTTTACCTGCTCAGTAGCGCCGGCGCGTTTCGGGCGCGCAGTCTGCAGGTCTTTTCGATTCTCTTTTCCAAAGAAGATACCGCCGGCGTGACTGAAGTCCGCGACCAGAGACACGCCGCGTCCTCATCGCGCACTGCCGTGCTCAAGCGGAGCGCACTTATCTAACCTCGAATTCTTCATTCTTCTTAATTGAAACTCACTCGCTGCCCAACGCTTATTCGTGCTACCCTCGCAACTTTACGTTGATTGTTCGCACTGCCCACGTGCTTACGCCAGCTGCCTAGCGGCTTAACATCGGCCCCGCGCGATTTCCCAAACGTGCGTCTTCCATGTCGCGCCCCCGCGGCGTCCATTTTTACTTTTTAATTCCTATTTTTTCCTTTCCATCAGTCGGCAACATTTAAAAGAGATTTTGCGAGCGCAACCGTCCGCGATCGCTCCGCGGTGATTGAATTTGTCGACTGGTCAGGTTTGTCGCTTGACATTTCAATACAGACGTACGTATTAATTACCGTGATGGCCAGGCGTTCTTTGCGCGACCAAATACTGCGCGCCGGGCTGCCCGTGATGTTTCGCTCCGGTTATCACGCCGCCAGCGTCCGCGATATCTGCGCGGCAGCTGGCGCTCCGCAAGGTTCCTTCACCAACCATTTTCGATCGAAAGAGGCGTTCGCCGTCGAAGTGCTCGACCAATATTTTGAGTACTTGAAGGGATTAGTGAACGATGCGCTAAACCATGAGACTCTTACACCGCGTCAGCGACTCAAGCGCTATCTCGACGTCATTACGGACAAGCTGGAGCGCGATCGTTGGATGATCGGATGCCTGATCGGCGACTTCAGTCTGCAAGTCAGTTCTCACAGCAAGCGCTTGCGCCAGCGCCTCGATGCGATCTTTCAGGAGTGGCGAGGGCTGTTCGCCCGATGTATCGCAGCAGCTCAGTCCGCCGGCGAGATCGAATCACAGTTCCCGGCCACGGAACTGGCCGACTTCCTCCTGGCGTCCTGGGAAGGTGCGATTCTCCGAATGAAGGTGGAAAGGAGTCCAGCGGCTCTGGAGCGATTCAAAGCCATCGTGTTCAAAACGGTTTTCAAACAGCCCCGAAATTTTGCAGCTACCAAACGCCAACGATGCGCAAGCAAGGTCTCGATAATGAAATCTAAGCGACATCGCAAATGATCATGAAACGGAAGGTTGTGTTTCAGTCAGTTGGCGTGGCCATGGCATCGGCCATGCTGGCGGGAGACAAGACAAAGAGCGAGCGAGCGTTTGATCGTCTGACTTCACTCCAAGACGAGTGGAAGGGAGAAACAGGCGGCGTCAACACCGCGTTGATTTACACGCTGACGGCTAACTGCAGTGCCTTGATGGAGCCAGTGGACGGCAATCATTTGATCGCAACCCATTATTGCACGGCCGCGAACCAGGCGCAGATGGAGACGCCTCCAACCACCGATGTCCAGAAGGTGTTAGAATTTTCTCTTGTCCGCGTGACAGGCTTGAAATCCCCTGACGATTTCCACAACACCGGCCTCACGGTAATCCAGGACAATGACCATCTGACTCAGGAATGATCGTCCCAACACAAGGACAAGACCGGAAAAAATATCTTTCACTGCACGCGCGTCTGGCAAACAGCAGGCTGACACTTCCGTACGAATGAGTTCAGGAATAACAGATACGGCGGGCCGGTTCCAAGCGAAACCGCACATCGCCGTGCTTGCAACTTTTTGCCTGCTCAATTTCTGTGGCGCAACCTCGCAAGGCTTCGGTGCGGCGCAGAATTCCATTGATGGCAAGGTCACGCGGGACGGAATCGATCTGTTCTACAAGATCGTAGGGCCGGCGAGCGGTGATTATGTGCTCATCCTAAGTGGCGGCCCCGGAGAAGACATCCACTCCATGCAAGGTATCGCCGACGAGCTAGACAAGAAATACCGGTGCATCATGTGGGAACAACGCGGAACAGGTAGATCGAAGGTCCCACGGTATGACTCGTCGACGATCAATCTGAACGCGTACATGGAAGACATCGAAACGCTCCGAAAACAGCTGCACACCGACAAATTTATCGTGGTTGGAAACTCGTGGGGGATGATCCTGGGCCTGGCTTATGCCGGCACACACTCTGACGCCGTGCGCGCCGTCGTCACGATTGGTTCGGGTCCGATCACGTTTGAATACCTCGGTGTGTTTTCCGATAATCAATACGTCCGACTAGGACCATGCGAACTCGAAGTGCGCGACTTTTGGAGAGAGCCTTCACGAGAAACAGCCGATTCCGAGCGCGCTTCCTTTGAACGCTTGCGTGCTGCAACGGTTGCTTACTTCTACGATCGAAAGAAGGCATTGCAGATGGCCGCAGACCTTGATCCCAGGGATTACAATTTCCGCGTCCCCCCAGCGTTCTTGGACGCCGAGAAAAAATACGACATCCGTCCCAAGCTCAAGACGATCGTCGTTCCTGTTCTTCTCCTTCAAGGGCGGCAGGATCTGGCAGGAGAAGCGAACATTTGCGAAGCGCATTCGCTAATCAAAAACTCGAAGCTCGCATTCATCGACAAATGTGGACACATGCCTTGGCTGGAGAAGCCGGAGCAAACCTGGAAAATTGTCGAGGATTTCTTAGCTCACCTGCCCTGAGTCAAGTTCGCTCTGATCCAATGGGGCGAAGCGCCGCAAAGCTTTGTCATTTTCAAGGAAGGAGCGAAGGCCGATGAACGCCGGTTGGGTGAGTTTGTGCGCGCTTACCTCACGCAGTTTCAGGTGACGCACAGTGTGGTCTTCGTCAAAGAACGCTATCCAAAACTGGGACGGCCAGGATTCAAAATATGTTTTGAGAGCGCAACCGCCTGCGATCGCTCCGCAGTAGGTCGATTTGTTTTTGGGCGCGTGCCCTCAATCCTCAACTATCAATCATCAACTCTCAGTTCGATTGGTCGTCGCCAATAATGAATCCAGGTCCAGTGGCCGCGTATACATCGCGACGCTGCGGTCGGGCTTACGCGGCCATTCTTCTCGGGGTCGGTCCCAATACAATTCCACGCCATTGCCATCCGGATCACGCAAATAAAGTGCTTCACTCACGCCATGATCCGAAGCTCCTTCGAGCGGAATGCTCGCTTTCTGCAAGCGCCGCAATGCGTCACCGAGTTCTGCGCGCGTCGGATAAAGAATGGCCAAATGATAAAGCCCGGTCGTTCCCTTGGCCGGGGGCGGCCCGCCGTCACTCTCCCAAGTGTTCAATCCGATGTGATGATGATATCCGCCGGCCGACAGAAATGCCGCCGACGATCCGAAACGCTGCATCAGCTCAAACCCAAGCACATCGCGATAAAATCCAAGCGCACGCTCCAAGTCCGCCACTTTCAAATGCACGTGACCCATACGCACCTTTGGATGAATTGCTTTCGCGGGCACGCCGTAATGTGGCGTAATAAACGCCGTTAGTGCAAACGTGCCGCAAACACGATGGCAAGAATCGGTTCAGTGATCGCTGGAATCACGGTCAGCCAACGCTTATCGTCCCCTCTGGTCGATCTTTTTCTACCTTCAGCGAAGGGAGAACAACTCAGCGCCAGCTCTCTGCGGCAACTCTCCCCGGAAGGGTAATGCCTACGCGAGTAACTCTTCGAGTTCTTCGGTCGTTAGGCCCGTCATGAGCGGTTCCTCGCTGTCGATGGCGGCGTCGATCGCGGCGCGTTTTTTCTCCTGCAGCCGCAAAATTTTTTCTTCAACGGTATCGCGGGTGATCAGCTTGTAGGCGGTGACGACGCGAGTTTGCCCGATGCGATGAGCGCGGTCGGTGGCTTGCGCCTCGACCGCCGGATTCCACCAAGGATCGAAATGAATGACAGTGTCGGCGGTGGAGAGGTTGAGGCCGACGCCGCCGGCTTTCAGGCTGATCAGGAAGACTGGAATGGTGGAATCGCTCTGGAAACGATTCACTATTTCCTGACGCTGTTTGGTCGAGCCGTCGAGATAGCAGAATGGAATCTCCAGTTTCTCCAGGCTT
>DATDFM010000141.1:0-7244 GCA_036522635.1 Candidatus Udaeobacter sp. | reverse complement strand
CCGGATTTTCAACTTCAGCAATCAAATCGCGCAATGCCGTCTCCGGGTCCGACGCGCGCATTAGCGCTTCGCCGATGAGAAAACCGCGAAAGCCAAGCGCCTGCAAATGGCGCAGAGACTCCGCGTGTCGCAATCCACTCTCTGATATCATGACTCGATCCCTGGGAGCTTCGGCGATCAAACGCTCGCTCGTCTCCAATGAAGTCCGAAAGGTTTGCAGGTCGCGATTATTGACTCCGATGAGTTTTGCGCCCGTCTTTACGGCGCGACGCAACTCTTCCGAGGTGTGCACTTCGACCAAGGCGTCGAGGCCGAGTTCGTCCTCCGCCGTTGCGCGCAATTTGCGCAACAGGGCGTCATCAAGAGCTGCAGCGATCAATAGAACAGCATCCGCACCGGCAACCGCCGCTTCATAGATCTGAATTTCGTCGATGATGAAATCTTTACGTAAAAGCGGAAGGGCCGTGGTCGCGCGATTCGCTGCGAGATCGAGAATCGAGCCGCCAAAATAGTGTTCGTCCGTCAGCACCGACACAGCACAGGCGCCACCACGCTCGTAACGGGTGGCAATCTCGGTCGCAGACAGATCATTTCGGATCGTTCCGGCCGATGGCGACCGGCGTTTGAATTCCGCGATAATATTAACTCGCTTTGAGCTCGACTGTAGCGCCTGTAGCAATCTATGCGGCGTCATGTCTGCCCGGATCGTCAAAGCACGCGGGCGAACGTCTTGCGACGCCGGATCGGCCCGAAGTTGTGCAATAACTTCGCGCTTTCGACCAATGATTTCAGAGAGAATACCGGCCATCATCAGCTCCGATTGGTCTCGCGGATGAGCGCTTCCAGCTTCGATGCCGCCTGTCCACTATCAATGCTTTCACGCGCCATTGCTGCTGCGCTTTGAAAATCCGTCGCCCTCTGCGCCAGATACAGCGCTGCAGCAGCGTTTATCACGACCAGGTCGCGAGCCGCAGCGATATCCCCTTCTCTCTCGCCATTCAAAATCGCGCGGATCGCTCGCGCGTTCTCAGCTGGACCTTCGCGGCGTCGAATTATTGATCGGCGTTGCAGCCCGAAATCCTCAGGCCCAATTGTGAACATTTTCACGCCCATGTGCGCCGAGCACGCTGCGACAAACGTCTCGCCTGTGATTGTTACTTCATCCAGGCCGTCGGCACCGTGGACCACCCACGCTTGTTTCACACCGAGCAGCACAAGCGCGGATGCCACCCTCTCAACGAGCGAATGGTCCCATACTCCTAAAAGTTGAAGCGGCGCACGTGCGGGATTCGTTAGGGGGCCAAGTAAATTAAACGTCGTATGGACGCCAAGTTGCCGGCGCACCTGTGCGACACGGGCTGTGGCCCGGTGGAACTGCGGCGCGAACATAAAACAGATTCCGTGTTCGTTGAGGCAACGCTCCATCGTTTCCGGCGAGGCAATGGTCTTGACGCCCAATGCCTCGAGGACATCGGCACTCCCCGACGCCGAGGAGGCAGCACGCGCACCGTGCTTCGCTACCGGCAAACCGGCGCCCGCGATAACAAATGCTGCAGCTGTCGAAACATTGAGCCGTTTGGACGCACTCGAACCCGTTCCTGCCGTATCAATGAAACAGTCGTGTCGCGAACAGAGGGGCGTCGCGTGTTCGCGCATCGCTTCCGCCATGCCCGCCAACTCTTCGAGTGTTTCGCCTTTCGCCGTCAAAGCCAGGAGCGCCGCTGCGATCTGCGCATCGGTGGCAATTGGATCAAGCAAATCATCGAGAAAATGCGCGGCTTCGGTACGCGAAAGATTTTCTCCGCGCACAAGACGCATCGTCATCTGGCGAAGATCGAGGTTGCCGGTTTTACTTACCATCTCTTGCAGCCTCATCGCATTTGTAGCTGACTCGCCATCGCCAGCGCCTTCATCATTGCACGCGCCTTGTTAAGTGTTTCTTCGTGTTCCCGCTGCGGGTCTGAATCGGCGACGATGCCGGCCCCAGCCTGGAAGTACGCACGCTGGTTTTTCAACACTGCACATCGCAATGCGATGCAGGAATCAAAATTTCCGTCAAACCCAAAGTACCCGATGGCGCCTGCGTAACAGCCGCGCCGTGTCTTCTCCAATTCGCTAATGATTTGCATCGCGCGAATTTTCGGCGCGCCGGAGACAGTTCCCGCGGGAAAGGTCGCCCGAACGGCATCGAACACGCTACAACCGCTACGCAGATGGCCCACGACATTGGACACGATATGCATCACATGACTGTAGCGTTCGACTTGCATGAACTCGGTTACTCGAACCGAGCCGAATTCCGCCACTCGACCAACGTCATTGCGTGCGAGGTCGACCAGCATGATGTGCTCGGCGCGCTCCTTCGGATCGGCCAGCAGGTCCGCGGCATTGGCTTCATCTTGCGCTGGAGTGGGCCCACGCGCGCGTGTCCCTGCGATCGGACGAATCTCCACACTGTCACCGGTCAACCGGACATGCATCTCAGGTGAACTGCCGACCAGTGAAAAATCGCCACCGAAGTTGAGACAAAACATGTACGGAGAAGGATTGATAAAGCGAAGGCAGCGATAGAAATCGAGCGGTGTGCCGCTGAACGGGGATTCGAATCGCTGCGACAGCACGACTTGAAAAATATCTCCTGCCAGGATGTATTCTTTCGCGCGCTTAACTGCGCGTTTGAAATCCTCCGGCTCGAAATTGCTCTGGTAGGCACATTGCCGTTCCTCCTCTGCAATCGGAACAAGTGGGAACTGGCTAGGTTCGGCGAGTTTACGGGCGAGCTCATTAATCGATTCCACCGCCCGCGAATAAACCTTCTCAATCCCTCCGTGTTCGAGGAACGCATTGACTACGATTTTCAAGCTGCGCAGCCGATGATCGAAAATCAGAATGGCATTTGGAATCATCAGGAGCGCTTCGGGCAGTCCCAGTTCATCGTGACGTGGGAGCGGAACTTTGGGTTCGAAAAAGTGTATGGCTTCGTAGCCGATGAAACCGACAGCGCCGCCCCCAAACCGCGGAAGTTCCGGATCCGATACAAACTGATAACGGCTCATCAGCTTTTGCACTTCGTCGATAGGACCTCGGCTGATTTGCAGTCGGTGTTCTTTTTCGCCTTCGACGATTCGAAGCTCGCGTCCATGACTCTGCATCACCACGCGAGGATCGACGCCGATGAACGAAAACCGTCCCGAGACATCGTTCTTTTCAGTAGATTCAAAAAGGAAGCTGTAACCACCGCAGTCCAGCTTTTTGAAAGCTGAAACTGGCGTTTCTCCGTCCGCGATGAACTCCGCAAAAACAGGAACGATGTTGCCGCGCTTCGCGAGCTCAATGAATTCGCTTAGTTTCGGTGTGACTTGCGCGGTTGCGGTCATACAAGCGTCAAAAATCGCGCGAGAATCTTCTTCCCATCTCTGGTAAGAACGGACTCGGGGTGAAACTGCACTCCGTACACGGGGAATTCGCGATGACAGAGCGCCATGATTTCTCCGTCATCACTTTCTGCAGTGATCTCCAGACATGGCGGCAATGACGTTCGCTTCACAATCAGCGAATGATATCGGCCGGCCTCGAACGACGTGGCGAAATCAGAAAACAAGCTGTTTCCGTTATGCGTAATGGTCGATGCCTTTCCGTGCATCAACCGCGAAGCGCGTACGATTTCTCCGCCGTACGCTTCAGCGATGCATTGATGTCCCAGGCAAACACCCAATATTGGAGTCCGTGCGCCAAACGTCAGAACGATGTCTTTACTGATCCCTGCCTCTCGCGGCGTGCACGGGCCCGGCGAAATGCAAATACGCTTCGGCGCCAAGGCATCAATGTCCTGCAACGAGATTGCGTCATTTCGCCTAACGACAAGTTCACATCCAAGCTCGCCGAAGTACTGCGCGAGGTTGTAAGTAAACGAATCGTAGTTATCGATCAGCAGGAGCATTTTGGGACTGCGTGGCGGCGGCTTTCATCACTATCGTTCTGAGCGAAGCGAAGCTGCAACGCAGTGGAGGGAGTCCGCGAGGCCAGGCTTTCAATCTCTGATCCTTTCCGGAGCGATGTTTTGCGCGCACTGACCAGAGATGTTTCGCTTCGCTCAACATGACAATGCTAGTTAGGTCATTGGGGTTCCATTCGATGAGAAAAGATCGTGAATCGCTCGAACTTCGTTAACGAGTACAAGATATTGAGCGGGCGTCAGCGCTTGTGCGCTGTCGGACAAAGCGAGCTCGGGGTGGTTGTGGACTTCGATCATCAGGCCGTCGGCGCCGGTCGCCACCCCCGCCCTGGCGAGGGGCGTGACCATGTACGCCGTGCCGGTGCCGTGCGAAGGATCAACGATCACTGGCAAATGGGAAATGCGGCGGATCGCCGGCACCGAAGCCAGATCGAGCGTGTTGCGCGTATGCTGCGCGAATGTGCGCACACCGCGTTCGCACAAGACCACATTGTAATTGCCTTCAGCCATGATGTATTCCGCTGCGAGCAACCATTCCTCGAGCGTCGCAGCCATGCCGCGCTTCAACAGCACAGGCAACCTGGAGCGACCTGCGCGCTTCAGAAGCGAGAAGTTCTGCATATTGCGCGCACCGATTTGAATTACATCGCCATATTTCTCAATGAGATCGACATGTGATTCCTCGACTGCTTCCGTCACAATCTTCAAGCCGAACTCCTCCCGGACGGCTGACATTATTTCCCATCCTTTCTCGCCGAGACCCTGGAACGTGTAAGGCGAGGTTCGAGGTTTCCAAACACAGCCACGAAAAAAACGCGCACCACTTTGCCGGACGATTTTTGCAATCGCAAAAGCTTGTTCTCGACTCTCGATCGCGCAGGGCCCGGCAATGATTGCCAGCTTGGGGTCGCCAATCGTCGCATCGTCAACGCGGACCACAGTTTTATCGGGTCGCAGGTCGAGCGTGATCAATTTATATGGCTTCGTGACGCGGATCACTTCCGCAACACCAGCCAGGTTTTCAAAACGCCGGCCATCGATCGGTCCTTCATTTCCTGTGATACCTATCGCTGTCCGCGTCGCTCCGGGCATGGGATGCGCCCGAAAACCAACTGCCTCAATTATGTTTACCACTGCATCGATATCCGATGCCGTGGCGCCGGGTTTCATTACTATCAACATTTGGTCATAAGTGTTGGGTTGCTTTCGACGGACGCGGAGACAGATCTCGTGCGAGAGAGATGAATCAGCGTCCGTTGAGAAAACGGTCGCTTTTTATCGCCAGATCCCGAGAGCCGACGCGATGATGCACCGCGAGCTATTCGCGGGCAGTACCGAGCAAAACATATCAGCGCTCATTGATGGGAACCATAGAGACGGCTCGACCAATTGTCGACTAGAAATGTGAATGTTTGGTAACAGAGCCGTTACCAAATCGTAGAACCGTCCAGCCAAGCAGTGCAGCCGTGGTTTCAGTCAACATCGATACGGTACTGAATGCTTGGAACAAGAAGACTGGCAGTTGCTTTTTCAATCGTCGCCATGGGAATGATGGTGGCGCCAGTCTTTGCATTGAAAGTGACTGAGCCAGCAGCTGCTTCGCACGGGTATCCTGGCTTGTGCGACATGACCGGCAAAAAACTCGCTGACGGTGAATTCCGGCAATGGGTGGAAAACAATCGATTACACGTTGTGATCACTTACAAATTTTCCGCAGGTGAGGTCTACGAGGAACACTCACAATTCCGACAGGAATCAGAACTGATTCAGGAAAAATGGATTTGGAAAGAGTCGAAACATGGAAAACCGCAACGAGAGTTCGCTGTGGATTTTTTGACAGGAATTGCCAGCGCACACATCAGCCAGGATCACAAGGATGTGTCGAAAAAGATTAAGATTGAACCTGGCCGGACGTTTGCCGGGTTTGGGTTTAGCCTTGCCTTGAGTAATCTGCGCAAACGCCTCATGCATGGCGAGCAAGTTCAACTCAAGGCCATCGGCTTTTCGGATTTTCCAACGCTTGGCCCACAAGTTGTGACCGTCACAATTTCTTATGGCGGGATTGATCGTATGAGAATGTCGGGACGTTCGCTGAAGGGCGATCGCTTCACGATTCATCCCGAAATTCCGTTCATCGCAAAATTCTTCGTTAATGTCCCCGACACGAAAATCTGGTTAACCAATCCCGCGCCGGCTGGTTTTTTACGCTGGGAAGGACCAATCGTGCTCCCGACGGACCCAATCGTTCGTGTCGATCTACTTTCAGGCGAAAAAAGCGGACCGGCAGAGTCTGCGGGCAGTTAGTCGAGAGTGCTGATTGTGAGCCAGGGATGTGGCTTCCCCTCTTGCTTACAGGGGCGAGACGGACCGGAACAGCGAACTAACAATTGATCAACGTTTCAAATTAGATTCGCGGCGATCCTCGCTTCACAAAGTCTGCGTTAAGCGATTAGGATGGCTCACATGGACGACTCGAAAATTCCTCCAGCTTTGATTTTTTTTGTCGGCAATTACTTCGTGGCGTTTTTTATCATCGGTCTGATTGCCGCAGGAATATCGCTCCTCAATAAACCAAAACCCCTTCGGATCGCCGATGTAAGCGAAGCGCTTCTCTCGTACCATCTGCTTTTCGCAATTGGAATTAACAATCTGATCAACTTCGTGTTTCACGTGTTCTTCGGTGACGTGTCGGCGAAGTTTATCGGTTGGGAGAACAGCCCGTTTCAGGCAGAGGTCGGATTCGCGAGTCTCGGCGTTGGGATTGCGGGAGTCATTGCGTTCAAAGCGAGCCTGCCGTTTCGTTTCGCGACGCTAATTCCACCCTGGTGTTTTTCATTGGGCGCAGCCGGCGGTCATCTTTATCAGATGATGGTGGCACACAATTTCTCGCCCGGGAACGTGGGACTGGTTCTCCCGATCGACATACTGATGCCGATTGTCGGCTTTGTATTTTTGTGGCTCAGCTATACACATCCACAACCTGAAACGGCATATCGCAATTTGACCTAGCTGCTCTTCCTATCAACAGCGCGGCTGAAGACTGTGTCCAAAAGGCGCATTGTGACACAAGGTCCACAATTCCACGGACCTCTTGTCATTCAGTGGTGAATCAGCACCGCAATGTTCCGTTTTTCCGTTGTTATCTGCACGCGCGGAACCGCTTTCGCGCGCGATAGAAATGTGACATCCAAATGCGCTTGTTGCGGGACAGGTTCGGCAACGGGCAGGCGCTAAACTGAAACCAAAACTGAGGAAAATAGTCTAATGATAAAACCATTCTTCGTAACCT
>DATDFM010000140.1:0-5305 GCA_036522635.1 Candidatus Udaeobacter sp. | reverse complement strand
CGCTGCAATTTGCTTTTCCTGGTCCGCGAAGCGCTTTTGCTGCTGGGCCACGGTCTGCTTCAATTCCGCAATTGTCGCCTGTTGTCCCTCCACTTTGCTATGCTCTTTCAGGAACTCGTTGAGTAACATCGCGTTGATCTGTTCGTAGCGTACGGTGAAGGGCTTCCCTTCCTTGTCGCGCAAAATGAGATCGGGATTTACTTCGGCAACTTCTTCGGCGATCAGGCCAAAACATGGCGTGTTCTTGGCATCATCCTTGTAGTGGAAGGTCACCGGCTTAAGCGCCAGAATAGCCTCGCTCGATTCTCCCATGGCTGTAATGTCGCGCTTGAAACGGCGCGACGACGTATTGACGCCCAATCGTCCAGTGTCACTGACCAGGACAGGCGTATTTGGCACTCCCGGACCGACATTCCAGATGTTCCCAATAAAGCAGTAGCCGCCGGTCACATTGTCACCGATGCGAATCTGGTTGTCTATCCCAGCCTCGCCCGTAACTCCAAAGCCAATGCAAATGTTATTGTTGCCAGTGATATTGAAACCTGCGCCGTTGCCGATTGCGGTGTTGTTGTTGCTCGTCGAGTTCCGCAGCGCCAATCTGCCGACAGCCACATTCTCGTTGCCACCTTGATTGACGAACAACGCGCCGTCACCCACAGCAGTGTTGGAGCTTCCCACTACATTGCTGATGAGAGCGAATCGGCCAAAGGCACTGTTCGACGAGCCCTGAGTATTAGCGGCCAGCGCTCCGTCCCCCGCCGCCGTATTCAAGTTGCCAATGGTATTTGCGGCTAATGCGTGATAACCGAGCGCAGTGTTGTTGGAGCCGGTGCTATTGCTACCGAGGGCGAAGGTCCCCGTGGCCGTGTTGATGCCGGTGGTATTGCTCAAAAGCGCGGCCGTGCCAACCGCTGTGTTTCCATCGGCGGTGTTGAGAAAGAGCGTTGCAGCGCCTACAGCGGTATTGAGGTTGCCAGTGGTGACGCTCTCCAGCGAAGACCAACCCACCGCCGTATTGCCCACGCCAGTGGTGAGGTGTAAGAGAGCATTCTGCCCTTCCGCCGCAGTGTAATTGGGATAACCGCCATCGGGTGGCGGGCTCACTGCTTGTCCCGTTTGGCAAAGAGCGAAGGAGCAAAGCGCGAAGATGACGTGGGTGAAACCCATCCGTAAGAATCCTTGCGCGACTGAAGTTTTGGTTAGTGTTTTCATGGGGTGTGATTTCTTTCGTTTTGCTTTGTAATTTCCTTTCTACTTGGCTAAACAACGAACCGGGTCGGAATCGATCATCGGACTACGAGAAATTTTTTTGAAAGACCGCCCAAATGAAATGTCACAAGAGGATCGGTTCAGTTCCCGGGGCCGGGAACTTGTCCGGGGAAAACCGTAGGAAAAAGGAATGAATGGCGAACCAGGATCGGCTGATCCCGGGAAAGACGCGCGAACTACCAACAAAACACGCGCTGCAGGCCTGCCTGCCGAAGCCTCGGCGCAGGCCGGTCCGCAGGAAGTGACCCAATTGCTGGCTCACTGGAGCCACGGAGATCACGCCGCCTTGGAAAAGCTGACTCCGCTCGTCTACGAAGAACTTCGGCGCCTTGCTCATCGTTACATGGAGGGCCAACGTTCTGATCACACGCTACAAACCACAGCGTTGGTGAACGAGGCTTATCTGCGTCTTGCAGATCAAGGGCGACCAAGCTTTGCGAATCGGTCACACTTTTTTGCTGTAGCCGCGAAAGCGATGCGTCAGATCCTGGTCAATCACGCGAAGGCGGCGCAGCGCCAAAAGCGGGGCGGTGGCGCTACGAAAGTAGATCTGGGGGAAGCGGCGCCGGTCTCGCCCGAAGAACCAAAAGCAATTCTCGATCTCAACGACGCTCTGGAGCGACTGGCGACGCTCGACTCAAGAAAAGCTCAGGTAGTCGAGCTTAGATATTTTGGCGGACTTAAGCAGGAGGAGATCGCGGAAGTGTTGAAGATTTCAATCGTGACCGTTCGGCGCGACTGGGTTTTTGCCAGGGCGTGGCTATACAGCGAACTGCGCAGCGCCGCTTAATATGACGCCGCGGCTAGAAACAGTTGAGGAAATCTTTCACGCAGCGCTGCAGTGCAAGCCGGATGACCTGCGCGCGTTTCTCGATGAGAGATGTGCTAGCCATACAATTTTGCAAAGGAAAGTAGAAGAGCTGTTAGCTGCGCATTGGGAAGCAGGAGACTTCATCGAAACGCCGGTAGCCGATCTTTCTAATAGCACTATTGCCGAGGATCACGAAAGGGACTTGCTGATCGGTCAAACGATTGGTCACTACAAAGTCGTGCGACGAATCGGCGCCGGCGGGATGGGCGCGGTCTATTTGGCAGAGCGAGCTGATCAACAGTACCACAAGCAGGTTGCTATCAAGCTTATCAAACGTGGCATGGATACCGATTCGGTGCTTCGCCATTTTCGCAACGAACGACAAATCCTCGCCGGCTTTGATCACCCGAACATTGCGCGCCTGCTTGATGGCGGGGCCACCGAGGATGGGTTGCCCTACTTTGTGATGGAATACGTTGAGGGGCTGCCGATCGATCAATATTGCGAGAAGCACGCGCTCTCGATTACCGACCGACTAAGACTTTTCCGTGAAGTGTCCGCTGCGGTTAGCTATGCGCACCGGCGCGCCGTAATCCATCGCGATATCAAGCCTTCGAACATTGTCGTCACGAGCGAAGGCTCGCCAAAGCTGCTCGACTTTGGCATCGCCAAAATTCTTCAGCCCAGCGGCGGAGTAGAAGCCTTGGTGACAATTACAGGAGTGCGACTCATGACGCCGGAGTACGCAAGCCCTGAGCAAGTGCGCGGGGAAGCGGTAACCACGGCCAGTGATATCTATTCGTTAGGCGTGGTGTTGTACCAACTGCTCACCGGACAAAAGCCATACCGTTTGAAAACGCGAACGCCGGAGGAGATTTCGCGAGCAATTCTTGAACAGGAACCAACGCGGCCGAGCACAGCCATCGCGAGATGCGATGGAGGCTCCAAATCCCCAACTCCAAATCTCAAAGTATTGCGCGGTGATCTCGACAACATCGTGCTGATGGCATTACGCAAAGAGCCCGAGCGACGCTACCAGTCAGTCGAGCAATTGTCCGAAGATATTCGGCGTCACTTTCAAGCGCGGCCTATCCTTGCACGCAAGGACAACGTCGGTTACCGCGCTGCGAAATTTGTTCGACGAAACACAATCGCCACCGCTGCCGCCGCGCTTGTCTTCCTGACATTGCTCGGCGGGATCGTTGCCACGACACGGCAGGCGCACAACGCCAAGATAGAAAAGGCGCGAGCGGAGCGGCGTTTCAATGACGTGCGCCACTTGGCGCATTCAGTTCTTTTCGAGTACCACGACGCGATCAAAGATTTGTCTGGGGCAACGCGCGTGCGCGAGCAGCTGGTCAAAGATGGACTGACGTATCTCGACAGTCTCGCAGCCGAAGCAAACGGCGATCCCGCATTGCAGCGTGAGCTTGCCGCGGCTTACGAAAGGGTGGGCGATGTGCGCGGCCAGGCGTTCAGCGCGAGCCTGGGTGACATGGCTGGCGCGATGGATAGCTACAAAAAAGCGCTACATATCCGCCAAGCTCTGCTCGCAGCCCATCCTGACGATGTGCAAAACAAGGCCGGCCTGGCTGGCATTTATCAAAAGATCGGCAACCAATCATTGGAAACAACCGAAGCGGGGGCCGGTTTGCAGAACCTTCGCAAAGCAATGGCGCTTTACACGGAATTGGCAACAGAGGAACCGACAAACTCGGAATTCCGCGGCGATCTTGCCGGCATTTACAATGGTCTCGGGATGGCGCTGGAAGCTCGGGGGGATGAGTCAGGTGCGCTCGAAAATCACCGCAAGGCGCTGCCGATCCGCGAACAATTGGTTGCCGCCGAGCCGCGCAATCAGAGGTATCGGCAGGATCTCTCGGTCACCTACGTCAATATGGCACGCGCTTTGGTCCTAAAGGGCGACATCAAGGGCGGCATTGAGAGCAATCAGAAGGGAATGACATTGTGTGCCGCATTGTTTGCGGAGAATCCGAACAACGCCAAGTACCGGCGCTTGCTTGCGATTGCCTATCAAAACGACGGCGATTATCGCGTCGTCCTCGGCGACACCAGTGGCGCATTGGAGAGCTTTCGGAAAAAACTGCCGCTCGACGAGCAGTATCTCCATGATGATCCGATCAACGCGCAGGCTCGTGGCGACTTTGCCTATTCCTGTCATAGGATTGGCCTGCTGTTAGCAAAGTTAGGCGATTATGCTCAGGCCCTGCCGTATCACGTCAAAGCGCTCGGCATGCTCGAAAAGCTTGCTGCTGATGCACCGGAGGATTTAGTAATCCGCTACCGGACGATTATCACCCGTACCACGACGGCGGAAGTGCATGCGAAGCTCGGCAACCGGAGCGAGGCGGAGGCGGAGTGCTCTACGACGATGACTCAGCTTAATGAGATCGCCGAAGATCCGACCAATAGTGCGCTAAGCGATTTCAGGGCACTGGCCTGTTTGCATTTGGCCGACGCTTATGTCGCGCTCGCCACTTCGGACAAATTATCCGCCAGCGACCAACAGAAACACTGGCGCGCCGCACACGACCTCTATCAACGCAGCCTCAACATCTGGCAGGAAATGCAAAGGCGCGGCATCCTCACTGCCGACGACGCGGATAAACCGGACGAAGTAACTCGCGGAATCGCCAAATGCGATGCGGCTTTGGGGAAATGAGACGCCAATTTACACCTGCGGCAAAGTGCGTGCGCTCTCGTTAGGCGGCAAATTTCTTCTCGATCAAGCGATGCAAGTGCTCGGCGATCGCTGGATGATCAAGGCGCTGGATGACTTCATCCAGAAAACCGGTGACCAGCAGGCGTTGGCCGATTTTGGTTGGGATTCCCCGAGAGCGAAGGTAAAAGAGTTGGTCTTCTTCGATCTGACCGGATGTAGCCCCGTGCGTGCAACGGACGTTGTCGGCAAGGATTTCGAGACCGGGCATTGAGTTCGCTTCGGCATCGTCGCTGAGGAGAAGATTACGAACTTTTTGATAGGCGTCTGTGAAATGAGCGTGCGGTTCCACGCGGATTAGGCCGCCGAAGATAGTGCGTGCGCGATCGTCCAGCGCGTTTTTGTAAAGCAGGTCGCTCGCCGTGCGCGGCGAGATGTGGTCCTGCAATGTGCGCGCGTCGAATTCCTGCTGGTGTTTCGCCACCGCGACAGCGAGCAGATCGCTACGGCCACCTTCGCCGACGAGTCGGCTCAAGCTTTCGAAT
>DATDFM010000139.1:0-3791 GCA_036522635.1 Candidatus Udaeobacter sp. | reverse complement strand
CACGTATCTTTCGGCAGTTCATGCAAAGTGTGACGATCAAGCGACACGTAAGGAAGTGCTCAAGAACCTCATCGATGAAGAAGCCGGCTCACCGAATCATCCCAAGCTTTGGCTCAACTTTGCGGAAGGTCTTGGCATGACCGCGCACGATGCACAAAACGCTGTGAAATGGCCTGAAACCAAAAACTTGATCGACACATTCCGATCAGTTTGCCGCGATGGATCGACTGCTGAAAGTCTGGCAGCGCTTTATGCGTACGAAAGTCAGATCCCGGCGATCTGCGAGTCAAAAATCGATGGACTGAAAAAATACTACGGCTTCGTTGATCCGAAACATTACGAATATTTCAGCGTGCACATCGAAGCTGATCGCGAACACTCCGATGCGGAACAAAAGTTACTCGGCGGCTACCTGAGTAATCAGAATTTTGAATCCGTCAGAGAATCTGTGAATCGCGTTCTCGACGCGCTGTGGGAGATGCTTTCCGGGGTGTGCCGTCGTCACGCGATTGCGTGCTGACGCGTTGTAGACACGGCGCTCTGTTGCCGTGCAAACTGTCGCGCAGTCAACGCCTCGACGGAGCGAGGCGGCCACCGCTATACTTATCGCGGCCGCAAAACCAGGAACGACCGCGCCCTATGGCGGCAGACAGATAGAACCTGCGGCTGATTAGGGTCTAACGAATCACCAATTTTCTTGTAATCGGAGACCGACGTAACTGGCTGTTGATTGATTTGTTCTATCACGTCGCCCTTCTGCAATTCTGCCATGCCACTGTCGGGATCAACATCCGTGACCAAAACGCCTTGCACGTTTGGAGGCAAATCAAGCTGGCGAGCTTTTTCCGGAGTGAGTTGGTCTACGTGAATTGAGGCCAGCGGATTATCAACTGTTTCCTGGTCGTTAGGCTGTTGCGCCACTTGTGGCTGTTGCGGCTGGTTTCCGCGAGGAACCACGCGTGCGCTTTCTAAATCGACCGGTTGCTCTTTGATCTGCGTCTTTACCATTAGCGGCTTCCCATTGCGGATGATTTGAAGCTCTATCTCCTTATCTAATGGCGCGCCAGCGACCAATGTGCGAAGCGCTCTAAAACTCTTCACATCGCGCCCATCGAACTTGAGAATGACATCACCCGGCTGCAGGCCTGCCTCCTCTGCTGGAGATCCGGAAACTACATCGCCTACAGTCACACCTTCGGTGTCAGCGCCGCCACCGCCACGCTGCGATGCGACGGTCTGAATCCCGAGATATCCTCGAATGATACGCCCGTGTTTTAACACACTTTCCAAGGCCATACGGACGGTATTGGATGGAATTGCAAACCCGATCCCTTCTGAACCGCCGCTTCTGGAAAGGATTTGTTCGTTAATGCCGACAACTTCTCCTCGCACATTGATCAATGGCCCACCGCTGTTCCCGGGGTTGATTGCGGCGTTAGTTTGCAGCAAATAACCGCGAAGATCAGTGCTGTTCGGTTCTCCTTTCCAGCTGATAATTCCGTCGGTGACCGTCTCTTGCAGACCAAACGGATTGCCGATGGCGAGAACAGAATCTCCCGGTTGCACCGTGTCGGAGTCGGCTAAGACAAGCGGCTTAACGCCCGGAGCGTCGATCTTGAGCACTGCCAGATCGAGCTGCGAATCCGCCCCAATCAACCGCGCCGTCTTTATGCGACCATCGCTCAACTGCACCTCGATCTGGTCTACCTGATCGACGACATGAGTGTTGGTGATGATGTGGCCTTCGTTGGTCACAATCACTCCGGAGCCTAGCGAATTTTGCACTAGCGCTTCATCGCGCGGACTGCGTCGCTGACCCCTGGGGTTGCCGAAGAAAAACTCAAATGGATCGAGACCGTACCCCTGACGAACAACTTTCTTGGAGGTCTTCACCGCCACAACTGCCGGAATCACACTCTTCACCAACGCACGCCGCTCCTGGCTCAACGCTTCGAGCGATACAACTTGTTTTGGATTGACTGCCGGCTCAGTTGCAAATGTGTATTTTTCAGGGGTGCCCCCGGACGGGAATTTTAAACCGCCATGTTTGAGGCGGTAATCATAAAGCAGGGAGATCCCCGCGCTCAAAATCAGCACAAAAAGCAAGAATTTAGCGAGGTTCTTCATTAACTTACGTGGGAATAACTTTTTCCTTGTTGTTCGACAACCAAGTGTCGGAAACGTTGATTTTCAGGTCGTTCCAGCCGGGGGTCCGTTTCAAAGATGGACATGGCAGCGATGCGGGCATGCCGCATCAGATCTGCATCGCGCCTCAAATCGCCAATCTTCAGCCCAGGCAAACCGCTTTGGGCCGTACCGAGCAGATCACCCGGGCCGCGTAATTCCCAGTCAGCTTCGGCCACTTCAAATCCGTTCGTTGTTCCTTCCAAAATCGCAAGTTTAGCCGATGCCTCTTGCGTCTGGCTGGAGCTCAGCAAAATGCAATACGACTTGTGTTCGCCACGACCGATCCGGCCGCGAAGTTGGTGCAGCTGCGCGAGACCGAATCGTTCGGCATTCTCAACCAGCATCATCGTTGCATTTGGGACATCTACGCCGACTTCGAGCACGGTTGTGCTGATCAATGCGTTGGTATCACCACGGCGAAACCGATCCATGATTTGTTGCTTTTCCGGAGACGGAATCCGGCCGTGAATTAACTCGCATCGGAAGGGGTGCAGGCGTTCACGCCACCGTTCGTATTCCGCAGCGGCGGCTTTCGCGTCCAGCTTCTCGCTTTCATCAATTAACGGGTAAATGACATAGAGCTGACGTCCCTTCTCCAATTGCATTCGCAAGAAGCTCAATACCTCGCCAAGTTTCGACGTCTCGCGCACTGCCGTGACAATGTTTCCGCGATTCTTCGGCATTTCATCAATGGTCGAAACGTCGAGATCACCATAGATGGTCATCGTTAGCGTGCGCGGGATGGGGGTGGCAGTCATCACCAATACGTCCGGTGCTGGCTCGCGCGCCGTCAGCCGCGCGCGCTGGGCTACGCCGAACTTGTGCTGCTCATCAATTACCGCCAGACCGAGATTCGAGAATGAAACAGTTTCGTAAAGCAACGCATGCGTCCCGATGATGATTTGTGGGGCGTTCGTTTGGGGAGCGCACGCTTGTAGCGTGCTGGTCGCCGCATTTTGCGGCGACGAACTTATGGAGGTGCGTGCCTCATCATCCTGCGTCCAGACCCATTGGTAATCTGCATTTTGCTGGGCCACCTCTGCGTCCCACGGATTCCTCAAAACGTACTGAAACTTTTCGGCCAAGTCCCGATCCGACCGAATGTAGCGGTCGAAGGTTTCCTTCTCCCAAACCGGTCCAGTTTTGTCTTCAGCTCGATTAATTTCCCGTGCGGTGAATGACTTCAAAGAACGCATCAACTCAGTCAATGACCAAAATTTCGTTTTTTTATCCGGCACTTCATTTTTCGGCCAAGGCTGAAAGAGCGCGTGCACATGATCCGGCATGACGCAGATGGCGAAAAGTTCGTACCGCGTTTTGTGGAAATGACGCCAGCCATTCAAAACTATGCTTCGAGCCTCTGGGCTAAGGGTGCGGCGATGAACTGTCGTTATTGTCACGGCGTAAATTGCCCACGGTTTTTCGAAATGTGGAAGCCGACGACGCGAGTAATTAGCGCCAGATGTTAATTCAGATTCGAGAAAAGTTCGCGATGGCAGAATGCCATCGCCAACACGCTGGAAGCGTGCGCTCCTCGGATTTTCATTCTGCGCGAAAAGTGGCAGCGGGCCGCTCTCTTCCTGGCGCGCCGCTGTTCGTAATGC
>DATDFM010000138.1:0-5314 GCA_036522635.1 Candidatus Udaeobacter sp. | reverse complement strand
TGGCGCTCCCCCAACCTCGGCGGGACCCCTAGCGGGTCCTGGTGACCGTATTGCGGTAGACACAATATGTGCTTGCCCTTGATAACTAAAACATGGGCGGCGCGACCAAACACGCTTAGAAAGTCCGCCCGCGCGAAGATCGACGCGCCGTTGACTTGATTTCCGACGTGGTCACCTATGGTATGACACGCCGGAATGATGCAATCGGGTATGCGATGCATAGCAACCGTTCCCAAATGCCGTGATTCGCGTTTATAATGCCGCTGACAACTTAATCGAAGCGCACGAACACAAGGGCCGATTTTCACAGAGCCGTGAGTTTTGCTAGTCCCGTCACGACGATATCAAGTTGATAAGACCGCACCACGTCGTAACGTGGGAGGACATAACGCTGGGGAGGAGCAAACATATGCCAAAATACCTGTTTCAAGGATCCTATACGGAGCAAGGTTTGAAGGGAGTGCTCCAAGAGGGGGGCTCGAAACGCCGCGAAGCAGCCGAGCAATTATTGAAAGGAATGGGTGGGCAACTGGAAGCCTACTACTATGCCTTTGGGAGCAACGACTTCGTAATCATTGCCGATCTGCCGAGCAACGTGGATGCAGCAGCCCTCTCGTTGGCCGTCAACGCCAGCGGAGCGGTGGCGTCCCGAGCAACGGTACTGATTACACCAGAGGAAGTCGACGAAGCCACGACGAAGACGGTCAAGTACCGGCCGCCCGGAACGTAGAAGTCACACCGCCATTTTCCGCGCGCTCCACTCGACCGCTGTGCATTCCCCCCACGTTTCGCGAAAGCCGGCCTCCGCCAAGACGAGCAATTTTGGTTTTGTTGTCTCCGCTTCTGTTTCTAAACACGCAGTCAGCATTTCATCCGAGCGCATGTTTCTGTCCGGCCTTTACACGATCAAACTCACCGGAAACTCACGAATCGCCCGTTCCATTGCCGGAATGCTGTCAGGTGGTCTTCCGCGCGTACGATGAAACGCTTTCCGTCGGGCCGCGGTGCGCGTCAACGATCCGAATCGTTCGCCCTCTGACAATCAATGGCTGAGACCCAGCCCAAGTTCTCGGACCGGCGGTGCTAAGTCTGTCCGCGGTGATTCCCAGCACTTCACGCCTGCGACACCTTTAGTCGGGGTTCTTAACCGTTTGCGGCGCAGTTTTGCTCAATTCAACCTGCGTGCTCACCCTTTGCAGGGCAGCAGTAAGCGCTTCAATTTGCTTTTGCTGGAGCGCGAGAGCCGCCTCGAAGTCTTTCCGCTGCCGTGTAATTGTTGCTCCCTGCTTCTGCACCGTCTTATGCTCTTTTAGAAACTCGTTGAGCAACATCGCGTTCACCTGGTCGTAGCGCACGCTGTAGGCTTTTCCTTCCTTGTCGCGCACGACAAGGTCGGGATTTACGTTTTCCACATCTTCGGCCACAAGGCCGAATTGCGACGTGCCTGCTGAATCAATCTCCTTCTTGTAGCGGAAGGTGACCGGCTTCAGCGCAAAGAGCGCTTTAGCGGTGATGCATGTGAAGATTTGCAGGCGACACGCCTGCCACTACACTTATGACTGCGGGCGGTTAGCTCAGTGGTAGAGCGTCTCGTTTACACCGAGAGGGTCGGAGGTTCGAAACCTTCACCGCCCATTTTACATTCACGATTGTCGAGTTGCGATTTCGATTGGAAAGCCTCGGCCGTTGCTTCGCATCCGTTGCAGGCGATTGAGTAGGTCACGAAAGCATAAAAGCGACGGCGGCTTCGACGTGAATCTTTGTTGTGTCGAGAAAGGGAATGCCGTTATGGATCGGATCGCGAAGAATTAACGGTAACTCTGTTCCCGCGAGAATCACACCATCGATCTCGATCTTTGTTTTCATCCGGTCGACGATCGCAAGTAAGCCGGCACGGGTCTCAGGCAGGAATTTCCCGGCAACCAGTTCGCTGAAATATTTCTCATGTACGTAATCCTGATCGTCACTCTCCGGCACAACAAGGTCGATTCCCTCTCGAGCGAAAACCTTTGGATAAAAATCTGACTGCATCGTGTAGCGCGTTCCCATTAATGCGAGCCGTTTCAGGTTCTGCATTTTGGCCGCAGTGCGCGTGGCCTCGACGATACTGATTAGCGGAATCGGTGACTTCGGCGCAATCTCATCGAACACGATATGAGGCGTGTTTGCGGAGATTATTCCGAACTCTGCGCCCGCTCGTGCGACTTTGCCGATTGCCTCAAGCAAGAAATTACTCATGCCGCTCAGGTCGTTTGCGTCCATGAAGTCGAGTCCCTTCCTCAGGTCAACGCTAGCGATCACAAATTCCGGGTAATGTCCGTCGCCAGTGCGCTCCCGATACAGCGCAATGATGCGTTGGTAATAGTCGAGAGTGCTTTCTGGTCCAAGGCCGCCGACGATTCCAAGCGTTTTCATTTGTACCACGAATGGACACCAATAACGACGAATGGAAAGAATCGACTGATCACGCCTGCTGACTAAGGAAACGGCGCTGCACGGAGTGACATCATACCTGTTCCTGTCATCCCATGGTGTCGGAAGCACCGCGAAAGCATCGCATTACGACAAATCAGTTTTGGCCATCGCGCTTTTGTCGATGATGTTCCTATTTGTGGCGCTTCCTGTTATTTTGTCGCGAACCAACGCGCTAAACACTGGTGGATCCCTACACAAAACCAAAGGAGCGAAACATCGGCGCGCGCCGACCGAAGATACGCCACGTCTCGCAATCTGAAGAGCCGCGAACACGGCGTGAACGTCAGGCACAGAAGCAAGAAGTAGCGGCCGAGCGTCGTGCGATAAAAAAGGGTGCGCGGCGACATTTGAAGGAGCAGTTGCTGCGCGAACTCGGTGAAACGGAATAAGGTTTTTGCACAAGAACGGCCGTCTACAGCGCGGCGGCTACAGACAAGAGGACGCTACTTTTTGCCGTCTGGATATTTAACACTACGGTTGGTGCTTATGAAATCAGTCGTTCTCTTCATTGCTCTCATATCGTTCGCAATGGATACCATCGTGCTGGCACAATCGCCATCTCAGCGTAACCCCGACGTCTCTAACAAGGCGTTGATCACGAAGTCGACGCCAGGCATCAATACTGACGCTTTCAAAAATCAAAGCGTGAGTACGCCAACTGCAACACTGCACAAGCTCGCCGATGACTACTACGCGTGGCGCAATGAGAATTACCCGGTCCGCAGCAGCGAGGCAGGACTGCATACCTGGGACGATCAATTGACTGATTATTCGCCGGCTAAGATTGCCGAACGCGCCAATCATGTGCGTTCGCTTCTGGAGAAGGTGCGTGCAATGAAGACCGACAACTGGCCGAAAGACGAGCGTATCAATTGGATCCTGTTCCGCGCTCAACTCGAGAATGTGGAATTCGGCGATCGCATTCTGAAATTCGAATTCACAAATCCGCAGGTTTACACGGACGAATGCACCAACGCGATCTTTTCGCTGTTAAAGAAGGAATACGACACGCCGCGGAAACGGGCGCTAGCGGCTACTGCGCGCCTGAAGGAGATGCCAGCGCTGTTAAAGCAAGGCCTGAGCAATTTGCAAAAGCCGGTGAAACTTTATGCCCAGCTCGCGATTCAATCCGCTCGATCGATTGATCCGCTTTTAAATAGCAGTCTGACGGCGCTGGATAAGGATCTCTCGCCTAACGAGCATGAGGAATTAGTGAAAGCGCGCGATGCGGCACTGGCAGCTCTGCACGCGTATGCCGACGAGCTCGAGAAGCGTGTTCCGAAAATGGTGAATTTCACGCCGATGGGCGAAGCGAATTATAACTACTACCTCAAACACGTTCTGCTTCTGCCGCTCAACGCTTCAGAGATAGAAATGCTTGGGCGCGCCGAGTTAGCGCGTTATCGCGCGCTCGAAGCGCTGTTGCCGGATCCTAAACTCGCCGATCCCGATCCCAAACGGGCCCCGAACATTCCACCCGATCAGGAGACATTTTTAAAAGCGTACGAGAATCGTGAGACTGAGATGATTAACTTTCTCAAAGAGCACAATCTGGTGACGTTGCCGGCTTACCTTGGGCCGTTTCAAATTCGGCAGTTACCAGAGGCATTTAAACCGACCAGTCCCGGAGGTTTCATGAATCCTCCCGGAGTTTACGACAAGGATTCGACAGGCTTTTACTTTATTCCGACTTATAACCCTGAATCGAAAAATTTTTATATTCGCGCTGCAATTGAAGACCCGCGACCAATACTCGGACACGAAGGTATTCCGGGCCATTTTCTACAACTCTCTATCGCCAATCATGTCAGCGATGAGATTCGTCGCCAGCACGAGGATACCGTTTTCGTTGAAGGCTGGGCATTATATGGCGAAGAGATGCTGTCGCGCAGCGGCCTTTATGCGAACAATTCGCCTGCGCAGGGGCAAATTCTGCGCCTGTCGCGCTATCGGGCTGCGCGCATTGGCGTCGACGTAAATCTGCATACCGGCAAGTGGACTTTCGATCAGGCAGTGAAGTACTTCATGGAAGCGGGCGGATTGGATCGCGAATCAGCAGAAGGCGAAGCAGCCGGGGCCGCATCAAGTCCAACACAGAAAATCAGCTACATCACCGGCAAATGGCAGATCATGAATTTGCTCGGCCGCTACAAAGATAAGCAGGGTGACCACTTCCGGCTCGGTCAATTTCATGACGATCTGATCAAAAATGGAAGCCTTCCGGTTTCCGTAATCCAATGGATTCTGCTTGATGAGCCCTCCTCACTGCAGCAGGCGACCAAGTGAATAGGTACAACAAAGGGTTCTATAGTTTCCTATGGAGCTCTAATGTGGAGATGAGCTTAAGAACGTTTATCACTGTCACGGACTAACCACTAGCCCCAACAGCCATGGCGCACTCGGCAAAAACGCTTTCCTAAGGTGCAGAGTACACCAAAGTCCGCAGCCGAGGCATTTCAGCTTTCAGCTTTCTGAGCGACGTCAAGCCATCTCCCGTGCCGAGCGGCAGAGCCGTCGGCGCCTGGCACTGCGCGATCTTGTTTCGCGCTACAATAAACTTTCTACCTCACCGCACACCATCATGTCTGGCTGTGAATTCAGACAAGCGCTTATGCCGGAGCGGAGGAGCGCTTGCTGGTCGAATACGAACATCGCTATCTTCAACGATCCTTCGCCTGAGTCGCCCATGTTGGTCTAATGAGAAGCTGGCCACCTCGCTTTAGAACGCAGGTTCTGGTACTTATTCGTTTCCAGAATCTGCTACAGCAAAGAGGGCTCCACGGTTTTCCGTAGAGCCCTCATGCTAAGGTTTAAGGTTTAATGGCTAACGTGTTACTGT
>DATDFM010000137.1:0-6040 GCA_036522635.1 Candidatus Udaeobacter sp. | reverse complement strand
ATTGCGCTAGTCGGGATGCGCGGGCCGGGTATGGAGTTCAAAGAAATTTACGACACGATGATGAAGCCTTCGCGCGAGGGTATGAGCAAAGCGTGGGCGGCCGGAAAAAATCGGCTGAACGCAACGGTTCGTGTGCCCGACGTGCCTGTGCTAAGCGAACAGCTTCGCGGACACGCGCGGCAGCTCGGCCGCTTGATTCGGCATTTCAATTTTGCCGTTAATCGCGCGTTGATTACATATCGCGAACCGATTCTGGACATGCAGCTTGTCCAGGAACGGATCGCGAACGCGGCCATGGATCTTTTTGCTTCGACGTGCGTGCTGAGCCGCATCGATGGCGAGATTCAGCTCGCAGGGCGAAATGGCAATGCAGCAGCGCCCGACCATTCGGCGGCAGATTTGTTTTTGCGTCAATCGTTCCGTCGGATTCGCAATTTCCTGTCGGGGCTGACAGATAATGACGATAAAGCTGTGATCGCGGCAGCAAAATCCTGCCTAACGAGCGGGAGTGTTTCGCCGGCTTTCTAAACATTGCCGCGCGACTCGGCTTAAACTTCGGTAGGAAATTCAGGCCCAATCAGCAGTGATCAGGCATCTACAGCAAAAAACAAAATTTCCTGCTCGTGCTGCCGTGCTGAGCAGCACGCAATCCCTCACGAACATCGCCGGGCTCGGCTATTATCTGCCCGGACGACGACCGTAAATATCCATTTGGGTAGCAGTGGTCGGAATTGCAGAGAGACGATCGCATCGCTGCGGAATGCGCGAGCCACCCGATACCACGTAACAAATTTTCTTTGTGTTGGTGGCAGGCAGTGGCTGCGAAGGCAGCGCTACCACGTTCTTGCCATGGTCATCGGCAAATGCCGAGAGACAGAACGCGCAAGCGAGAATCCCGATTGCAAATCGGACCGACCAGCCGCACCCGCGACTCAGTCTGGTTTTTCCCATGTCCTGATCTAGAGCCCGCAGCGAATTTAAGCAAGCTCATTCGCCAACCCACTTCGTGTTTTCAGACCAGCCCGCTTTTAGCCGCCTCGGCGAGGAGCGTTTCAGTCCGTCCAAAGAAAGTGTTCGAGGCGAATGTTGTTCAGGCGCGCTTTTGCTTCTTCACTACGGCTGCCTCCCGCTGCGACGAGTTTATCATAGATGGCGACAGCAGATTCCCATTTGGAGTCTTCCTCCAACAATCGCGCTGCATTGAATCCGGCCTTGTAATACCAGAACAATTCGCGGCGTGCACCGGGTCGCGACTCGTCCTCCAGAATTTTATAGAAAGTCGCCAGCGCCCCGGGTCGATCGCCTTTTTTCTCGAGGCATAGTCCTTTTTTGAACAGCGCCTGGTTACGCCAATGAATCGACCCATCTTTATCGGCAGCCAGTTGATCGTAGGCGTCAATGGCGTGTTGGTAGCTGCTCGGATCCGTTGCGCCGGCCTCGAAGAAAATGTCACCTTTCCCGCAAAGCGCCTCACGTTTTTCGGATGCGCCGGCATCACTCTTCAACACCTCGTCGTACAAGGCCAGGGCGTCTTTAGGTTTGCCAAGCTTGCGCTCGATCACCGCTTGTTCGTTCCGCGCGGCCCAGCGCATCGCTCCGTTCTTTTGCACCACTTGATCGAACAAAACGAGAGCACGATCGAGTGTGTGCTCACTCATGCTCGACATGGCTGATTCGGCTGCGAAAAACAGCGCCTTTTCCGCCAGCGCGTCATTCGGATTCTGTTGCGCGATCGTTTCAAACTGCGTCTGCGCATTGGCAAAATCCTGAGTACGATAATAAAGCTCAGCCAATTTCATTCGAACTTCGCGGGCAAACTGGGACTGGCCATGCTGGTCGAGAAATCGTTTTCCCAGCTCAATAACTTTCGATTCGTTTCCGCCGCTTGCTTCTTCGACCCAAATGCGGAGATAATCGGCGCGTTCGGATGCAACAGCAGTTGGTCCAGAGCTGGCTGCATGATCGAGATCTTTTCGTGCTTCATCCAGGCGTGGCGGCGATGAATGAAACGCCAACTCGGCCAGACCAACCCAGGCTTCGGAAACTCGCGGATTTGTTGGAAAATCGTGAATGAACTTTTGCAACGAGCCCGCAGCTTTTTTGTCTGCCTTGGCAGCCTGCATTAGACCTTCTTCCAATCGCAAATCGGCTCGTGATTGCTCATCGCCGCCCTGTTTCTCCAGTTGGTTGTAATCAGCAATGAAACGACTGTGATTACCGACCTGTAACCAGCCACTGGATGCATTAAAGAGCGCGGCTTTCGCAGAGCGCGAATCGCGCTGTGCGATTTGTTCGAATGCAGCCGTTGCGGTATCGAATTGTTTGGCCAAATACTCCGCCTGGGCAGATAGGAAGTCGATCCGGGTGACCAATACCGCGTCAGGCCGCAGCAAGCGTGCATCGTCAAGGATGGCTATTGCTGAATCAAAGTGACCTTCATCAATTTCAAACTCAGCAAACTCGACCAGAGCAGGAGCAATAGCCGGCGATTTGATTTCTGTAGCTCGCAAATCTTCAAACAGTTGGCGTGCCCGCTCTCTACGGCCTGCTCGAATTTCGAGCCGCGCAAGATACCAGCGGGCGAATGTTCGCCGCGGCTGCTCAGGCCTGCGCACCCACTTTTCGAGTTCATTGCGCGATGCTTTGTGTTCGGCGCGATAGAGCTCATCGAGCTTTCCAAATATCAGCGAGAGATCAGGGTCTGCGTAATTGCGATCAATGAAACGCTCGAGAACGTCATCCCCGGTCTCGGGCGTTTTAAGCTGCAAATGCGCTTCGGCGATACCGAAAAGCGCTGCGAGCAGGATGGGATGAGGTGTTCCCTCGGGCCTTTTCAGAATCGCCTGGAACATCCCGATCGCTCTTTCGGGCCGGTGCGAAATGAGTTCGAGCCGTCCGCGTAACACACGCCGTTCGCGCCGTTCTGCAACCGAACCTGGCTGCAACTGTTCCAAAAGCCGGCGTGCCTCGTGAGCGTTGCCCAAGTCAATGTGCAGTTCAGCTGCTCGCATCTGGGCTCGTGTGCCCCATTCCTTGTCATGCGCCAGCAGAATAAATTTTCTCAAAGCCTCCTGGCGTTTTCCCAACGCACGCAATGCCTCGCCAGCCCCAAAAACAGCTGCTCTCTGAAACGTCGAAGTCTGGTTGCTTAGTTCCTCATAAAGCGACAGGGCGTCGGTCCATCGGTAAAGACTGGCCAGCGCCTGGGCACGCCAAAATTTCGCCCATGGCAAATCGCGTAACCTGCCGTCGCTTAAGAGAACCAAAGTGGCTTCGGGTTGGTTTGCGGCCACCTGCGCCTCCGCAAGTTTTTCAGCGACTGCGCGCCATTGTGATTCCGGCAGATTTCTGTTTAGGAGCGACTCCAATCGGACCACGGCCACCTCTGGCACGCCTTCTGAAAGGGGCGTGCTCGCTTCGGCCAGTTCGGCCGAGGTGTCCGCGCGAGCGATGGGGCTAATAGCTCCGATCAGGAATGTCAGCGCTAAGCGTCTGATGTTTGTCATCTTCGCTCCAGCATTGTCCGTAAGTATTGCCCAGTGTGGCTGGCCGGAATAGTTGCCACCCTCTCAGGCGGCCCTGTCACGACCACTTCGCCGCCATATTCGCCGCCTTCAGGACCCAAATCGACGATCCAGTCTGCGCATTTGATCATTTCAAGATTGTGTTCAATCACCACTATGGTGTTGCCCGAGTTGCGGAGTTTCATCAGAACCTCCAGTAATTTTTCAATGTCGGCGAAATGCAACCCAGTCGTGGGTTCATCCAGGATGTAAACAGTGCGACCGGTAGCTTTTTTGGCAAGCTCAGTGGCGAGTTTCACGCGCTGCGCTTCGCCGCCCGAAAGGGTGGTTCCGGCCTGACCCAGTCGCAAATAACCCAGTCCGACGTCGAGCAGTGAATTCAGCTTTTCGGCAATGGTCGGCACATTGCGGAAAAATCGCGCAGCTTCGTCTACGGTTAGATCGAGCACGTCCGCAATATTTTTGCCTTTATAAGTGATCTCGAGCGTCTCGCGATTGTAGCGTTTGCCTCGGCAGACTTCGCATTCCACGTAAACGTCGGGCAAGAAGTGCATTTCGATTTTGATCAAGCCTGCACCCTCGCAATTTTCGCAACGCCCGCCTTTGACATTGAAACTGAACCGACCCGCATCGTAGCCGCGAACCCGCGCCGCGGGTAATTGCGCGAACAGTTCGCGGATTGGGGTGAAAGCGCCGGTGTAGGTGACCGGGTTCGATCGCGGCGTCCGGCCGATCGGACTTTGGTCGATCACTACCACCTTATCGATTTGTTCGAGTCCGCGAATCGCTTTGTGAGCACCGGGCTTGTCTTTCGAGTTATAGAAATGCCGGAAGAGCGCGCGCCGCAAGATATCATCTACCAACGTCGATTTGCCGCTGCCAGAAACACCGGTCACACATGTCAGGCATCCGAGAGGAAATGAGACATCGATTTGTTTCAGATTGTTTTCATTCGCACCTACAACTGTCAGCCAACCATCGGGCCGCGGCTGGGCGCGCTGTTTTGGAACTGCGATACGGGCCCGTCCGGAAAGATAATCGCCCGTCAAAGAATTTTTGGCGCGTTCGATGTCGTCGAGAGTTCCTTCAGCTACAATCTCACCACCGCGCGGCCCTGCCCCCGGACCGAGATCAAGAATGTGGTCGGCAGCGCGAATCGTTTCCTCGTCATGTTCGACCACAATTACAGAATTCCCAAGATCGCGCAGCCTTCTCAGCGTTTTCAGTAAGCGGGAGTTGTCCCGTTGATGCAGACCGATGCTGGGTTCGTCAAGGATGTAGAGAACGCCAGCCAGGCCGGAGCCGATTTGTGTTGCGAGTCGTATCCGTTGCGCTTCACCGCCGGAAAGTGTGCCGCTCTCGCGGTTCAATGTGAGATATCCGAGTCCGACTTCGGCAAGAAATTGCAAACGCGACTGAATTTCGCGGACAACCTCTGTGACGATCGTTTGCTGTTGCGCGGTCAGATCGAGCCCCCCGACGAATTGCAGAGCGTCTTCGACGGTTTGCTGGCTGAACTGATGGATGTTTAGCTCGCGGGCATGTTTTCCTCCAGTAGCTTCGGCAAAGCCGGATCCGGCTTTGATTGTGACAGCAAGAATTTCCGGTTTGAGTCTTGCACCGCCGCAAATTTTGCATGTTTCGCGAGTCATGAACGCACGAATACGATTGCGTGTGAACTCGCTCTCGGTTTGCTCGTAAAGCCGCTGCATTTGTGGCACCAGTCCCTCAAACGCTTTTGTGACTTTCTTTTCGCCGCCTGCTCGCGATTTATCGGAGTTGCTGCCAAACTCCATTTCAATCGGCTCGCCATTCGTGCCGAAGTAAAGGGCAGCTTTGAATGCTTCAGGCAGATCGGCGAACGGCTCGTCTTCGTTCACGTTGAAATGTTTAATGAGCGCATGCTGCAGATGCCGATAGTAGGCGCGCATGCGTTTTGTGCCGCGACGCCATGGGGTGATTGCTCCTTCGGCTAGCGTTTTAGTTTGGTCGGAGATCATCAGTTCCGGATCGACCACCAATTGTGTTCCGAGACCATGGCAAGCCGGGCAGGCGCCGAGATGGCTGTTGAAAGAAAAATGCCTGGGCGTTAGCTCGCCTAAATTGAAGCCGGTTTCAGCATTGCCGTAATCGGTGGAATAGCGGGATTCGGTCCAATTATCGCCTGCAGTAAGGGTTTGACACAAAACGACAATGCGATTGCCGCCCCATTTGAGAGCCGTTTCAACCGAGTCGGTCAGCCGCACTCGAATGCCATCCCGGACGACCAGTCGATCAACCACCGCTTCAATCGTGTGCGGTTGGCCTTTCTTCAACCGGATCGGCTCGGCCTGATCCAATTCCCTCAGTTGTCCATCGATGCGCGCACGAACAAATCCTTCGCGCTTGAGTTTTTCGAGTACATCCCGGAATTCACCCTGCTGACTTTCAATCAATGGTGCCAGTACAACAATTTTGCTGCCTGGTTCGTAGGCCAGAACTTGATCGACGATTTGCTGAGGCGTTTGCCGACTGAG
>DATDFM010000136.1:0-5168 GCA_036522635.1 Candidatus Udaeobacter sp. | reverse complement strand
CCACCATCGGGCCAGCGAGATCCACGGTGATCCGAGCACGTCGGCTCGACATGAAGATATCGGTGACGTCCGCATAAAATGTGGGTACGATCCCCTGGAGTAAAAAAAAGCCCAATTCACGAACGCGCCGACCATGCGCCTTGCATCCGAGCGCGTGCACCAGCACGTGTAGAATCGAAGCTGAAATCAAACTCGCGACCATGACGCCGCTAATCAGCCAGGGCTGCGTTTTCAAGAAATATGCAAAACTGCTGGCGTTGTGCCCAAACGGAAGCGCGAGCACCACAGCGCAAAGCGCCGCGGCCAGACAGAGCCAGAACGTGAACGGGTGAAACAACAGAAACCCGCCGCGCTCATAGATCAGCGAACAAACTCGATCGGCGTTTGGTACGCGCAAAGACATAGCGCGCCATCTCATCAGATTCCACCGCAAACGGCTGACCCAGCGGTAGTCCGGCAGCGTGGCGCGGTTTAATTGGAAATCCAACAGACGTTTCGATTCCAAAAGCCCGCAGCCGTAGAGCTTCGTAAGGAGCTGCCGAATCAAGAGATAATCGAAGGCGCCGAACGCGAGATGAAAAGCGCGTCCGATTTCCTCAAGCGAATGACGCCCATCCAAGTAATTCCACAAGAAATACTCCCTGGAGTCGAGCAATACATAACTGTCCTGGCGCAAATTCCTTAACACAAATTGGCGCGTTCCGTCGGCGCTCTTGGGTTGCGGCGTCACTTCCCAGTCGGACTGCGGCAAGCGGCTCGGCTTGTACGCTGAATAAGCGCGCAGACTGTCGATTCGGACGATTTCGAATCCGCCCGCATCGCTGGAACGGTTCAGGAGCTCGAGCTTTGCGGGGTCAGCCATGAATCTTCAAGTGGACCTGCGGCCCAAGGGCGAATACTCGGGCGCGAGAGAAAACCCCGTCGCTTCCAAGCCCCAGCGAATCGCCTCCCGAGCTTGATCGTTGGTGGCACGCAACCGTTCGATAAATACGGTGACCAGCCGGTAACAGATTCGCGCCGCGATTTCAGGCTCGTCAGAAAAGATTTGTTGGAAAGCCTTGCGGTCAAGCCGCAGCAGAACTGAATCGGTCTCGGTTTGTGCGGTCGCGGAACGCGGCGAGGTATCGAAAAGTCCCATTTCGCCGAAACAATCACCCCCGTGAAAAC
Source organism: Candidatus Udaeobacter sp. (assembly GCA_036522635.1). GTDB lineage: Bacteria > Verrucomicrobiota > Verrucomicrobiia > Chthoniobacterales > UBA10450 > Udaeobacter. The sequence continues at coordinate 4,001 of DATDFM010000136.1, read as the reverse complement.
GGGTGAGCACGATGTCGACCTGATCCTGCACGTGTTTGCTGATGATGATTCGCCCGGACTTCACGATGTAGAGACAATCCGATTCGTCGAATTCACGAAAGATGATGGCGCCGGCAGATATTTTTTTGGAAATTAAAAGCTCGGCCAGTTTCGAACGAGCGCTTTCGTTCAGATCCTGGCAGAAGGAAACTTTCTTCAGAAATTCCGAAACGAGTTCCATGGAGCGGCCTCAGCAAAGTGCAATGCTAGCCGCGGCGTCGCTCAAATACAAGTTTGTCGGGTTGGGACGGCTGTCCCGACCAAATAGGCCAGTTGCGGAAGAGCAAACGCTCTAGGCGGCGGAAACGTACTTCCTCAGTGGCAGTTGTGCGTCTCGGTTGTAGGCTTGCAGCGGCACCGGCTTGAGATCCCAGATAATCCCGATCCACGAAAGTAGCTTCAAAACGTAATAAGTAATATCGACTTCCCACCAATAAAACCCCTGGCGTGTGCATCCCATATGTTGATGGTGGTTATTGTGCCAGCCTTCACCGAGAGTGATGAGAGCGAGCCAAAAGTTATTGCGGCTTTCGTCTCCGGTTGCGTAGCGCTTGTTGCCGAACAAATGCGCCAACGAGTTGATGCTGGCCGTGCCGTGGAACAGCATCGTCGTGCTGAGCACAAATCCCCAAATGAACAACTGCCATCCTGTGACTCCGAGGTTTGGCAATGCATGTTCCATCCACAGGCCGAAAAGGTAAACCAGCAGTCCCAAACCTGCCGGCGCTGCCTTGTCAAAGCGGTTCAGCCAGACCAGTTCTGGAAACCGGGCAAAGTCGCGTATGCGCTCATATTGCGTCGCATAATACCGCGTGCACATGAACCAGCCGGCATGGGAGCGAAAAAAGCTGTAGTGAATCGGCGAATGCGGGTCATTGGGCGTATCGGACTCGCGATGATGATTACGATGATTGGCGGCCCACCAGAGAGGCCCTCTCTGCGCCGATGAGGCGCCGAGAATCGCGAAGAGCAACTGCGCCAGCCGGGATGTTTTGAAGGTTCGATGGGAGAAATAGCGATGATAGATCCCGGTGATCGCGAACATTCTGATCAGATACAATCCAAGGGCGGCACAAACCGCGGTCCAGCTCCAGCCGACGACAAAAATACCCAGGCAGCCCATATGGAGAATTACGAAAGGAAGGCAGCGGACCCAGTTGACTCGGTCGACATCGCGAATTCGCGTCGTTATACCTTTAGCGTGATAATCCGCATCAAACCACTGGATCAGAAGAGTAATAAGTAGGTTCGAGTTATTTTGCTTCATTTAAACGGGGGACGATAACATGAAGCTCACGGTCCTTCAATCCAAAAACCTTCCACAGTCGAAATATTGTCAAAGTCCAGTCTGGCAGGTTCATATTTCGTCGGATTTCCACGAAGGCAACAACTTACCAACAGCGCGGCAACCGGTCGGTTCGAGTTTGATTCGATAACAAACGCGGTCGAATTGCTGCTAAAACAATGACAAACGAGGCGATCAGGTCAGTGTAAAACGCGTGGGACATCGTCGGCACATTGCTGCATGGCGCTAGCACGGCGTTCTTGACCTCTTCAGAATCCGATGCTATGAGCGGCGCAGACTACATCTCCAATCACTATGATTGGGCGCGGCGGCCGTTCAACGAAATGGAACTCTGCAGCAGCGCGGGCCTGCTGTCGGGTGAGATTGCTACCCGGCGCATTGTGAATCGTCAATCCAAGGAGGAGGTGCGATATGGCGTATACGGTTACCAAAGTGAGTGTATGGGCCGGTGAAATTGCGGATCGCCCCGGCGGTCTGGCGAGCACACTGGCGGCGCTGCAAAACTCAGGAGGAAACATTGAATTTGTCGTGGCGCGCCGTGCTGCCGACAAGCCCGGCACCGGCGTCGTTTTTCTCAGCCCGATCAAGGGCGCCAAGCAAAAAACGGCGGCTGAGCGGGCCGGTTTGGCCACCACGGAAAGCCTCCATTCGGTGCGTGTCGAAGGTCCTGACCGAGCCGGGTTGGGGGCGAAAATGACCGAGGCTCTCGCCGCAGCAGGAATTAATCTGCGTGGTATTTCGGCGGCCGCTTTGGGCCGACGCGCGGTTTCCTATTTTGCATTCGACAGCGGTGACGATGCCGATAATGCCATGCGTCTGCTGAAGAAGACGCTGAAGTAGGGTGAAACCGGATAAGTATCTGGGCAAAGCGCCGGGTCAGAAACTCGATTCATTGCACCGGTCTAAAACGGGAGCTACTTGGTTTTGCGAACAGCGAAGTTCTGATTGTATTGCTCAATCAGCGAGTTCAGGTTAGGACCAATCGAAGAAGGGCTGAGAAACACGAAGTCCTTTTGAAAGAGTTCCTGCACCCACGACTTTTGTTTGATGCCTTTGCGCACTGGAATTCTGCCCGCTGCGTCGGCGAGCCGAGTTTGTCCTTCTTCGGACAAAATCCAATCGATAAACAACAGCGCTGAATGCGGATGCGGCGCGCGTTGCAGCAGCGCCACGAAATTCGGCTCGCCAGCATAGGGATCCAGAATCCGAAAATCGATAGGCGCGCCTTGCTGCTTGTACTCGGTGACGCGGCGCCCGCGTGCCGCGATTGCAATGGCCGATTCGCCCGCAAGCATCAGCTGCACCCGCATGACACTGCTCGAGCCGGGCATCTGCAGGTCCTGTTTCGCGAGCGCCTGCATAAATTCCGCGCCTTTTTTTGCGCCCATCGATTCGAGCAGAATGTTAAACCAGGTGTACTCCTCGGTGCCGAGGCTCATCTTGCCTTTCCACTTGGGATTCAACAGATCCTGATAGCTGCGCGGCGCATCACTGCCGTTTACTTGCTTGGTATTGAAGGCCAACACGAGCGGCGTCACTTCGAATCCCTGCCAATAGCCGTCGCTGTCGTGGGAACCGGGCGGCAATGATTTCTGCTCGGGCGAAAGATAGGGCGCAGAAAGTTTGCGTTGCTTGAGCTGCCACATTTCGACCGGCGCCGATCCGATAACATCAACCGCAAAACGGCCGGCACGCGCCTCGGTATCGACTTTGTTGAAGACCCCCGACGGTGTGGCGCGATAGGTGTTGGTTTTTATGAAAGGATAGGCCCGTTCGAAGTGGGGCATGATTTTCGGATAGTCAGTCAAGCTGAGGGAGGTATAAAAAACCACTTCGCCTTCTTTTTTGGCTCCTTCCTCGAGAAAACTCCTGCGTTGCGAGCCAGAGAGGGTGCCGGCTTTTTTCACGATTTCATCAGCCGTCGCCGCACGAACGGATAGCGGCGCAGAGGCCAACGCCGCTATCAGCATGAAAAGAACAATCGCCATTGAAGAACCGCCCGTCTACAGATCCATGCGCCGCTTCTGTCCCCAGCCAACGGTGGAGATATCGAACAAATTGCCGTCCGGATCGGAGCCGCGTCCTTCCGCATAGGTTGCCTCGCGTTCTTTCGGTGCGCCCGCGGGATAAAGCTCTTGAATACGCTTGGCGACTTCCTGATTGTCGTCAACATGAAATCCGAAGTGATAGAGTCCCGGCTGATGCCCCGGCTCTTTGGGATCCGTGGCGTTCAGTATCGCGAGGTTCACTTCGCCATCGGAAAGATGCACCGAACCATTCTTGGTGCGATACATTTCGGTCATATCGAAGACGCGCTTGTAGAAGTTCGCGAGCTTATCCGGCTGATGGGTTAAGATTGCGAGATGACGAAGCTTGGCCATAGCGTTGTCCTCCTGATTGATTTCGAGTTCAGCCGTATCATCGCGAATTGAGGCTGTCAATTATTGCCCAGCGGGTGGCAGCGAATCCGAATTTAACCGTCGTCGCAATTACAACCCGGCAACATAGCGTGCCATGCGCTCCCGAGCTGAAGCGTCAGGTAATAAACCGAACCCTGCACGCATATTGTCGCTAAGATGCTGTACTTTGCTCGTGGCGGGAATAGCGCAGGTGACGGCGGGATGAGAAATCACGAATTTCAAGAAGAATTGCGCCC
>DATDFM010000135.1:0-25234 GCA_036522635.1 Candidatus Udaeobacter sp. | reverse complement strand
GCACTGCGCTCGGCTTTGCGTTCACGCAGTCATCGGTAATTATTCTCGCGATTTTCATTGCCATCGCTGCCGGTATGAGCGCCCCTTATCTGCTGTTGAGTGCGCAACCCGCGTGGTTGCGGTTTCTGCCAAGGCCTGGTCCGTGGATGGTGCACGTGAAACAGTTCATGGGATTCCTGCTGTTGGCGACCCTGCTATTTCTCCTTTACGTACTCGGCGCACAACGCGGCTTGGAAGGAGCGATTTGGGCGAGCTGTTTTCTGCTTGTGATCAGTGTCGCGTGCTGGATGAAGGGCGTGTTCGTTGTTCCAACAGCAACAGCTGTGAAACGGATCGTTGTGCGCGTGCTCATGCTCGTGCTCGTGCTCGGGAGCGGTTTTTATTTCATCGGCGACAAATTTCAGTCCGTAAAAATCGCTTCCGCAGATTCGCAGCTCCGTGGTGACTGGCAGCGATTCACGCCTGAACGCCTGCAAGCCGAACTGGAGCAAGGTCGGACTGTCTTTGTCGATTTCACCGCCGCCTGGTGTCTTACCTGCAAATTCAATGAAGCCAGCGTCCTTGAAGCACACGATGTGCGAGAGGCGTTCCAACGCCACGGGATCGTGAAAATGAAAGCGGATTGGACTAACGGGGATCCCGTAATCACAAAATTATTGCAGAAGTTTGGTCGCCCGGGTGTTCCCTTGTACGTGCTTTATCCCGCCAAAGACGAAGAGCCCATTGTTTTCCCGGAAGTGCTCACGAAAGGCATGGTCCTGGAGAAACTGGAAACTGTCGCGGGTAAAGTCGCGTCACAATAGTCGAGCCGCTTGTAATTGGGCTCCTTGATGTTGAAATTTCCGAGACGCGGGACGATTTTACTCCAAGAACATTAAACGTCTTAGCGCCTCTGTTTTCTAAACAACCTATATGAGAATGAAACTACTATTAACCGCTCTTACATCATTGATCGGAACTGCAGTCTTTGCGGCGGATGTGCCGTCCATTGGAAGCAATGCGCCGGATTTTTCACTCCCGGACGCAAACGGCAAGACACATTCACTATCGCAATATAAGGGCAAGTACGTCGTGCTCGAGTGGTTCAATCCACAATGCCCGTTCGTGAAGAAGCATTACGGCAGCAGCAACATGCAAAACCTGCAGAAAGAGTTCACTGACAAAGGCGTTGTCTGGTTGACCATCGACTCCAATGCGCCCGGCACGGAGGGAAATCTAACGCCCGAAGAGGCTCAAAAAATCGCGACATCATGGAAGACGCACGAGACCGCGCTGCTGCTGGATCCCGAAGGCAACGCAGGCCGCGCTTACGGCGCGAAGAACACGCCGAACATGGTCGTTATTAATCCGGACGGGAAAGTCGTTTATCACGGCGCAATCGACAGCAAAGCCACCCCCAATCCGTCCGATATCCCGAGTTCTACGAACTACGTGAAGGCGGCATTGGATCAATCATTATCAGGTAAGTCCGTTAGTACGCCAGAAACGAAACCGTACGGTTGTTCGGTTAAGTACAAATCCTCATAACATCGCTGCGGTAGCACGATTCCTAAAACTTTCAAAGCGGCGGTCCGAATGCGACCGCCGCTTTTTACTTTCGGAGACGATGTGAAGGATCAAAGCGACGCAAGTACGCAGCCACTCCAAAGCTTTGCCGAAACCGGCACTGACCTGTTGGATTTCGCACGAAGTGCTTTGCGAGCGCGCACCGTCCTCGCGTCGCTTTTGCGCTCATGATTTGATGTGCAAACGTTCGCGTCGTTGCTTTTGCTTACACGCACTTTTCCATGGCGCTCGCAGAATCAAAGTCGTTCAGGAGTGAGCAAGTTCTGATCCCGCTGCTCTGCCTCGCCGGTGCGCTTCGCGTTTTCATTTTCTCCGCAGCATTCCCGTTCTTCAGCAACATCGATGAGGATCTGCATCTCGATCTGATCACGCAGTATTCGCATGGCCAAATTCCGCGCAGTTTCGACCGGCTGAAAGAAGAAACGCTGAACTGGATTGTTCCTTACGCTTCGCCGGAGTTCGTATTTCCGCCCGATTACTTTTCAGATGGGAAATATCCCCCGCCGATATGGAAACAATCCTGGTCGAAAGTTGAGCCGGAGATTGCGGCAACACGAGCGGCATGGAGCAGTGAAATCAATTTCGAATCATCTCAGCCGCCACTGTATTATGCCATTGCGGGTCTGTGGTGGCGGGCTGGGCAGCAGATCGGATTGAGCGGCATTGAATCATTATATTGGATCCGGTTCCTGAATGTCGCGCTGATGGCGATAGTAGTTTGGTTGGCTTATGTGGCCGCCCGAACGATTGCACCAGAGCGCCTCGACGTGCGCGTTGGCGCACCTCTGTTGGTGGCTTTTATTCCGCAGAATGTGTTCTACGCAATGAACAGTGATGTGCTGTCACCGCTGTGTTTTGGTGTGTTATTCCTTTGCGTTTTGAAATGGCTGAGAACGGACGCGCCTGGTTTGTTGCTTGCAGCGGTCACAGGCGTGGCGATTGCGTGCACGTACCTGACAAAGCTCTCGAATTTGCCGCTGATCGCCATCGCGGTCGCAGTCGTCGTGGCAAGGCTTGTAGCAACTAGTCGACGAACGCCTCGTGCCGGTTTAAGCGCACTTGCCGCACTTCTCTTGTGCGCCGCCGTCCCGATCGGTGGCTGGATGGTTTGGCTGAAACTGCAGTTTGGGGATTTCACCGGATCGGCCGCGAAGATCGCTTTGTTAGGCTGGACCCGGAAACCCTTCGTTGAATGGTGGCAACATCCTATCTTCAAACCCTCTGGACTCTGGATTTTTTGGTCGGATTTAATTGCGCATTTTTGGCGCGGCGAAGTCGGATGGCATGGCAAACCATTCAATTGGCGAATAGCCGATGGACTGTTTACCACTTCTTCGGCGGTCTTTATCGCGGCAGCGATTCTGGGGTTAAGAAAGCAATTTGGACTTTCCGCATTCCAACGGCAGGCCATTGGGGTTGCGATTCTAACTGTTGCAACAGGGATCGCTTTCCTGGCGCTGCTTTCAATTCAATTCGATTTTGGCGGTTGCATTAATCCATCCCGTTCGCATCCGTATTTCACATCCGGCCGCTTGCTGACCGGCGCGCTGATTCCTTTTGCACTGAGTTATGTGTATGGGATTTCCTGCTTGTGCCGCCTCGCCATGTCAGGATTTCGACAAGCTCACTCGATCGGCACCGTTTCGGCGCTCGTAGTGCTCGGCGCGATCATTGTGTTTTCGCAAGCTTCGGAAATTTTCATCACTCGCCCGGTGTTTGCGAGCGAACACAATTGGTTTCATCGCTAGCCTGGTGACTCCACCGGCGCTGGCACACTTTGTTGCTACACGACGCCACGTTTCCTCGGTGACATCCGTGCCACCCATCGCAAAACCGGCATGGGCATCAATCGCACGAGAAGCATTAATAGCTTCATTGAAAATCCGGGAATGACGAGTGGACGGTCTGCTTCGAGTGCCGCGAGCGCATCGCGCACGACCTGTTCAACTGTAACCACAAGGAACTGCGGGCCGATGTCCGGCTGCACTCCCTCCCGTTTGGCGACCTGCTGGAATTCCGTTACCACAGGACCGGGGCATAGCGCGCATACACTTACTCCCGTTCCGTAGAGCTCAGCTCTGAGCGCTTCAGAGAAACTTGTTACGTACGACTTCGTGGCAGCGTACACGGCAGAGAGCGGAATCGGAAGAAAACTGGCCGACGAACTGACGTTCAGAATGGCGCCCCGATGCTTTGCGACCATGGCAGGAAGCAAATGGCGAGTGATTAAAGTTAACGTCGCCACGTTTACGATCGTCATCTCCTTATCCCTATCGGGATCGCTTTCCGCAAAAGGGCCGCTGTCCCCAAGTCCGGCGTTATTGATCAAGAGATCGACTTCGAGTTTGTCGCGATCGAGCGATTCGAGGAAAGCCCGCAACTGATCAAGATTGCCGAGGTCGACTTTTCGAACGTGAACAACAAGCTTCGGGTGCTCTCGTTGCAGGTGAGCAGCCAGTTCGATCAATCTTTCATCACGGCGTGCAACCAGGATCATCGAACGAGCACGACGGGCGAGTTGACGTGCAAATTCACGACCGATGCCAGCAGAAGCTCCGGTGATCAGCGCATTACAATCGTCGAGCTTCATTGAACCTGTAGCCGGGGGCGTTGACCTCGGCGCTTCCTGGGATGGCTGAGTTTGTGAGTGCCGCGGTCAGCGCCCGCGGCTACAATCGCGCTGCGACCGCGCAAACTGTTTAGCTCCCGTTCGCTCAACGCCCGCCAATGACCCCTTGGCAAATCGCCGAGCTGAAGATTAGCGATTCGAAGCCGGACAAGACGTTTAACGCGGTAACCGACGGCTTCGAACATACGTCGAATCTGCCGATTGATGCCCTGCCGCAGTGCAACCCGCAAATGCGTTGGAGAAATAGAGTGGAGTTGCGCAGCTTTTGCTCGCCGATCATCTAGAAAAATTCCGCACAATAATTTCGACGCTAGTGTGGGGTCCCACGGGCGATCCAGTATCACTTCGTATTCCTTCTCCACTTTGTAACGGGGATGCGTCAGCCTCTGTGCGAGATTGCCATCATTTGTGAGGAGCAGCAGACCTTCCGTTTGCGCGTCCAAACGCCCAATATTGAACAACCGCGAGAATTTTGCTGGGAGTAAATCAAAAACGGTATCGCGCACGTGCCGATCTCTTCGTGTCGAAACGAATCCGGCCGGCTTGTTCAACATGATGGTGAGCGGTGGTGCGACGTGAACGAGTTTGCCGTTCACTTTGACGTGATCGCGCGTGTCGGGTTCTGCGCTGAAGTCGGTGCAAGTCTTACCGTTGATCGTGACGCGGCCCGCGGCGATCAATTCATCGCAATTCCGACGCGATCCGATACCCGCAGCAGCGAGGAAGCGATTAAGGCGCACAATCGTGATTCGTAATGCATTCCATCGTGAATCGCTGTCCCGATTTAACGATGTAACGATTGAACGAATTACACGTCGGGTTTTGTCTTCGGCAGGCCGATCACCCTCTGACCGTCCTTCCACTGGCCGCGTTTCTTGAGAAGCTCGACACGCTCAAAGCGTTTCAGCACGTTGCGTTTAGCGGCGATGGTGCTGGCTCCTTTTAAACTACGATGTTGCGACATGGCTGGTTGAAAGTTAAATCGTTACAAAAGAAAATGGGCTGGCAGCTTAAGCCAGACGCGAAGTTTTTCAACCGTCGTCTACCTTGTAATTTTTTGATCAATCACCGCTCTATAGCTGATTACTAAGCACCACGTAGCTGCCGGAGGAGGTGACCTGATGATAGGCGTGGAAGCGGCTGATAATTCGCTCTTTCCAGAAGTCCGCCCGGCTTTGGTCCACAATCAGGTAAACCGCATCCGGTTTCCCCCACTTGTCCAGAACCGCTTCTTCGTTGAGAAAAATGTCGCTGGCAGATGCGCCCATGGGAGCTTCTTTCCGCGGGTTTTGGTTAACAAAAAAGAATTTTCGATGGAGATAAAAAATAAGGCTGCTGCTGTCATCGAGCGGTCCTTCAAACATCGCATGGCCGCCTGTCTCCAAGCGCGGATTCAAGTACCGGGCAACATCGGCGAGTGAGAAATAAGGCGCCGTTTTCGCTACGCCAATCACCATGCTGAGCCCGGCTGGGATCATCGAAACCGCCAGGGCAACGGCCGCGAATTTCTCGCGCTGTTTACAAATGCAGTAGAACGCAAGGATCGAAAAGAACACAAACGACACAGCGGTAATCAGCAACATGGGCCGCAGTGCTAGCCATGCAGACACAGGCATATCGTGCAACGCTTTCCAGGCCGTCCAGCGGGCGTCCATCACTCCCCAGGTGCCGTTCCAAGCATGTGCAGCGCGCGCCGCGAAAAGCGCTCCGCCTGCGAAAATCAAACCGGTGACACCCACCGCGATTGCGCCCGCGGCTCGCAACGATTGTGGGATCCGATCCCAAGCCAGGGCGGCCCAGAGCGCAAAAGCGCTCCACATACTCATCGAATAGTAATCCTGTCGCTGTCCCAGAAAGAGCAGCGGAACAAACACCACGCCCATCCAGCAAAATAATAATGCATCACCGAAATTGATCTCCCGCGGCCGAATGACCCGCCGCCAGGCAAAAATGGTCCCCGGCAGCAGCGCGATTGACCATGGAAACCACCAAGCCACGTGGAGGACGACAAATTGATAAGCAGGCACCCCGAGGAAGTCGTGTGTCTCATCTGTGAGCCCACGCATGTGTCCCAACCATTCGGACCGGGCGTAACGAAAATAGTGCGGAAAATGCCATTGGGCCCAGAGGTGCCATGGCGCCACGATCAACAGAAAAATCAACGCATATTCCCATCGCAACAGCGCACGAAACCGTATCCTTGCTTCACGATAAAAAATCGAGAGCAAAACGAAGACCACAGCGGGATAAACGATCCCGAGCACGCCTTTCGTTAGGCATGCCAGTCCGGCGAAAATCCAGACCCCGGCGAACCACAGACGTCGATGGCGCCTTCGTTCGTAGCCGCATAATCCGCAGAACATCGCTCCGGTCATGAATGCAGTGACGAGCGGTTCGGGCATGACAATGCGTCCCAGAAGAAACGTGCCGCAGAAGCTGAGATAGATCAGGCCGGCGATGAAACCACGCCAGTAATCAGTGAGCCTTTCGCCAATTAAAAAAATAAACACAACCGTGGCTATCACCGCCAGCGCTTCCGGCAGTCGAGCCGCCGCTTCATTCACGCCGAGAATTTTGTATGAACCGATGATCAGCCAGTAGAGCAACGGCGGTTTTTGCAGGCGCGGTATGCCATTGTTCGTTGGGAGCAACCAGTTATGGCTCGCCACCATTTCACGCGCCGCTCCGGCATATTGGCCCTCCGTCTCGCTGTACAGATCGCCTGTGCCAACCGTCACCACATGTAAGAGCGCTGCGAGCGCAATCAGAATTACCAGCAGTGCATGCCGCGTCGGTGGAGGAGGCAACGCCGGCGGTTCTAGCAGCGTTTCTTCAATGCTTAACGTGCGGGCGCCTGTAGTCATGGAACACGTTTTGCACCGGGACCATTTCCAGTTTGAGAATCGCGTTGGTGATGTTCGCTGGATTCGGCTTTGTCGTACGTTTTCCAATGTTCAGGAACACGCAGCAACTTTCCCGTCGGCATTTCGATTAATGCAAGCATTTGCCGGCACTCTGCAATCAATGTGTCGTCTTGTGGACGCGTGATGCAAAATTCGCACCAGAACCGCGCGCGCTCGACGCGCCCCAGCCAGCCTTCAACCACCAGTCGATCGCCGAGCTTTGCGGCGCGCCGATAATCGATATCAGTGTGAACCACAACCGGATATCTTTGCTTTTGCGCCATCTCTACCAGCGCGAGCCCTAGCGCTTCAGCAAGGTGTGTGCGCGCGGTCTCGATAAAGCGCAGGTACGCAATGTTGGACACAACACCGCCGCAATCGGTATCGAAGAACATTACCTGAACGTCTGTGCGAATACGGGGGGCCATGGTCGATCTCACATTTTCATGTAAAATAGGGTTGAGCCTTCCGTTCCGCACGTTTTTTGCGCGAAAGTACGAACAGTATGATGACAATGGTTTCTAGACACGTTTGCGGTACTCGCGCCCCACTTCTTTCGGTGATGGCGTTAATCCTATTACTCCATGATGGCTCGCTCGCGGCAACGGCAGGTTCGCTGACGTTCGGCGGAGTCGCTTTTTCTCCTGGTTCGACCGTTACGGCTAACGTTCCCTTAAGCGCCCAGGAAAAGTCGCTGGCCACGCAAGGTGGAAACGCTGTGCCCCCGTATGCTGTGGCCGTGCTTGCTACTCCTCCCAATTTTGATCCGCGGAAAAGTTGGCCGGTCCTGGTCGTCTGTTCCACCAGCGATTCAAAACGGCAAAATCGCGATGACCTTGTCGATTTCTACGGCAGAGTTGGAATTCGGGAAGGTTGGTTGGTGCTTGCGGGCGACGGTCCGCAGCGTGCGCGGAGCGATACGGCCGCCTGGCGCGGTGCGATGTCGCTCGCCGCAGTCGACGCATTGCAACGCAGTTTTCCCGGTGCCAACAAATGGCCAGTTGCGTGTGGTGGATTTTCCGGCGGCGGCAAAGGCGTGGGCGTGGTCGCACCATTGCTGGCAAAGCACGGTTGCCATGTGGTGGGGATTTATATCACTGGTGCCAATGAAGACCGGTTAAGTGAAGGCTACGCGCGTGTCGTGCCGGGACCGAGTTTTCTAACCACGCCTGTTTATATCGCCGCAGGCCGAGACGACCGCATTGCCACGGTAGAACAGCAGTACGATGTGGCTGGTTCGATTAAACGCACTGGATTTCAACGCATAAAGATAGGGACCTTCCACGGCGGACACGAAGCCAACGATGCGCAAACCTCCATCGCTTTGCACTGGTTTCGCGAACTGGCCAAATAGAGGTCGAAAAAACAAAGTGGAGGGACAAGCTCTGAGAAAATTGGTAATACCGGCGATATTTTCACATGATCGTTAGGCGTCGCAGAGCTCCGTCCTCGATAGTCGATTACGCGCGGATAATGGAATCTTGAATTGCAGCGATGAGACCATGAGGATCATCGGTTCCGAGCGCGAGCGTTTTGCCACCGCGCAATTTGATCAGTACGGCATCGAAGCCGGAAACATTGTAGAGCCAACCACAGGGTGTTAGGTGAATTCCCCAGCCGTACCACCAGCGAATCCGAATAGGCTCGCAGCCGACGATGTCGACAAGCTGGACTCTCTTGCGGATGATTCCGGCTCCAAATAATGCGCTCAGAGTCTCACCCTCGATCGTAATTTTGAGTCTGTAGAAAAGAACGAGGCAAACCAGCAGGATGATCGAAACAATCGCCGGCGACGCCTGATGGCCTATTAATCCGCCATTGGCAATCAGGACAACCGCGAGAAGAGACCAAATGATTACGTGGCCGATTTGCGTGTGTTCGTAACGCGTCACAAAAGTTTATCGGCATCAGTCGCAATCACTACTTGTCGAAATTTCTGCAGTGATTTCACCAAATTACCTGGCAACGGCCGCACCCGATCGAAAATGCGAGCGGCCAGCGGTTTGGCCGAGGTGTAACCAGCCGAAAACATTTCCAAGCGCGCGTCCAGATTATCGATGTAATGCAGCGCCATTGCCTCTGGCGTTTTCGGCGCAATGGGCGAACCAAACTCCAGTGCCCCATGGTGTGCGCCGATGAGGTGCAACAGATGCATTCGCACATCTTCCGATGTTGGCGTGAGATTTCTCCACGCGTCGGCGTTTTCAGCGCTCAATTTTTTCCACAAAGCGTTTACCAACTCCAGTCCGATGGAGATGTGTCCCATCAGTTCACCCAGCTCGTCATAATTCATAACGAACCCGTTTTCCGGCAGCGCGTTTTCCCAAAGTTTGCCAGAGTCGTGAAAAAGAATTCCCGCGAGCAAAAGATCGAGGTTTAGCTCGGGGTAAAGTGGTCCGATCCCTTTCGCGACGCGCATCATTTGGGCTGTGTGTTCGACCAGTCCGCCGCGCCGGGCATGATGATAATTACGAGCAGCCGCGGTTCGCCGGAACCGATCGCCCCATTCAGTAAGAAATCCTTCACCTAAAGCGCGCAGCCGGGGATCAGTGATATGCGTCACAGCCTCTCTGACAAATTGGAAATCGGCCGCTTGTTTGGCGCGCAAATCCGCAGGGCCTTGAAGCAATTCATTTTTTTCCTGCTCCGTTAGTGGCCGCACCGTCCACTTGCGAGCATCGAGTCCGTATTGCGATTGGTAAAAGTCCGCGGTGAGCTCGATGAAATCCTGACTGGTTAACGAGCTGCACGTTTTGTACGCGGGATGATCACTCCACACGCGTAGCGTCATTCGATCGCAGGCGTCGGCTAACGTAAGCTCGCAATACGGCTGTTGTTCGCGCGTGAGCTTGGGCGTCGCGGTTTCCACCTGGACGTGGACGCGCGCAGACACCGGCCCATCCTGCGTCGCGCGGCGAACTTCGGTCAGGGTTAGCAAATTCATCCTGCTGAATTGTATCACGATCCGATACCAATGGGAGCGCACGCTTCCACGTGCCGTATTTCGCACCTTGCGGAATACAGAAGTCCTCGGCAGGATGCCGACACCAGCAGGCACGATACGTGCGCTCCTCAGAAATGTACGCTTCAGTGCTCCCATGTTTCTGAAGCACCTCGAATGCAGCGCATGTGGGGTTGAGCACGATTGTTCTCGGCTGCAAAATCTTTGTCACTCCTGTAACAAACCATTGTTTGCGGATGTTGATCTCGCAGCGGCGAGTCGAACTATGACTCGCGAGACACTAATCACGCGAGAGAGATCATTGTGGCGGTATCGCGAGGTGTTGCCGTTGCCACGCGATGGCGAGCCGGTCTCGTTAGGCGAGGGCGGAACACCGCTGCTGCGCGCATGCAGATTCGCCGCCGACGTCGATCTTTGGATTAAAGACGAGTCGCTCAATCCCACACAGAGCTTTAAGGCACGGGGAATGAGCGTAGCCGTTTCGATGGCAAAATATCTCGGCGCAACAAAGCTCGCTGTTCCCAGTGCGGGTAATGCTGGTGGCGCGCTTGCTGCGTATGCGGCGCGAGCCGGTATTGAGGCGCACATCTTCATGCCCCGCGACACGCCGCGGGCAAACGTCGTCGAATGTCGCGAACTGGGGGCTCACGTAACGCTCATCGACGGATTGATCACGGATTGCGGCGCGGAAATCGCCCGGCGAAAAGGAAATGAAGGATGGTTCGACATGTCCACGCTCAAAGAGCCGTATCGCGTCGAAGGAAAAAAGACTCTGGGCTATGAGTTAGCGGAGCAACTCAATTGGCAACACCGAAAACCTTCGCGTGCTCCCGACCTGCCGTGGGAGTTGCCGGACGTCATCCTTTATCCAGCTGGAGGCGGGACGGGTCTCATCGGGATGTGGAAAGCATTCGACGAAATGGAGGCACTTGGTTGGATCGGGAACCGGAGGCCGCGCATGTTCGCGGTGCAAGCCGCCGGTTGCGCGCCGATTGTTTGCGCGTTCGAGGCTGGAGAGAACAAAGCCGCAGAATTTCCCAACGCGCACACGATGGCTTCCGGCTTGCGCGTCCCAAAAGCGATTGGCGATTTCCTGATGCTGAAAATTCTTCGCGCATCAGACGGAGGCGCAATTGCTATCGACGACGAACAAATGATCCGAGTGGCGCGTGAAGTGGGAGCGAAGGAAGGTCTCTTCATCTGTCCCGAAGGCGCTGCGTGCTTCGTTGCTTTGAAATTGCTTCGATCTGCCGGCAAGATCGCGTCCGGTGAACGCGTAGTGATTTTCAACACCGGGTCCGGAATCAAATATCTCGATTGCTACGAGACCCAGCCCACCAACGCCGTCGCTTAGAGCTAGGGGCGAGGCAGTGGCGTCGGTCGATGCCTCCCTGTTGGCGTGGGCCTTGGGGTCGAAGTCGGCATGGGTGTCGCAGTCGGGGTCGGTTGCACCTCATACGAGCCGATGTCGATTCGCCCATTCACGACACGATCAAATCCAGGACCGCGCTGATCATCGACTGGCGGCGGCGTGAATTTCGGGTCGCCTGCGTCAATCGCCGGACTACCCGGTAACGGCGCATGGGTAAACGTCGGCCCGCCATTGTCCTGTAATGTTCCCAACAGCGGATCGGTATCAGTCTGATCGCCCGGCGCGATCAGCAGCCCTCCGGCGTCGTCGCTGCTGAGGTTGAACCCATGTGAGATAACTGTGCCGACATCGTTTAAGATGTTGGGACCTGAATTGCCCGCATTGAGAACCGTGTTTTTCATTTCCAATGTTGCCAGACGATTATAAATCGCGCCTGCAGTCGTGCCGCTATTACCAGTGAGAGTGCTGTTAACGATCGTGTTTTGCCCGCTGATATTTGCAATACCGCCTCCATGTAATTGGGTCGAGTTCCCGCTCACCGTGCTATTACTAACTGTCAGAGCGCCGTCATTGATAATAGCTCCACCGGTAAATTCACCTGTGTTACCGCTGAGTGTGCTATCCGTAATGTTGAGCGTTCCGCTGTTCGAAATGGCGCCCCCATAATCGCCGGCGATGTTATCGCTTAACGTGCACCTTTCGATTGTGAGCGTGCTCTTGGAACAACAATTGCAGACGCCGCCTCCACTGGCCTGCGTGACATTACCGCTGATCCTGCAGTCTCTTAACGATAGCCAGGACGTCTCATTGAGGATGCCTCCGCCGGCGTCGAATTGAACAAGTCCATTGCTAATCGTGAGACCTTGTATCGTCACAGAGTGATTGGGCATTACATGGAAAATCCGGAACGCGATTGCATTTTGAGCTCTCGATGTTCCCAGCAGATTCGCGCCAGGTCCGCTGATGACGAGGCTCTTGTCAATCGCAAGCTCGCCACTCGTAAGTGTTATGGTTTGCCCGTTCAGCGCAGAATCGAACTCAATTGTGTCGCCATTACTGGCGTTAGCAATCGCCTGACGAAGCGAACCGGTTCCGCTGTCGTTAGTGGTGATAACCGTGATGGTATCGGCAATCGCCGCTACTGATGTCGCACAAAATATCGACACCGCGGCGACAACATGTCGTCGCGATCTTCTCGCATTCACTTGAAACACCAGGTTCAACCCTTTCGTTTGCCGACGAAGATCGAGATCCGCTTGGCAAAAGCCTTGGACGGCTCAGCATAGAAACGTCGTCCCAGCTCGAGCGCATCACGGCGTAATCGTTTGCACCGTTTGGTAATCAATTTTTGGAGCTGCGCCAGTTCATGGGCAAGCGCTTCATCGCCGCTGTCCTTATTCAGGCGCGCGAGGAGAAAATCGAGATCGTGCTCGTTCCCCAACAATTCACCGAGAACTTCCGCATCGTGAGCCATCTCTTCCAGGACCGTTCGGTTCAGTGGCTGCAAAATTCGCAACTCGTACCACAGATCTTTTACTCGCTTGCGCCAGGCATGAAACCTTTCCGAGTCCGGGTCGTCGATGGCCCTGGCGAGTGCGCGGTGGCCGCGCCTGTAGATCTTACACACCGCGTTGCAAATCTGTTTCCAACTCAGATCGTCCAGTGGCCAGTTTAGTAGACGTGCTTTAACGTTTTCCAGTTGCGGAATCGCCTGGCGTTGCCAACCGGCGAATGCTGCTGAAAAACTTTCCCGTTCGAGCAGCAACAATTCCTCCGTTCGCGGAAAGAGTTGTTTGTCGGAATTTTTCGCGCGCTTATCGCGCAGTTGAATAAAGGTTTGCAATCGCACCTGCGCATCGCGCAAATCCGACACCAAACGTCCAATGTTACGCACGCAACGATCCTCCTCCGCGTGACAATTTTTTCCAACTGCCCCAATCGCGAGTCGCATTGCAGCCCGAAGCTTTTTAAGGTGCTTTCGAACTTCGTGAACGGTGACGCCGCGTTGTTTGGCGGGGTTTTGGCAACAGTGCAAAGCCGAATCGATTTGTTCGCAAAAAACTCGCTTGAGGCCTTTCGGCAGGGGTTCGCGAAGTTTCAAATGGAAGGCCATGGCGTTTCCTACGTCAGGGCGAGACGCACGTTACTGTAGCGTTTTTCGCCAGTCACTTCCCGCCCGAACCACCATGGCGGTTCGAATCTGCGGCAAGTCGCAGTATCAGGAAATTCCACCTCCGCAACGACAAGTCCCGAATGGCGGCCGCGATAAATATCGACCTCAATCAGCAGACCGTCCCATGGGATTTCGTAACGCACCTTTCGGAGTCTTCTCCCGGCCGTACCAGGCCAAAGCGTCGCGAATTGTTTCGTGCTAAGCTTTACCTCGCGTTCTTCGCGATGGCTCCCGCGGCCGACCTTGAACGTGAGGGATGTAGCCTTGCCGCTCTTTCGCAGCCGAACCTGTCGACCAGCCGACTCGGTTGCCAGATAACCTTGCTCGATAATTAAGTGTCGCGCCCGCTTGAGATTATCCGGTAGCCATTGGACCAGGAATTTCCGTTCAATTTCCCGGTTATGCAGCGTTCGATTCTTCCCAGCCACAAGTGGAACATCGTAAATGCCATATGTTTAGTGTCGAGACTTTCACGCTGTCTACAGGCTGAATTCATGAAATGTGGCTGAAGCTCTCATTAAGATCTCGCTTTAGCGAGGTGCCTATTGTGCAACACATACGAATCGCTTGAGCGATTTCCTACATTTCACTTGTGACAAACTGCGGCAGCAGTTCTGAAATCTATTCGCGCGAAAACACCCAGCTGTAGCAAGGTATTAATGCAAGGACACAACTGGCTAGACCGGGGTCTGCTGAAGAAATTCGTGCAGTGCACCAGCAGCTGCAACCATCGGCCATGCTGATATCACCACGATTATCCCAAATAGCAGCGCTTCGATCGCAAACTCCACGGTCCTTTCGCCGGTGAGGTAAGATCGTGCCAATTCGCGAAATCTGCGGCGCGTTTCTGATGGCTGCATCTGCCTTCGTCTGATTCTCGTTCGCTTCACTGTAATCGCAGTCATAGTGAGCGTTAGATACGTCGGGAATGTTCCGCGTCAGGTTACGAATTGTTAAAATCGAATGACAGATTAGTAACGCGCGATCTTGGAGTGATTGGTTGAAACGGTCATTGCAGGGCGTTGGAAAGCGCGGCCGTCGCTTCGCGTCCGTTACGGGTGCCAAACGCCGAGGCGTCTCACAGAGACGCCCTACAATTTCAACCGCTACCGAGCTTTACTTCGATCGTGTAGAGTCAGTCCTCGGAGTTACTGCGCGTCCAGCCGATGCATGCGAGCCATAATCGACCAGCGAAATCATTCCATCATCGGCCTCGATTAATGCCGTGCAGCTTTCAACCCAGTCACCGCAATTGTAATAGGCGACCGTGCCGAATTCTCGGATCGCTGCGCTGTGGATGTGGCCACACAACACGGCGTCCACACGATAGCGCTCCGCGTAATGAGCCACAGCGGCTTCGAACTTACCGATGAAGCTCACAGCGTCTTTCACCGTTCGCTTCGCATACGCACTGAGAGACCAATAGCCCAAACCGAAACGTCGCCTCACAAAGTTGATTAATGGATTGAGTGACAGGAGGAATTGATAGCCAAGATCACCGGCAAACGCGAGCCACCTCATCCGGCCGCTGCCGGATACTACCACGTCGAGTTCGTGGCCATGAATAATCAAGATGCGTTCGCCGGAGGCAGTCACGTGGATTGCGTTCTCCTTGATCTCGATATTCCCGTACATTCCACAGAAGCTGGTCACCAGCTCATCGTGATTTCCCGGGATGTAAACTACACGGGTGCCTTTGCGAGCTTTGCGCAAAATTTTCTGGATCACGTCGTTGTGTAGCTGTGGCCAGTAAATTGCACGCCGGAGCGACCAGATATCAATCAGGTCGCCTACGATGTATAACGTGTCGAAGTCGATCTCGCGCAAGAAGTCCAGCAGCGCTGTGGCGTTGCAGCCGCGCGTACCAAGGTGCGTGTCGGAAATCCACGCGGCGCGATAACGTTTCGGTCCTACAACTTGTTGTCGCGAGCCGCCGAACGAGAAACGCTGCTGCACGTTGATCGTTGGTGCGGGATCGCGTCTGGGGAGAGTCAACGCTCGCATGCGTGATCAGTGCGAAAGTACGAATCGACAGGTGAATCGGCAAAACAATTAGCGTTACAATTGTGTGGCAAACAAAACTGTAGCGGCGGTCTATGACCGCCGACCCTGCTGGCGATCAGAAATGAGTGGGCGCCCCGGAAGAGCTGCATCCAAGGCGCCCATCTCTCGCTTCAACTGCCTTTAACCTAACCTGTGCTTCCAAAAACCTAATCATTGCGGCTGAACCGGCTCACTCGGTGAACGCGTCGACCAGATCGTTCACAGCAGGATCGGCATCGCGCGTTGACAATGGCTGGAGATTGAACCGGGATTCCAACAACTTCAGGATCGAGACAGTTTCGTATTGCCTGTGGTCAACAACGCCTTGTCGCGCCAGAGGCGAGATGATGATGGTAGGAACCCGAACGCCGGTGCCCCAGCCGTCTGTGCGAACGGGTGGTGGAACATGGTCCCAGCGACCGCCGTGCTCATCGTAGGTCACGATGATCGCACATGTGTTCCAAATATTGCTGTGCCGCACGGCGTTGACGATATCGGCTACATGCTGCTGCCCTGTGACTACGTCGGTATAGCCCGGATGCTCATTATCGATGCCGGCAAATTTAATAAACGAGACCGCCGGCAAATTGTTGTGCTGCAGATCGGCAAGGAACTGCGTTTCATCCTGCAAATGTGCGTTCGGTCCAGTGGTGTCCGGATTCAGCGCCGGCGTTGTAGTGTAGTTTGCGCTCGGAGCATCCAGGAATGGCGCGTATTTCGTGAAGTAGGCGAACGGTTGGTGATGGAATTGGAATATAATGTTTGGATCGTTGGCTGCTTGCGTGTTGTTTTGGAGCGCAACGTTCCAACCGCCCGAGTACCATTTCCAACTGATCCCGGCGTCATCCATGCGGTTGCCGATCGTAACGACATAGCCCGGCTGCGATGGATCCGTGTTGTTAATCAGCAACCGCATCGCTGGATTGGGAGTGCCTGGCGAGAAAGGCGCCTTGGCTGGTTGGATGGTGTTAACGGCGTATTGACCGTCAATCGTCAGCTGATTGTCGTGCAAAACTTTTGTGGCCGGATCGTAGCTGGATGACCAGCCAGAAGGAATTGCCGTTGTCCACGGCGGCGTTTGTGCCGCAATGAGCCATTGGTGATTGAGAAACGAACCGCCGTAAGCCGAATGAAAAAAGTTATCGCACATTGTGTACTGCTGCGCGAGCCTGCCTTCCGGTAGATCCGTTGCATCCACATATGAAAGGACGAGGCCCGGGTTGTCACTCCAGGTCACAAACTTCGCCAGATCGTTTTTCTTTGGCTCAAGGGCGCCATTATCAATTTGCAATTGCTCGGTATAAAATCGGTGAACGATGTCCCCGGTTTTCACGTCCGCGCTTATGTAGTTGGTGAAATCGAACGGAGCCAACGGCAAGCTGACGTTGTGGTCCGCCCACCACGCCAGATGACCGTCGGGGCTGCTGGGAAAATTAGGATCGGGCACCAGCGGAAAACCGGTGAGCGGGCGCGGTGCCTGATAGATTAATGAAGTGTAGTTCGTGGCTTTGTCGTACTGCGGCAGGGTGTCGAAACCGTGCTGTAGCCCATTCGCTCCCGGGAACTGCCCGTAAAGCGAATCAAAACTCCAATTCTCCTGATAGATCACGATGATGTGTCGCAATCGCTGCACAGCGTGCTCGCTTTTTCGTCGCTCGGCGCCCGGTCGAGCGGCGAATGTGAATCCGCTGGACGTGGCAAGCATTGCTACAGCCGTCACGACGGCGGCAGCGCGTTTCATAAGGTCAATCAATAGTTGTCGGTTTTTCATATTTGCTTGGTTTTTTATTTGGTTGGATTGAAGTGACGGCTCACGCTTGCACGCCATGGTGACAATGAGGTGGCGATTGCGAAAAAACGCGGTGACATGTTATTCTCCGCGCTGCGAACGAACAGCGGAGCGCGCGAGCTCTCACCTGTGAAGACCCGGTTAAGCCTCAATGATCTAGTTGAGCGAAAAAAGTGGTCGCTGCATTTCGCCGTTGTCGCGGCGCTTGATTTTTCCGGCTATTACCGCTCGTGCGTTGGCGTGTCTGTTGCCTTAACAGACGGCGCTGCCGGTCCGATTCGCCTTGACTTGCCGACCCCTCCTTGACCAGCATCGCAACCCATGAACGCAAGGAAAGACAAACTGAACGATTACATTCGCCTCAACGTAATGGCTCTATGTTTCGGAATATCCGTGGTGATGGCAACGATGTCGTCCGCGCAACAGAAGTCGGCGCAAGAGCCGTCCGCGCAACAGCAAACCGCCAAGCTCGAGCAGATAGCGCAATACCTTAGCCTCACGCCTCAACAAAAAGAGAAAATCCTGCCTATTCTGGCTGATGAAGCACCGAAGGTGCGGGCCATCAAAAATGATCCTTCGCTCTCAAGGATGCAGAGAGCGCAACGGATTAAGGCAATCCATCAGCAAAATGATCCACAGATGAAGGCAATTCTTTCACCTCAACAGTACCAAAAGCTCCAGGCGATGCGGCACAAGTCAATCTCAGACGCCATTCACTGACCCGACCTGGATCAACTGTGCCGTGCTCACAGTGTGCTTGCATCAATTTGATGCGGATAATCAGATCAGGCGCACTGCTAGCGTTAGCAAAGTCTGACCGATCGACGAACCAACGACGCAATTGCGAAATATGTCTGGCGAGTTTGCCACGGCCCTTTGCGGTGGCTTGTCTCTTTCTCGTTAGATCGTGAATCTCGTCATTGCGAACATCGTCTTTCCAGCGTTCTTCGCGCCATATGCAGTCAGCGCTCTTACTCCTTGGATTGGGGTCGTCGCGCTCGGGTGCGAGCTTGTTGTGTTGTTCGCGTTTCAGTTTCGCGTTGCAGCCTGGTGGCTCGTTATAATCGCGTTTCTGACTGCTAATACAGTATCCACCGTCGTCGGGTTTATACTATTTGGTTTTGTCGTACCGGACGTCCCTCTTAGTCGCTTGTGGCTCATCGCATTCGTTCCCGCGTATGCACTGAGTGTTGTTATTGAGTATGCGGTGTATCGTGCGTTCTCGCGGTGGCGTGAACTTTCCCGTCCCCTTCGTCGCAAGTCTTGCAAGCAACACTATGAGCTACTTTGTCATCGCATTTTGCGTATGGAGGGGTTGGGCCGAATGAACGATCTAACGGATCGATGAGGTCAACGTTCGCGTCGCCAAACAGTTTGATCTGTTTGTCACGGCACCCTGCTGTGGCTTATCTCCTTCTCGTTAGAGCTGCGTATGAAACTAACGTAGGCCGTATTAGCATTAATCAGCGTGGGCCTGGCTGTCGCTGATTGCCCGAAGGCTGCCGATTGGGCCCGCGCCTTCTCCGATCCTACGGGCATCTGGATTACGACCGCTGGCTTGGAGGTCATGACGGAGAAATTGGCAACCCGGTTCGTTTCTCCGTCGAAACGGAGTCGCCGGATGCGGCAATTGTCTCCATGTCATATCCGTTCGTGCTTGGCTCCAAGCACGCGCCGGAAACGGCACACCGTGCACTGGTACTGCGCAAGCGAGAACACGAGTGCTGGCAGCTTCAAGATTTCATCACTCCGCGCGGCGACTCGCTGTCGTACGTATGCTCACTTCCGGAACTAACCAATCGCTCCAGCCCACGGCCGCCCGGTGCGCGTCCAGCTTTTTTGATGAATAACACCGTTTCACAGATTTCTGCGCCTCATCCCGGGTAACCGCGATTGAGTTCCCTCTCGTTAGGTCGTAAGCATGCGTACGCCGATTCATGAGTTTCCCTGACCAATCAGTTTTGGCTTTGTCGGCTTCTTTTCGCGTTGCTCGTGCAGTTTCGCCTTTCGACACCACATCGATCGTGAAAAGGTTCTCAAGATCGACACGATCGGGAACAGATTTGCGGTGCTCGCAAAGCGCCGCTAATGAACCAGCATGAAGATTCCGTGGTTATTGTGGGGGACGTTTTTCTGCGCGACAGCCGCGCTCCTTGGGAGTGATGATTTAAGGGAGCGTTTGCAGCCGGCGCTTGAGGCGATTACGCCGGATGGCTTGCTCGCGCACATCAAAATTCTTGCGTCGGACGAATTCGAGGGGCGCGGGCCGGGGTCAAAAGGTGAAGAACTTTCGGTGAAATACATCACCGATCAGTTCAAAAAGATCGGATTAAAACCGGGAAACCCTGACGGGACATACACACAGGAAGTTCCGCTGGCCGGGATCAAGAGCGAACCGCAAATGTCTTTCGTCATTGGCGACAAAACGATGGATCTGAAATATCCGGATGATTTCGTCGCTTCATCGGCGCGTCTCCAGCCAGAGATCAAAGTCGAGAAGTCGGACCTGGTCTTTGTCGGGTATGGCGTCGTCGCGCCTGAGTACGGGTGGGACGATTACAAGAATGTCGATGTGAAGGGCAAGACGTTGCTGATGCTGATCAACGATCCGCCGGTTCCCGATCCGAAAGATCCGTCAAAACTCGACGACAAAATGTTCAAGGGCAAAGCGATGACGTATTACGGCCGCTGGACCTACAAATACGAAATCGCCGCGAAAAAAGGGGCGGCAGCAGCGATCATCATCCACGAAACGGAACCGGCGGCTTATCCATGGCAGGTGGTGCGGTCGAGTTGGAGCAAAGAAAACTTCGAACTCGACAATCCGAACAAGAATATGGATGCGGTCTCGGCGCGTTCGTGGATCACACTCGATGTTGCGAAAAAATTGTTCGCCGATTCCGGCCAGGATTTTGATGCCCTCAAGAAATCAGCGATCGGCAAGGATTTTCGACCGGTGGCCCTGAATGCCAAAGCAAACATGAATATCAAACAAGAGGTTCGATCGTTCAAATCGCACAATGTCATCGGCAAACTCGAAGGCAGCGATGCCAAATTAAACAACGAGTGCGTGATCTATACCGCCCACTGGGATCATCTTGGCCGGCACCCGGAATTGCAGGGCGATCAGATTTTTAATGGTGCGATCGACAATGCATCAGGCGTTGCGGGAATCATCGAGATCGCTGGCGCGTTCTCAAAAATAAATCCGCCGCCGAAACGCTCGGTGTTGTTCATGGCAACGACAGCCGAAGAAGCGGGATTGCTTGGCGCAAAATACTATGCGGAGCATCCGCTCTATCCATTGCAGAAAACGCTGGCAGACATCAACCTCGATACCTTGAACGTCTGGGGTAAAGCGCGCGATATCGAGGATCTAAGCCTTGGTTTTTCCACGCTCGATGATCTTCTCGCTGCGGCGGCCAAACAGCAGGGCCGTAAAGTGGCCCTGGGCAGCCGCCCTGAAAAAGGCATGATTTATCGCGCTGACAATTTCGAATTCTCGAAAGTTGGCCTGCCCTCCCTTTATATCGGCAAAGGCCAACATCTTTTTTCCCGTCCCGGGAACGCTCCACTTCGGTCCGACGAATATGATTCGACAGATTACCACCAGATCACCGACGAAGTTAAACCGGATTGGGATCTTTCCGGCGCGGTGCAAGATCTCCAACTTGTCTTCGAAGTCGGTTACGAAGTCGCCAATGGCGACAAATTTCCCGAATGGAAACCGGGAAACGAGTTCAAGCCAAAACGCGATGCAACGCTGAAGAAGTGATCGGATTAACTAAACTTAAATCGCGGTAACTCACGTTAGGTCACATGGGCGCATCACGTGAAGACGACACGTCGGCAATCGCTGATTCGCGCGTAACGATTCACATGGCGGCGAGCCTGGATGGTTTCATCGCTCGAAAAGACGGTAGCGTCGATTGGCTCGAGACCTCAGATGAATTTCCAGATGGGGCCACGATGGATCCGGAATTCGTTGAGGCTTTTCTGAAAACGATCGATTGCTACGTCATGGGGTCGCGAACCTATGAAACTGCGTTGAATTTTGAAACCAAAGGATTGGGGTGGGCGTACGGTGACAAACCTGTTTTTGTCCTAAGCAGTCGCGAGCTGCCGCGAAGTCGGGATACAGTGGAGTTCAATTCAGGCGATCTCGCGCAGTTTGTGAATAAGCGCCTGCGGCCGAAGTTCCGCGCCATATGGTTCGTTGGCGGTGGCTCGGTTTGTGGCGAGTGCCTGCGCCTCGGGCTAGCCGATGAGGTGCGCTATTCGATTCTGCCGATCTTAATCGGTGAAGGTATCTCATTTGTCGAGAAGCTTGGCAGAGATGTTTCCCTCCATCTCATGCAAGTGAAAGCCTACAAGACCGGCATGGTTGCACTGCATTACCAAGTGCGGAGACATTTTGGCAAGTCACAGCATGTTTCTCGGCAGTGACGCATATCGTTGGGTTTCGCCATGTTTGCCAATTTCGATTACGCGCGTTTGAAAAGATCCGTTGAGTATTTTGTTGAGCATTATGCATGTGCGGAGTTCGTTACGCCCGCACACCGCGCTTTCGACGTGGCAATTGTAGAGTTTGTCGAGTGCATACAGGATTCTTGCCGTGATCGTGTCGCGGAGATTGATCGCGACTTACAGAAGCGAGATGCTTACACGCTGTCGTTTTTTGCGTGAGTACTTCAAACCTTAAAGGATGAATGAGATGAATCCCAAGGTTGACGGGTTTCTAACGAAAGCCAAAAAATGGCGCGACGAATTTGAGAAATTGAGAATGCTCTGTCTTGATTGTGGACTGACCGAGGAATTCAAGTGGGGTAAACCGTGTTACACGTATCAGGAAAGTAACATAGTTCTGATACACGGATTTAAGGAATACTGCGCGCTCCTCTTCTTCAAAGGTGCCCTGTTGAAGGATCCCAAGAGCATTCTCATTCAACAAACCGAAAACGTGCAGGCCGCGCGTCAGATTCGGTTTACCAACGTCCGAGAAATCGGTGCGATGCAATCGATCCTGAAGAGCTATATCAAAGAAGCCAAGGAAAAGGCCGGTTTGGAAGTGAGTTATAAGAAGACTTCAGAATTCGCAATTCCCGAAGAATTTCGAAATAGATTGGATAACTCTCCTCACTTGAAGAAGGCCTTTAACGCGTTAACTCCCGGGCGCCAGAGAGGATACATCCTCTATTTTTCTGGAGCCAAACAGCCGGCCACACGGGAGGCACGGATTGAAAAATGTGTGCCGCAAATTCTCGAAGGAAAGGGATTGAATGACTGATGCCAGGAAGCGTTCGATTTTTCGATGGATTCACATCGTCTTTGGAATTCCGATCATCGGTTACGTTTACAGTCCGTTCAGAGAACTTCCAAGCTATGCCCCTGTTGTTCGGTACATCTCCCTTCCGCTGATTGTCCTTTTGGGATTGTGGATGCGAAAGGCCGTCTAGTGCGACGACTTATTTCAAAAACTTACTGGAAAGACTCAGTAACAACGACAACAAACAGATGATTACTTCAATTCATACGTTGATTTACTCCGACGATGCTGATGCAACCCGAGCGTTTTTCCGGGACGTGCTCGGCTGGAAGTATGTGGCCGAAGAATGGGATAACAACTGGCTCATCTTCAAATCGGGGCCGAGCGAGTTGGGCGTGCATCCGACGCACAGCCTCTGGGAAGGCAAAACCTATGAGCACCCGCGGCAGCACTCGATCGCGCTCATGTGCGATGACATTGATGCGACGGTCAGTGAGTTGCGAACGAAAGGAGCCCAGTTCCGAGGTCCTATCGAGGACCGCGAGTACGGCCGCATTATTATGGTGATCGTCCCCGGCGCCGACGATATCCAGCTGTATCAGCCGACTCACAAACTCGCGTACAATCTTTAATAGATCGCAGCGTTGCGGATGGTTTTATATAGTGTTATGCGATCCAAGTTTACAACCCGTATACCGGCGGCTGCCATAGATTGCCGATTGTCCTTTCATCCTCGCGCCCGATTCATTAGAAAAATTAGAGGCAGTGATGAACATAGATACTGAGCGGTCACGCGTGTCATGCGGCGTTCGTTTGATGCGCATCGCGATTTTGTTGGCTGTTCTATTGGTGGCCAACGCTTCGGCCATGGCGGGCGCAATCGCTATAACCAGTCCAAATCATCCCCAGACATTCGCTTATGGCGAAATGATCTGGCACCAATTTTACAAACGCTCAAACGGTGAGCTCGCCGCGCGAATTACGTTCAGCAATCGGCCTTATGTCGGCGACGATACTCCGCGTACAGATGAGCCTTTCGACTTTCGCTTTCCCGGTGTCCAATTCGATTCCGCACGGGGAATTTTCTGTGCCAAGGGCAGCCATGGCGAGCTGATCCCGGTAGCCCATACTCGGCAATTCCCCCTGTACGACTGGATTGATTTATCGCCGGGTGCAAAAATCTATTTACTAAAAGATCACGGTCGCGTTACTGCGACTTTGACAGCCACAGATTTCCCGCGCGGAGGAATCCGTTGGATCCAGAGCGACAACAATTTTTCAGTGCAGAATCTTTTGGCCAGTCTGTTCCAAGAGTTCCACGAGCGTTTTGGTAATTAATATTGCGTGGAGCATCCACGACTTGCGTTTTGGTAACTCACTTCAGAGGTGCTGCAACGAGTATCGGGGCGAGAGGCGCCGCCGTTGTCGTGCGCGGGAAACTCCGCGTCATTTGGAATCAGAATGATCAACGTCGGGTTGTGCAATTGAGTGCAGATCGTGAATGAGCGAATCAAGCTTGCGCACATCTTTTCGCCGACCTTTTTCGGGTTTGAGTTTGCGCTTGCGCATCATGATCGTCAGATCGCGAATGTCGTGGAGTCGCTCACGCGACAAGTCTTCAGTCCGTTTGTATCGATCCACCGCCGCCATGCTTTCGGCAAGATCAAGTTCCAGACGCTCAGCGTAAGCCCGAATTGTACGGCGCAAATCGCGTCGGACCGCATCTAGTTCGTCGGTTAGCATGGTCACGGGGGAAACTTCCCGCGTTTTCTTATGACGTTGTTTCTTTTGTTTCACTGATTGCGGGTGAGCGACTGCCAAAAAGCCCGTCGGGCATGTTATTCCCGACTGGCTTCCGTTAACCTAACCAGCTAGAAATTGATGTTTAAGTCCGCGGTAAAGAAATTGTATTCACTTGTCGGATTAGTTGCGATAGCCAGACTGCCTACGTTTCCACCGGTTCCGAGATTGCCATTGTATTGCCATCCATGGGCATAGGTCAGTTGCAGGTTCACAGC
Organism: Candidatus Udaeobacter sp.; assembly: GCA_036522635.1. Lineage (GTDB taxonomy): Bacteria > Verrucomicrobiota > Verrucomicrobiia > Chthoniobacterales > UBA10450 > Udaeobacter. The sequence goes on along the minus strand of DATDFM010000135.1, from coordinate 513 downwards.
CGCGGTAAAGTTGTATGCCAGCTGAGCAGCAATGCCGTGCATGTTTTCCTGAGCGTTGAAAATATCGTCGTCGATCAAGTTCGGATCGAGCGCGTATTGCTGGATCTGTTGATACCAAAGATTTAACTGCCAATCGTGTTTCTTTTTCAATTGCCCGATACCGAGGCCAACCTGCCATGCGTAACGCTGGCTGCCATGACCTGGCTCACCTGCGGCATCCGCGCGATCGTCAGCTTCGAAATTCGTAGCGAAGTCGCCGAACACCCGCATAGGTATTCCCCATGCTTTCCAGCCGAATTCCGCTGGCATATCGAACACCAACAGGCTGTTGATGCCGGTCTGGTTTTGCGCCAGCGAGTCTGTATTGTTTAGGTACGGAGAACCGCCCTGGTAGTGGATGTTAAATGTATCGCCGTTGCCTGTGTAATTGTAGAGTGTAGGCGCAAACTGGAAGTAAAAGTTGTGCGGGAAATTGAACCGTGCTCCTACCTGCCACGCGAGCAGGAACGCATC
>DATDFM010000134.1:0-22029 GCA_036522635.1 Candidatus Udaeobacter sp. | reverse complement strand
GCAAAATCGACCTGGTTAGTGGCGAGCGTGAACTCCCGTCCGATCACGCTCCACACCTGCACGTCAATCTTCGGTCCATAAAAAGCTGCCTCGTTAGGCACTTCGATATAATCGATACCGGAATTCTTTAACACATTCCGTGTCATCTCCTCGGTTTGCTTCCAAAGCTCCGGTTCATCGACAAATTTTTGTCCGAGCTTGGATGGATCGTGCGTCGAAAAACGCATCAGATATTTCTCGATCCCGAAGAGCCTGAAATAATTCAGATACATTTCGTTCACCGCGTTGAACTCGTCCTCAAACTGTTCCGGCGTCATGTACAGGTGCGCGTCGTTCATATGCAGCAAACGCACTCTCATTAGTCCGAACAACTCACCGCTCTTCTCGTAGCGATAACACGTACCATATTCCGCCAGCCGCAACGGCAGATCACGGTAGCTTCTTGGAATCGACGCGAACAATTTGTGATGGTGCGGACAGTTCATCGCTTTGAGGTAATAACGATCCATCGGCAATTCCGATCGGATCTCCTCAGCTTTGGAAAGAATTTCGTCCAGTGCGTCGCGCGTTAACGGTCTCTCAAGAAGTTCCCGGAACAACTCCGGGCGATGCAAAGGCCTCATGGGCTCTGCGCTTTCTGCAACGAGTTCCATTGGCGGAAACATCGACTCGGCATAGTAGGGGAGGTGGCCGCTCTTTAAGTAAAGGCTTTCACGAGCGATGTGTGGCGTGAGAACACGCTGATAACCAGCAGCGAATTCCGTTTCTTTTGCCAGCTTTTCCAGTTCTTCCGCGATGACTGCACCGCGAGGAAGGAACATTGGCAGGCCAGGGCCGACGTCGTCATCGAAGACGAACAGTTCCAATTCGCGCCCCAGTTTGCGATGATCGCGCTTCTTCGCTTCCTCGAGCATCGCGAAGTAATCGTCGAGTTCCTTTTTCGTTTTGAACGCAGTGCCGTAAACGCGCTGGAGCTGCGGATTTGCCTCGTCGCCCTTATAGTACGCGCTGGCAACATTGGTGAGTTTGTACGCGCCGATGTTTCCCGTGCGCATCACGTGCGGCCCGGCGCAGAGATCAATGAAGTCGCCATTGCGGTACAGCGAGATTTTTTCGTCGGCTGGAATGTTTTCGATGATGTCGAGTTTGAACTTGCTGGGCTCGGGTCGTTCGCCCAAGGCGGCGAGCCGGCCTTGCTTTCCGAGTTCGAGCGCTTCGTCGCGTGAGACCTCGATTTTTTCGAACAGATGATTCGCCTTGATTTCGTTCTTCATCTCGGCCTCGATCTTTTCAAAATCATCAGGCGAGATGCGATGCGGAAGATCTACGTCGTAATAAAAGCCGGTCTCCACCGGCGGGCCCGCAGCGAACTGCGCTTCCGGCCAGATTTTGAGAATGGCTGTGGCGAGCACATGCGATGCCGAATGGCGGAGGCGCTCCAAATCCGTCATTTGCTCGCGTTGCTCTAGAGTTTTCCGTTGCTCAGACATTGGGTCCAGAGATTCCTCGACTTCGCTCGGAATCACAAAGGGAATTAATCATGAAGGGCACGAAGGACACGAAGAATTTGCACAGAGATGGTGAAACGCTTTGTCACACAATTGTAACTTGGCAGGTGTCACGATTCTCTTTATACCTGCGACCAGTGGAATCCGGTCTATGAATCCTGCGGATCTCTTTCGTCAAGAAAGTAATACGATTCACCTCGCGCCGGGTGATTTTCTGTTCCGGGAAGGCGAGAAGGGCGAAAAGATGTACGTCTTACTGGAAGGCGAAGTCGATATTTCCATCGGTGATTTTGTGCTGGAAACTGCCGGTCCGGGCGCGCTCATCGGCGAGATGGCGCTGATTGATGACGGTCCTCGCACTGCCAATGCCATCGCGAAGGCTCCCGCGAAGTTAGCGCAAATCGATCGCCGCCGTTTTCATTTTCTGGTTCAGCAGACGCCGCATTTTGCGACGCATGTAATGAAAATTCTGGCTGATCGCCTGCGTCATATGAATGCGGTGACGGCCGCGCGATAGCGAATCTCAACGAGAGATAGCGTCTCTTTCGCTGCCGCGCCGGCGGCATTATCCTTTTGCGAATGCGAATCGCCACGCCGTATCTGCTGTTTGCTGCGATCGCTACGGCGGGGTGCGGTCAGCAGACTCCGACGACCGTCGATTTCGGGGCGCAGCGGGACCGCATGGTAGAGCAGCAGTTGAAATTGCGCGGTATCAAGGACGAACGCGTGCTCGCAGCCATGGGGAAGGTACCGCGCGAGCAGTTTGTCTCTGTGGATGCGCGGGCCAGCGCGTACCAAGATGCACCACTGCCGATCGGTTACGGTCAAACCATTTCGCAACCGTACATCGTTGCGTTCATGACAGAGCAACTGCGACCGAAACAGACCGATCGCGTCTTGGAAATCGGGAGCGGTTCAGGTTATCAAGCCGCAATTTTAGCCGAGTTAGTGGCAGACGTTTATACGGTAGAGATCGTCGAACCGCTGGCGAAAACTGCAGAAGGCACACTCCAACGGTTGGGCTACAAGAACGTGCATATCAAAGTGGGCGACGGTTACAGCGGCTGGCCTGACGAAGCGCCGTTCGATGCGATCGCCGTGACCTGTGCGCCAGAAAAGGTTCCGCAACCGCTTGTCGATCAACTCAAAGACGGCGGACGCATGATCATCCCCGTCGGCGAACAATTCGCCCAGCAGCTTTATCTATTCGAAAAGAAAAACGGGCAGTTGAAAGAAAGTGCCACGCTGCCAGTTCGGTTTGTGCCGATGGTAAGGGAAGGGAAAAAATAATAGCTGTAGCCGCTTCGCTATGCGAACCGCCAGACAGATCGGGATGTCCGAAAGACGCCGCCCATAGGGCGGCCGCTACAGTCACTTGACGGCGGCTAGTTTTTTGAGATCAACGCGCTTGATCCACTCCTGTAATTCGGCGGGCTCCTGGTTTTGCAATTCTATCTGGACGAAGTACCGATCCGCGATCATCACCCACAGAGCAGCGTGCTTGGTATCCTTTTCGAAGGTTTCGAAACCTGGGTTGCCATCGATGTTGACCGATTTGGCGTAACCTTCGCTCGTGTCGCTGTTGCTCTTCCAAGCTTCGGTAGTAGCGCTGACATAATCAGGGTTTGAAACGGAATCTAAAATGCTGATTGCAGCGCCTGGCGCCTTTTCTCCTTCGCCCTTGTGATAATCGCGATGCACGTTCGTGATTTTGAATCCGCCCACGTCTTCTGTTGCGCCTTCCGGCTTGTCCGCAGTCCAACCCGAGGGCGGTTCCGGCAGAATCGCCAATAACTTTTGAAAATCGACAGCCTCTGGTACGAGAATCGGCTCGTTTTGCGCGCGTGCAGCGCCGAGTCCCAACGCTGCAAATAGCGCCAGCGCGAAAAATCCGGCGAATGCCGGAGAACAAACACGACCCATTGATTTCATGTGAGCGCGTCCTGCGTGAGTACTCTACCCGATTGACTTTACTGCGCTTGTCAAGACGCTTGCGAGATGCGCAACTCAGAGCGCGTCCGCTCCAGCCGTTTTCCTGCGGAAAGTGCTGGCTTAATGCCGGTAGCGAACCCACGGGGCGTCGCCCACAGGGCGACGGCTACAGAAACAGCGCCGAGGATGGTGTTTGTAATCTGCGTTCTCGCGGTGGCGGCGCGGTTGATCTTAATTAATCAGCCTTACGTCGACCACTGGAGCTGGCGGCAAAGCGATGTTGCGGCAATCGCGCGCAATTTTTTGCTAAACGGATTTCAGTTCGGTTATCCCCAGATCGATTGGGCTGGGGACGCATCCGGCTACGTCGGAACGGAATTTCCAATTTTGCCCTACATTGCGGCGGTTTGCTACAAGTTTGCGGGTCTGCACGAATGGATCGGTCGAATTCAGTCGGTCGTTTTGTTCGCGGTTTCGCTGCCGTTTTTCTTTTTGCTTGTCCGCGAGGCCTTTGAGACCACGGCCGCAGTCTGGGCCACCTTCTTCTACAGTTTTGCGCCTCTCAATATTTTCGCCGGTCGTTCGTTCATGCCGGATGTCCCATCGCTGAGCCTGGCGATTATAGGTTTGTATTTTTTTCTGCAATGGGCCGATTGCGGTGAACTCGCGACGTTCTTTATAGCGGCCATCGCCATTTCGCTCTCCCTCCTTATCAAGATCACAAACATTATTATCGTCGCGCCGTTGGCGTATTTGTGTTTGGAGTGCGCGGACATGTCCGCGCTTTCAAAAGCGGCGACATGTCGCCGCATTCCAAAGCTGCTTCTTTTCGGAGCGATCGCGCTGATCCCTTCTGCGATCTGGTATTGGCACGCGCTACAAGTTGCACAGAAATTTTATCCGCATCATTTCTTCGGCGCCGGAGGGGTTCGAATCGAATCTTTCTTGTGGTATTGGCGCATCGGAGAACAAACTTTGGTATCCAGTCTCACGCCGGTTCTCTCACTAATGGCGCTGATCGGTTTGTTTGTCCCGAAATCATCGGACCGAAGATATTCTCGCCTTTTTCATTGGTGGCTGGTCGCCATGATTGTTTTCATCATCATCGTCGGGTACGGCAATCGCCATCGGTGGTACCAACTCCCCCTGGTTCCGATCGCCGCTGCCTTTGCCGGCGCCGGATGTGCCTTCGCTGGATCCAAAATCTCTTCGCGTCTGGCTGCAATCACATCATCAATTTTCATTGCGATTGCGTTCATGATTCTTGTTTTCATCTACGTCCGACCATTTTATCAATCATCGGCAGCACAACTTCGCGATGCTGGTTTGGAATTGAAAAAACTTACACCGTCCAATGCTTTGATCGTGGCTGCGGACATGGGCGACCCGACTATCTTTTACTATGCCGAGCGCAAAGGTTGGCATTTCCTGGAAAACGACGCCATCTACAACGGCAACCCGGACGATAGCAAGCAGGCAATCGAGAATCTTGAACGGTTGCGGCGTTCCGGAGCGACGCATTTTGTTTTTACCAGCAACACTTTTTGGTGGACGCAATCGTATCCGGATTTTGTCGCCTACCTGACCGACAGCGCGACTCTGATCGAAGCGACCCCTGAATTTAGGATTTACAAGCTGATACCGCGTTGACATGAGAAGGCTCTCCGCCTCTCAATTGTCATGTCGAGCGAAAGTCGACGTCTTTTTGTAGGGCCTTTCTGTGAAACGCCTGGCGTCTGACACAGACGCCCTGCAAGATTTGGTTCGGCTTGCAATGAGAACGCTGAACAAACCGCGTCGTCAGCTCGGGTTATTTGATGCGACGATGATCGTGATGGGCGGGATCGTGGGGGCTGGAATCTTCGCCAATCCTTCTGAGGTCGCGCACCGCGTGCACACGCCGTTTTTGATTCTCGGCGTTTGGGTCGTCGGTGGCTTGGTCGCGATGTGCGGCGCGTTCATTTGGGCCGAACTCGCGACACGGCTACCCGGCGCGGCCGGCGGTCAATACGTTTATCTTCGCGACGCGTATCATCCTGCGGTTGCCTTCGTGTACGGATGGGGACTGCTTCTGATTACGCAGACGGGGGGCATGGCTGCAGTCGCGGTGATTTTTGCCTCGTATTTTCGCGCTCTCACCGGGGTAGCTTGGAACGGAAGCCTTATTGCCGCCGTTGCCCTGCTGATATTGACCGGAATCAATTGTTTTGGCGCGCGCGCCGGCAGCAACGTGCAAAGCGCTCTCATGCTCCTAAAAATTGGAGCGATCGCAGCGCTGGTAATCATTGGATTTGCTGTTGGCGGTCATGCAACAGAGCAACGGACGCCTTTCCTTGGAGAGTCGTTTTCATTCGATCTTCTCAAACGGATTGGCGCCGCGATGGTCCCAATCGCTTTCGCATACGGGGGCTGGCAGACAGCTACTTTTCTCGCCGCTGAGATTCGAGATCCGCGTCGCGATCTATCGCGCGGATTATTGTTAGGAGTTGCTGGCGTTGTGACGCTCTACCTTGCAGTGAACCTTGCGTGTTTGCGCGTACTCGCACCAGCCGGTCTTAATGCAACCACGACGCCCGCCTCTGATCTCATCCGCGTCGCACTGGGCGAAAACGGCGCCCGATGGATCGCGCTCGCGATCACCATTTCTGCGCTCGGATTCCTCAGCCAAAGCATGCTCACTGCTCCGCGTGTCTATTACGCCATGGCGCGCGACGGACTTTTCTTCTCCAGCGTAGGAAAGTTGTTCGGAAAAGCGGAGGCGCCCGCCATTGCGATTATTCTTCAGGGAGTCGCTGCAATCGTCATCGCCTGTTCAGGCACGTATGGTGAGATTCTGAATTTCGAAGTCACCGTCGATTTTATCTTTTTCGGAATGACCGCAGCGGCGCTCTTCGTTTTGCGCAGACGCCGAATCGGATCAGACTCTGTTACTTACCGCGTCCCAGGTCATCCATTCACAACCATGTTGTTCGTCTTATCATGCGCGGCGATTGTGCTTAGCGCCATCATCGCTTCACCCTGGAATAGCGCGATTGCGTTGTGCATCATGGTGGCGGGGCTGCCAGTTTATTATTTTTGGAGAAGATTTAAGCGAGTGAGTTCACGTCGCGGCACAGAGGCAATCGAATCGTCCTCCTCTTCGTAATTGAACTATTGGTGTCGAGGACGAGGACGAGAATGAAGATAAGCATGAGACACAGGCATTCCGATTACATGCATTGGTCGAAGACGCAGAGCCGCGCGCGATTTAATCTGGCAACGAGTGGCGTAGTATCTTTTCCGCTGCGCGAACTCCCGGTGCGCCTGGAGACACTCGAGATTAATGGCGATAGCAGCTACGGCTATGAGCCGTTACAGAAAGCGATCGCGACGCACCACGGCATTGATCCCGATTGCGTTGTCGAATCCGCGGGTACGTCAATGGCGAATCATCTGGCCATGGCTGCGATTCTTGAACCCGGCGATGAAGTATTGATCGAGCATCCTGCCTATGGACCCGTTCTGGATGTTGCTCATTACCTTCAGGCGAACGTGAAGCGATTTGCGCGCAGCAGCGACACCGGGTGGGCCATCGATTCGGAAGCGATTCGTCGCGCGATTACGCCGAAGACGCGACTTATCGTCATCACGAACCTGCATAATCCGACGAGCGCATTGACGCCGGACTGGGTTCTGCGCGAAGTGGGCGAAATCGCCCGCAGCATTGGTGCGTTGGTACTGGTGGATGAAGTTTATCTCGATGCGGTTTACCAGGGCACGCCGCGGACGTCCTTTCATCTCGGGCCGGAGTTTGTGGTGACCAGCAGCCTAACGAAGGTTTACGGTGTCAGTGGTCTGCGATGCGGCTGGATTCTGGCGCAACCTGATCTCGCATGGAAGATACGTCGCTTAAATGATCTCTACAGTGCGACCGCTGTTTATCCCGGGCTACTTCTGTCTGTCGCCGCATTTAAACACTTGAATCTGCTTCGGGAAAAAGCGCGGCGGATCGTGGAATCAGATCGCAAACTGCTTCGGGATTTTCTCGTAAAGCAATCCGCGCTTTCAGCGGTCTGGATGGAGTGGGGCACCACATTGTTCGTGCGGGTGTTAGATCGCAACGCTGATGATTTCCTGCACAAGCTACGAGCCGAGTACGATACGTCAGCAGTTCCAGGCCGGTTTTTCGAAATGCCAGATCATTTTCGAATCGGCATGGGCGTAAACACCGAAATGTTCGCCGAAGGCCTGAACCGCATCAGTCGCGCGCTAAGGTAAGGCGATTGGCCACAATCACTCAAGCCATCAGCGTTGGGTTATAGTCACGGCCCTATGGGCCGTCTTGCAACCGAGAGGGGCTTAAAGGGGAACTGGTTACCTTTCGGTGTCTACAACAACGTTTCGTTAGAACTACGGACGCGGTACTGGAGTAGGACGAAGGCGAGGAATTGGCTTAAGCCTCGGACTCGGCGTAGCTGTCGGAGTTGCAGTTGGTGTGAATGTGGGCCCTTGCACCTCAAATGAGCCTTTGTCGATACGGCCGTTCACGACTCGTGGAAAACCCGGGCCGCGCTGATCGCAGAAAGGGGGCGGCGTAAAATTCGGATCCCCTGTATCAATGGCTGGGCTGCCCGGTAACAACTGATGTGTGAAGGTCGGACCGCCATTGTTTTGTAACGGACCTAACAGCGGATTCGTGTTGATTTGATCGCCGGTGCCATTCAAATAGCCGCCGCCGTCGTCGCTGCTAACATTGTAGCCGTAAGAGGTGACTGTGCCGAAATCATTGAGAATACTATGTCCTCCAGGACTGACGTTGAAGATCGTGTGCGACATGGCCACGACGACTGGAGCATTAAAGTTCCGGATCTCGACCCCATTATTGCTCATAGTGGTATTATAGACGCTCGCTGCGAGCGCACCGTTATCATTGTAAATGCCGGAGCCGTTGTCGCTGATGGTGCTATTAGTCACTACTGTATCCGACAGGGTTGAGTTGTGCACCCCACTCCCGTTTCCGCTGATAGTGCTGTTATTGATTGACACTGTGACGGGGCAAGAACCGCCGCAATTTTGTCGTCCAGTGTCGCTATAGATTGCACCGCCGGGATTGGCCGTAATAGAACTGTTGATTATTTCAACGCTTGTCGTTCCGTTTCCACAAAATGTGCAGGACCACCCGTCGTTGTTAATGGCCTCGCGAGGGCCATTGTTCGACAGTGTGCTGTAGGTGATTACCAATGTTGCAGTCCCGGCCTGCAATGCGTCGTTATAAATGCCACCGGAGTTGTTCGTAATTAGGGAGTTGTTTAGCTGCAGCATTGCGTGGTCTATGTTCGTTCCGTCATTGTGGATACCGGCACCGATATCGAGGGCCGCCGAGTTGCCAGCGACGACACAATTATTGAGTGTCAGCACTGCGTGATCGTTGTAAATGCCACCGCCGCTGTCGGCGGCGTGGCCGTTGGTAATAGTCAGGCCAGAAATGGTCACAGTTTGCCCGGAAGCGATGTGGAACACACGGCTTTGGTTATTGCCATTAACAGAAAGGCTCTCAGAGCCTGGTCCTGAGATTGTGATGTTTTTCGTCACTAACAATTCGCCGCTGGTCAAGCCGATCGTGCCTGTGACTGCAAAACCAATTATGTCATCGTCATTGGCGTCGACGAGCGCCTGACGCAATGAACCGGGGCCGCTGTCGTTTGTGTTGGTGACTACGACCGTCGGTGTTGGGGACGGCGTAGGAGCAGGCGGTGGATATTGTCCGCAGTATCTCCCTCCTGTGTTCAACACAGGATGAGAGGCATCCAGCACCGGCTTAGCCTTCACACTCTCTTTCGGCCAAATACGATAACGCCAATAAACTTCTTCGATTGCTCGCTGATAAGCTACACGTTCAGCGAACGTGAGTGCCGCAGTTGCCGGATGAGTCTTTTTCGATGGCGCCTCATGTCGGAGGAAAGCAAGCAGCGTTCCAGTGACCATCGAGCAGACCACGGCCGCGCAACAGACCAGGCGTACGCCAAACAAACCGGATTCAGCAGCGCGTTTGATTTTCACAGGTGATAGCTAAGGGCGCGGCGCGGGTGTGGGCCGAGACCTCGGAACCGGTGAGGGTCTCAACATCGCCGAAGCGGTTGGAGTAGCTGTTGAAGGCGGCAACGTAGAACTTGGAGTCGCCGTAGGCGTTGGGCTAGGTGGCGGCGTAGTGGGAGTAGGGGTAGCAGTTGCGGTCGGTGTTGGGGACGGTGTCCCGCACTGGGTTTCGATGTATTGCTGGTTGTCATTCGCGCCAGTGGCAGGCGCAGCGGCGCCGGCAACGGCGTAGAAGGATTGGCCCGCGGTTGCCCCAGCGAGGTAATCGCGAGGCTGTTCCATGTTTGGCAGATCGCTCCATGTGTTGGTAGCCGGGTCCCAGGAAATCGCGCTAGTGCTGACGGCGAAGTTGACGTCCCCCCCGGCAAGGACCCAGCGGCCGTTGTAAGCGCCGGACGCGGCAGCCGTTCGGCCCGCAGGCAGATCGGCGATTGCAGCGTCGTCCCAGGTATTAGTCGTCGGATCATAACGATACGTTTTGTCAGGGAAAGCGTTTCCGCCGGCACCATACACGTAATTGCCTACAGCTACCGCCATAAGACTGTGGTTAGCGACCGGGTAATCGGCAGCCACAGACCATGTATTTGTCGCAATATCGTAAACTTCGACGTGAAAGTCGGTGCCGATAGCGCGCCCGGCGATGCGATAGATTTTGCCGTTGAGATAAGCACAGGCATGGAAGTAGGTCGGGATGGTGTAGGAAGGCAGGCTAGTGTTGTAGGTATTGCTGACCGGATCGTAACGCCAGAGTGTGGCTGTGGTGTTAAAGTTTTGGTCAACCCCGCCGAGCAGGTAGATGTATGTGCCGTCGCTGGTGCCACTGAACCAGCCACGCGGCGCTGGAAGCGACGCAATAGGCGTCCACGTGTTTGTTGCAGGGTTGTACTTGTAAGCGTTTGTTACAGCGCTGTTATTAACAATGCCACCGAAGCTATAAACATCGTCAGCTACTGAGGCCACGGCGTGCCCCCAGATGGCAACAGGATAGGGGGACTGTTCGGTCCATGAACCGACTGAAGCGCAAGGCGTCGCGGTAGGAGTCCCGACAGGTTCAGCGGGGTACAGCGGGGCCTCCATATTCCTAGTACTCGTACGAGCCGACGATCCTGGATGTGCGGTGGCTAACGCCGCAAAAAAAGAACCAATGAAGAACGCGAGCAAGGCAATTACAACGCACTTACTCAAGAAAACAGAATGAGTGGCGCCATTGTTTTTCATCAATGAACGCTACGGGCGTGGCTCAGGATCTGGGGCGTACCTGTTGGCGACACCGTTGATGGAGTTGGTGTTGGCAAAGGTGGCAATGTGGAAGTGGGTTTCGAGTAGCGATTTTGTTGAGATGGCAAAAGAATGTCGAGAGTTTTCATAGCGTGCAGTTGGTCAAGACGCGGCCGTTCGTGGTGGAGGGCGGGACACAAAACGTTGCTATGGCTACCGAAGAACATTCGTGTGAATTAGTGTTCATTCGTGGTTAGTTCCGTTCTGAAGTGGAGATTCGAAGCGATGAAGCAACATCCTGATTTTAAGATTCGTCCAGCGGACGTGGATGATGTGCCGATCATCTTTGAGTTGATCCGCGATTTGGCCGCTTATGAACGGGCACCGGATGAAGTGGTTGCGACCGAGGAACAACTCATTGAGGTTTTGTTCGGTGAACGGCCGGTGGCGGAAGTTCTCCTCGGATTTGAAGGGAACTCACCGGTCGGGTTTGCAGTTTATTTTTACAATTTTTCGACCTGGCTCGGACGACCCGGTCTTTACCTCGAGGATTTATTCGTGAAGCCGGAGAAGCGCGGAAAAGGTTACGGTCGCGCTTTGCTTGTTGAGCTGGCGAAGATTGCCCGCGATCGCGGGTGTGGTCGCATGGAATGGGCGGTCCTCGATTGGAATGAGCCGGCGATCAACTTCTATCGCGCGCTTGGTGCCAAGCCGATGCACGAATGGACCGTCTTTCGACTGACCCGGCAAGAAATTGCAAATTTAGCGAACGATTAAATTCGGAGAGCGCACGCACCGCTTGCGTGCACGTTTCGGCGCCTCGCCGAAATTTATCAACTTTCGATACAGCGTTCCCGACAAATAGAAGAAGTTCACGACGGCAAGGCCCCCGGCAGCACGCGAGGCGGCGTGCGCGCCACAGCAGCATGGATCATCGTGCTTTGGCGAACAGAAGGCAAAAGCAGAGGACGGATACGAATATGATTGCAGAATACCAAGTAAGAGGAAGAGGAATAAGCAAGTGGCACAGGCAACTACAAGGATCGAAGACTACGGGTTCCTGAGTGACACACAAACGGGCGCGCTGATAAGTCGCGACGGCTGTGTCGATTGGCTTTGTTTTCCGCGGTTCGATTCAGGCGCCTGTTTTGCGTCACTGCTCGGAGATAAGGAAAATGGGCACTGGCGCTTCTTTCCCGCGGAAAAAGTTGAAGCCACGCGTCGCCGATATCGCGGCGACACGCTGATTCTGGAAACGGAAATTGAGACGAAGAGCGGAGCGGTGCGCCTGATCGATTTCATGCCGCCTCGCGGTGATAACCCGGATATCGTGCGGATCATTGAAGGTGTGCACGGCGAAGTCTCGATGCAGATGGAACTAATCATCCGTTTCGATTACGGGCACATTGTACCGTGGGTGCGGCGGCGTAAGAAATTTGATGGTCTCGAAGCGGTCGCCGGTCCTGACGCCTTGATATTACGAACGCCGGTTCAGACCCACGGGGAGGATCTAACCACGGTGGCAGAATTCACCGTGGCAAAGGGCGAGCGCATACCTTTTGTGCTTACATGGTTCGCCTCGCACAGAGATCCGCCAAGAAAGATCAATCCCGAGCATGCATTGCAGGACACGGAAGTATTTTGGGGCAGTTGGGCAAAACACTTTCGCAGCGACGGAAAATGGCGCGACGCAGTGGTGAGGTCGTTGATCACCCTCAAAGGTTTAACCTATGCGCCCACCGGCGGTCTGGTTGCGGCGCTTACCACGTCTTTGCCAGAGGAAATTGGTGGTGTGCGCAACTGGGATTATCGCTTTTGCTGGTTGCGTGATGCAGCGTTGATCCTGCTCGTGTTGTTACGCGCGGGATATCTGGAGGAAGCCACCTCGTGGCGCCAATGGCTGTTGCGCGCGATCGCAGGAAGCCCAGCGCAGATGCAAACGATCTACGGCGTGAGCGGCGAACGCCGACTTATTGAATATGAGGTTCCGTGGCTGTCCGGCTATGAGAACTCCCGGCCTGTGCGCATCGGCAATGCGGCTTCCAACCAATTCCAGCTCGATGTTTATGGCGAAGTGCTCGCCGCGGTGTGGCAGGGCGATTGTGCCGGAATCAAGATGACTGAGCCAGATTGGGCGCTCATGGTGTCGATAATAAAATTTCTTGAGTCGCATTGGCAGGAGCCGGATGAAGGGATCTGGGAAGTGCGCGGGGGCCGCCAGCAGTTTACCCATTCAAAAGTGATGGCCTGGCTTGCATTCGATCGCGCGATCAGGTTAGTGGAGAACTGCGACTGCGCGGCAGACGAACACGTTCCCCGATGGGAGAAAATCCGTGATCAGATTCATGCCCAAGTTTGCGAACGCGGGTATAACCCAAAGAAGAAAGCTTTCACGCAGGTTTATGGGTCTGATGCGCTGGATGCCAGTCTGCTGACAATGCCGCTCGGCGGCTTTTTGCCTGTCAGTGACGAACGTGTTCGCGGCACAATCGAGGCAATTGAACGTGAACTGATGCATGATGGTTTCGTCCTACGCTATCGGCCACAGCAAACGGGTGTGGATGGATTGCCAGGAAGCGAAGGAGTATTTCTTCCGTGCTCATTTTGGCTGGCTGATTGCTGGCATCTGATGGGCCGAAAAAAAGAAGCACGCGAATTATTCGAGCGGTTGCTCGACATCCGTAACGATTTGGGACTTCTTGCGGAAGAGTACGATCCGCGCACGAAACGTCAGCTGGGAAATTTTCCTCAGGCTTTCTCGCACGTCGCGTTGGTAAGTTGCGCGCGAATTCTAAGTGACGAAGACACAGGTCTAGCTCGCGTGAATTAAGCCTTTGAGGTTATTTCACCAGGCCAAAGCAGGAATTCACCAACGTTGTAGCCACCGGTTCGCCGCAGGACGACTCCGTCCGGTGTGCGGACCTGTGCGGTCTATCTGTGCTCTGTTTTGAGTTTGGCAACGGCCCACAGGGCCGTGGCTACACGGCCAATCGAGTTGTCGCGCTAAGCATTGCCTGCGGAAACGAGATGGCGAACCAAATCCTCGCTGGTTACGATGCCGCGAAAGTTGTTCGTTCGATCGACGACAGCGGCCAGACCGAGCCGCGCGCCGCGCAATTGCTGCATGACGCGATAGGTGGGCTCATCGTCTGTAGTTGTTACAATGCGCCGAACATATTCGCTCAATGGTTTGTGTCCGTTTCGTTCGAGTAAAATGTCCAGAACATTGACCAGTCCGACCGGGTGGCCGTCGGGTGTAAGCAGGGGCAGACGATCAAGGCCTGTGGAAGCGCTGAGCTCAAGCGCTTCCTGTGTTGACGCGCTGGAGTGTAGCGCGGCAACCTTCGCAGAAGGAACCATGACGTCGCGAATTTTCGAGCCTCGAAAGTCAACGACGCTGTGAATCATTGCGCGCTCAGTTGCGGTAAGAGCGCCCTCACGCTCGCCTTCACTTGTGATCTGTTTCAGCTCCTCGCGCGCGGCAAATACCCGACCGCGTTTCCCAGCCTGACCTGGCAAGAGCAACTTGCCTAGACGCGCGCCGAATTCGAGGAACGGCGAAAATAATATCGACGCGAATTCGAGCACGCCGGCAAGTCGCACCAGTGCGCGAAACGGAAACCGCCGGAACAACGATTTCGGGAGAACCGACAACACGAACAAGTAAACAGGAAGCGCAATGACCAGGGCGAACAAGAATCCAACGTAGCTGTACGACCAAAACAACTGACTGGTCAGCAAGAGCAAAGCGACGATGTCTGCCGCATTCGTGACGAGCAGAACGGTCGCCAGTAACCGTTCGGGATGTTGGAGCAGGCGATTCAACCGCAAAGCCGCAGGCACGCGGCGCTTCACGTTTTGGCGCAATCGCACCGGATCGATCGATAACAGACCGCTTTCGATTCCGTTGAAGAAAAACGAAATGATCCAGCAGCAAACGATGATAATGACCGCAGCCGTCATGCCGCCTCCTCGAATGCGTTTGTCGTTGTCTCCAGTAGAACTTCTTCAATTCTGTTGTGACCCGCGCGACGGACAGTGATCGTAAGTCCCGGGATTTCGAGTTTCGTTCCGGAAGATGGCATATAGCCCAGCCGCGTAAAAATGTATCCGCCGATCGTGTCGATCCCTTCGGCGTCAATTTCAAAGCCAAGGTGTTCAGTCAAATCATCGAGCCGGGCGTTGCCGCTCACGAGAAATTTGCCGTTGCCGAGCGGTTCAATATAGAATTCCGAACCATCTCGCGGCACAACACCACTGAGAATTTCCTGGACCAAATCCTCCATGGTAATGATTCCTTCGATGCCCCCGAATTCATCAATCACAACGCCCATGCCCTGGGGATGTGTCAGAAAGAGCTTAAGCAATTCCAATGCGCGCATCGTCTCCGGGATAAATGACGGCGCGATGAGTTTCTCGGTGTAATGCTCCGACGGATCGAGCAGGAAAAGTTTTACATCGATGATGCCAAGGACTTGATCGGGCGTATCGGCATAAACGGGGACGCGCTGATGTCGTTTCTTCTTTAGACGCTCAATTGCTTCCTCGTTAGTCAAATCATCCGGCAGCATGAAACTGTCCACGCGGGGGGTCATGCAATCCTTCGCCGTCCGATCGCCCAGTTTGATAATTTCCTGAATCATTTCGGCTTCTCCTTGGTACAAGGTGCCTTCCTCCTCTCCGATCTGAAGCAGCGTTCCCAGTTCTTCGTCGCTTAAACGTGGTCGGCTGCGCAGATGCGCGGGCGTGAAGCAATCGATCACATAATCGCTCACCGCTTCGAGTCCGCGTCCGATACGATCGAGAAACGGCATCGCGATTTGCAAGGTGAAGGCGCCGATGCCCGAAAGTTTTGAGGGAGCAGCAAGCGCAACCAGTTTCGGGACAAGGTCGCAGAGCAACACCACGATGGCGAAGATCAGTATTCCAGCCAACCACTGCGGAACGCGCCCTGCCAGGGGACCTTCCCACAAGAAGAACAGACACAATATGACCAAAAGCACGTTCACTAATCCGTCTCCCAGCAGCAGCACGTTCAAAACGCGACGCGGATTTTCGCGGAAAAGCTGGATGAAATTCGTAAGCCCCGCATGATTCACTTCCAGCCGGCGCAGTTGATGCGGCTTGAGTAAAGAAAGTGCTGTCTCCACTCTGGAAAACAGCGCGGAGCAGAAGATCAAAATGGCAATGGCGCCCAGCACAATGGCCAGAGTAAGGGCGCTCATTTCATGGGCACCCAACCCTGCGCACGTTGGGCGGCTTTTTCGGCACAAAGGGCAGGGAAGGACGGACGAAGTCCCTCCAGGGAGTTGGTGGTTCGTGGTTTGCTCATCCTCTGAGCCGCAAGCAAATTAAGTCTCCCAATGAACAAACGCGAGAGGATTTCACAGTGGTTGGCCGAAGCAAGTGGGAAAGATGACGGCTCGAACCAGGCAGACGTGGAAAAACACCCGTATTATCGCGCGTTTTTTCGGTGCTGGAACGAACGGAGGTACTATGAAGCACACGATGTTTTGGAACAGCTTTGGCTCAACACCAAAACGCCGGACGCAGATTTCTTCAAGGGATTGATTCAGGCTGCCGGTGCGTTCGTTCATCTGCAAAAGCGCTTCGAACATCCTTTGCACGCGAAGCACAGTAGGCGCTTGCCGCCTGCAGTACGTTTGTTTCGGTTAGCGCACGGAAATCTGACGAACTTCGCGCCGTGGCATCACGCGCTCGATGTTGCTGCGCTTTGCCAGCTTTTGAACCGCTACGCGGATGAGATTGTAGCATCGAATTACACGATCAATCCGTGGTCACCGGAAAGCGCGCCGAAGTTGAGGTTGATCTAGCCACGGCGCTCTGTCGCCGTGACGGGAGTTCGCCTCGACGGAGCGAGGGCTACAAGAACAACGGCTTGGAACCCGTCACTCCTCGTCTCTCTATCTCGTGAAGATTAGTTTGATTCCCGCAATGAGCAGCACTGTTGCGAGGCAGAGCGAGATTACGCGGACCGCGAAACGCCTGCTGCCGAGATGCGAACCGATAATGCCGCCGATAATTGCTGCCGCTGCGAGAATAAATCCGAGCGAAGGAATGGTGCGGACTTTTGTGAAATAACCAACCAAACCCGCAATCGAGTTCACCCAAATGAACAGCGCAGAGACAGCGGCGGCTTGCCGAATGGGGGCCCATCGGCAAAAGAGCAGGACTGGTGTGAGAAAAATCCCGCCTCCGGTTCCGGTTAGTCCTGCCAGAAATCCGAGCGCTGCGCCGACCCCTATCGCGACTGGCTGCGATGGAGGAACCGTTTGCGGCGGATCGCTTCGACGAACCAGCAGGCGTGCTGCGGAAAAGAGCAGCACAACACCGATGAGAATCCTCAGAACTGAAGCAGATGGCTGCAAATAACCACCGAGATAAGCAGCAGGAATGGAGAGTAGCGCGAATGGCCAAAACAATTTCCATGAGAAATATCCGGCCCGCCAAAACTGGAATGTGCCGATGGATGCGACCAAAATGTTCAGCCCTAGCGCCGTCGGACGAATGACGATCGGCGCGATTCCAAACAAGGTCATCGTTGCGATGTAACCTGACGCGCCGGCATGACCGACCGAGGAATAAAGCAAAGCGATGACTCCGATGGCGAGAAAAAGGAGAATGAGTTGGGTCGTGTCCACGTTTTGTCCTCTCGAGCAAAAGCCGAGGCATCTCTGATTTTGTGAAATGCGTCTGCCTGCCCGGAAAAACAGCCAGAGATTCCTCGACTTCGCTCGGAATGACAAGAATCATGATCCTAGAAACCATGCGAACTGGCTTCCGGTTTAGCATTCTGGCGTTAGTTTGGTTGGTGACAGCAAATCATAACCCTGCCGGCCCAACGACGACGCAAACGAACCGTTTGGCCCACGAGAAGTCGCCTTATCTTCTCCAGCACGCGCACAATCCGGTGCAGTGGTATCCGTGGGGCGAAGAAGCATTCGCAAAAGCGCGGAAGGAAAACAAACCGATCTTTCTCTCAATTGGCTATTCCACGTGCCATTGGTGCCACGTCATGGCGCATGAATCATTCGAGAACGAAGAAGTAGCCGCGATCATGAATCGCGAGTTTGTGAACATCAAAGTGGACCGCGAAGAACGCCCCGACGTTGACCGTGTTTACATGACGTTTGTTCAAGCGACGACAGGCAGCGGCGGCTGGCCGATGAGTGTCTGGTTAACGCCAGACCTCAAACCGTTTGTCGGCGGAACATATTTTCCGCCAGAGGAGCGATATGGTCAGCCAGCTTTCAGAAAAGTGCTGGAGCGAATCGCAATAGCCTGGAAGGAAGATCAAAATAAAATTGTGGAGCAAGGGAACAAGATTGTTGAGGCGCTTCGCGAATCTCAATCAACAGCAACAGCCGAAGGAAAAATCGACGGCTCAGTTGTAGAGACTGCCTACCGTCAAATCGAACGCAGTTATGATCCGAAGGAAGGTGGATTCGGCACCGCGCCAAAATTTCCGCGTCCAGTCACGTTGAATTTTCTAACGCGATTCTATGCACGCGAGGTAAGGCATCCGTCCCGCTTGCCTTCGGAGGCAGACGCTACCGAGACGGCCGCGCTACAACAAGGTAAACACGCTCTCGACATGGCGCTGTTCACACTGCGCAAAATGGCTGCAGGCGGGATGCACGATCATATCGGCGGTGGGTTCCATCGGTACTCGGTTGATCGTTACTGGCACGTGCCGCATTTCGAGAAAATGCTCTATGACCAGGCACAGTTGGCTATCGCTTATCTCGACGCATTTCAAATCACAAAGGATAAACAGTACGAAGCAGTCACGCGCGATATTTTGGATTACGTCGCTCGGGACATGACGTCGAAAGAAGGCGGCTTTCTTTCAGCCGAGGATGCGGACAGTCCTGTTGTAGACTCGGGCGATGACCGCGGGCATCAAAAGACCGCAGAAGGCGCATTCTACGTCTGGACCAAAAAAGAGATCGACGATGCGCTCGGCGATTCTGGTGAGGTTTTCGATTTCCATTACGGCGTCCAAGCGCACGGTAACGCGCCGGAGGGAAGCGATCCGCACGATGAATTTCGCGGGAAGAACATTCTAATCGAGCGCCATACGATCGCTGAAACCGCGCGACATCTTAATAAAAACGAAGAGAACATTGCGAACATGCTCACGCGATCGCGCGAGAAATTGTTCGCGATCCGGGGGCAACGGCCGCGGCCGCACCTCGACGATAAAATCATCGCTGCGTGGAACGGTCTCATGATCTCTGCTTTTGCGCGCGCCGCGCAGATGCTCGATGATTCGCGTTATCTCGAAATCGCGACGCGGGCAGCGGGTTTTGTGCGTTCGAATCTGTACCATTCATCAGGAAAGATTTTGTATCGCAGTTACCGACAGGGCCGAAGCAACGTCGAAGGGTTTGCTGATGATTACGCGTTCGTTGTACAGGGTCTGCTCGATCTTTATGAAGCATCGTTCGACATCGAGTGGTTGAAGCTCGCGATCGAACTGCAGGAGACGCAGGACCGCTTGTTTTTCGATGAGAAGAACGGCGGATACTTCAGCAGTAGCGGCCGGGATGAGAGTGTGTTCGTTCGGATGAAAGATGATAATGATGGTGCCGAGCCTGCCGCGAGTTCTGTCGCAGCGCTGAATCTTCTGCGGTTATCGCAAATCTATGACGACCAGAAGATCGGTGAACGGGCGAGAAAAACGATTGACGCGTTTGCAACGATTCTTTCGCAATTCCCCAGCGGTATGCCGCAGATGCTCGTCGCCATCCAGAACTCGTTAGGCAAACCGCGCCAGATTGTGATCGCAGGCAAAAGGGATTCGCCGGAAACCAAAGCACTGCTCAAAGAAGTTCATCGCCATTTTCTTCCAAACACGCTTGTGATTCTGGCTGATGGAGGCGAAGGACAGAAGTATCTCGGGGAGAAAAACGAAGCGATCCGAGCGATGTCATTGCTGGAAGGAAAATCTGCTGCATACGTCTGCGAGAATTTCACCTGCAAAGCACCGGTGTCCGATCCGAAGCAACTCGGCGACATACTGAAGCTGTAGGCGCCCTGGGATTCGATTAGGCGGTGCGGCCGCAGCAGTTCTTATATTTTTTACCGCTGCCGCAAGGGCAGGGTTCGTTGCGGCCGACCTTCGGCAATGAACGGCGAATTGGCAGATCGATTGATACTCCGCCGTCGCCGTCGCCGTCTCCACCCACCGCCGCCATCGCACCGACCGGGTGGCGAATGCGCGCGTCGGCGGTTGCAGTTGGAGCGATCGGCCCTTCTTCGCGGAGAAGGAACTGGGGCAAGGTTGCGAGGAAATTCTCGAACGCTTGGAGATTGGAAGTGCTGCGGAAGAGATTGTTCAGAACTTCATTCTTAATATTCGCCATTAAGTCGACGAACATGTCGTAGGCTTCGGTCTTGTATTCGATAAGCGGATCCTTCTGGGCGTAACCGCGGAGATAAACGCCTTCGCGCAATGCGTCCATGGCGTAAAGATGCTCCTGCCACAGGCGATCGATCGCGTTCAGAATGATGTACCGCTCCAGGCCTTTGACGGCAGTCGGCTCTTCGTGACTCGATTTACGCTCGTAAGCACTCTTGATCTTTTCGATAAGGAATTGCGTGTTCTCCTGTGCGTTTCGGGTTTCAAACTGCGCTTTCTCTTTAGTCAGACCCAGCGGAAAGGTTGTGTTTACCCAGTGGATGAGACCTGTGTAATTCGGTTCTTCGCCGTCAAAATACTCTTTCACCCTTGCCGGTACGACTTCATCGATCACTTCGTAGATGTGCGTGCGCGGTTCTTCAGCGTCGATGACTTCATTGCGCCAGGTGTAAACGACCTCGCGCTGCATATTCATGACGTCGTCAAAATCGAGTGTCCGTTTTCTGATGAGATAGTTGCGTTGCTCGACCCGTTTTTGCGCCGTCTCGACGGATTTATTCAGCCAGCGATGCTCAAGCTCCTGACCTTCTTCAAGCCCAAAACGCTCCATGATTTTTGTCATCCGATCGGCGGCGCCGAAGTTGCGCATCAGATCGTCTTCAAAACTCACATAAAACCGTGATGCACCCGGGTCGCCTTGACGTGCGCAACGTCCGCGTAATTGCCGATCAATCCGGCGCGCCTCGTGCCGTTCAGTGCCGACGACCATTAATCCGCCCAAGTCTGTAACTCCGGGTCCCAGCTTAATGTCCGTGCCGCGTCCAGCCATGTTGGTGGAAATGGTGACCGTGCCTGGTTGTCCGGCGCGCGCCACGATCTCGGCTTCCTGCATGTGGAATTTTGCGTTCAAAACGTTATGCGGAATCCTCTCACGTTTCAGCATTCGGCTGAGCAGCTCGGAGGCTTCCACGCTCACACTGCCCACTAGGACAGGCTGATTTTTCGCGTGAGCTTCTCGGATCTCCTTAATGACGGCGTTGTATTTTTCGCGCCGCGTCTTGTAGATGCGATCATTGTTATCCGTCCGCCGGACAGGCCGGTTCGTCGGAATCATGTTGACGTCAAGCTTGTAAATGTCGTGAAACTCTGCCGCTTCCGTCTCGGCCGTGCCGGTCATGCCTGCGAGTTTCTGATAAAGCCGGAAATAATTTTGAATGGTGATGGTCGCCAGGGTTTGCGTCTCGCGGTCGATCTGCACACCTTCCTTCGCTTCCACAGCCTGATGCAGTCCATCGCTCCAACGGCGGCCAGGCATTTTGCGTCCGGTGAATTCGTCAACGATGACAACCTTGTTGTCTTCGATCACATACTGCACGTCCTTCTCGAACAAGCAGTAGGCGCGCAACAATTGCGAGATGTTATGGATGCGCTCCGCCTGAGCGTCACAATGCTGCTGGCGTTCGGCTTTTTTCTTGTCCTTCTCCTCCGGCGAAAGCGTCTCGTCGAGATCGATCTCCGTGAATTCGTTAATTAGATCCGGCAAAACAAATGAGTTTGGATCATCGGGATTGAGAAAGGCACGGCCCTGCTCCGAGAGATCGGATTCGTTCGATTTCTCGTCAATGGTGAAAAACAGTTCTTCCTTAAGCGCAAACAGTTCTTCTTTGCGCGTATCCTGGAAAAAGGAAAGCTCAGCTTTGTCGACGGCGCGGCGCTTGTCAGGGTCCTCCATCATGCGCAAAAGCTGCTTGTTACGCGGTTGACCAAGTTTCACCTTGAACATGAGACGACCGCCCGTCTCGACCTCGCCCTTTTCAAATTTCTCGATCGCTTCGCTCGCCAAGCGGTTGCACAACATGTTTTGCTTTCGAACCAGCTGCTCGATGAGCGGCTTCCATTTGTCGTATTGAT
>DATDFM010000133.1:0-30116 GCA_036522635.1 Candidatus Udaeobacter sp. | reverse complement strand
GCCTGTTTTCGAGTTAGCTCCACGACTTTCTTTGCAACTTCTTCGGTGTTCATTGTTCCTCCATTGTTTATTGAGAACCATTTACTTGCTGAAAAATTGTTCAAGTCGATCGAGTAAACTATTCCAGCCATCGTTGTGGCGGTCGCGCGATTCTTCGCTCGGCAATTGCTCATGCCTGAATCGTAGTTCGGTTCCGCCGGGGCGCTCGAAAAGTTTAATTGTCACGACGCTAGTCCGGTTCTCCCACGCTTCATCGTCATCCCACCGCCACGTGAAAAAAATTTTCTTTCCGGGAACGAGTTCCTTGTATTCGCCGAACGCACTCATCTCCTCCCCTTCCGGACTGGTCAGGTCCCAGCGGTATTTCCCGCCCACGCGCACGTCCGCTGTGATATTTCGGGTACGCACGTTTTCCGGTCCAAACCATTGCCTTAATTGCGCCGGATCGGTCCATGCTTCGTAAACGCGATCAGCCGGTACGTTGATAAATCGAACGATCTCCAGCGATGTCTTCTCAGCGATTTTTCCATTCATGATTGTTTGTGGGATGATTCAACGAATCGCTTCAACTCCGATCCAACGATCGCAGTCCAGCCAGCTTCGAAATTTTTTCGCGCATACGCCGGCGTTTTCGGAAACGTTTCTATTCCAGTGTGCGTCAGTTTGAGCCGTGTTTTCTCACCTTCAGCAGACAACTCGAATGTGACTAACGAGTCGCCGGGCTCGCCCTTATACCGCCAGGTATAGGCGATCTTCTTTTCCGGAACGACATCAGTCACGCGACAGAGGTGATGATAGCTGTTGCCTTCGTGCTCAACGATAAACTCGAATTCAAACCCGGCCTCCGCCTTAAACTCTTTCAAATCAAAATACCACTCCCGCATTTGATCGACATCGGTCAACGCCTTCCAAACCCGGTCGATCGGTGCATCGAAAGTGCGCTCCATGATGATTGCTTCAGCTAAATCGTTTCTCTCGTTCATAATATTTACCGGCGTTATCATCTTTGTTTGTTCCTTCGGTTCGCCTGCAAGGAAAGCGATCACCTGTTATCGCCCGCTGCTTGGCCGCCTTCGCGGCCGCGGCGAATCTGTTCGAGAACCCTGGCGGAGGCTTCGTCGTTGCCGTACTGGTCGTGCCAATTCCACCACTCATACGGTGCTGTCTGAGGGTAAGTCTTGGGCGAGTCTTCCCATTCCTCCTGGCGCCCAAGCGCAGTGATGTCGAGATAGTTCCATGTACCCCCCATCTGTTCGTCGCCGCGGTTGTTAATGAAGTAAGTGCGAAATACGCGGTCGCCATCACGAATGAACGCATTCGTGCCGTGCCATTCGTCTACGCCAAAGTCTTTGTCGAAATCATCCGTGATCGTGTACCAAGGGATGAACTCCCAGCCCATTCGCGCCTTTAGGCGCTTAATATCTCCCTGCGATCCCCGGGAAGCGAATACGAGTGTAGTATCGCGAGCGTTCAGATGCGCAGGGTGAGCAACCTGATCGGCCACCATCGAACAGCCGACACATGCATGTTCGGGCCAACCGACGACGCCCGGTTCGAAAAATGCCCGATAAACGATCAGTTGACGGCGACCATCGAATAAATCGAGCAAGCTCGCTTTTCCCTGCGGCCCCTGGAATTTGTACTCTTTTTCCACGCCAAGCCACGGCATGCGCCGGCGCTCGGCGGCCAGGGCATCACGAGCCCGGCTTAACTCCTTTTCTTTCACGAGAAGCTGCTGGCGCGCAGTCTCCCACTCCTTCGCTGATACCACTTTTCGATTCAATTCCCGCTCCGTTGTTTTCATTGTATTGTTTTTCCTCCGTGGATTGTCTTCTGTTGCCAAATATTTTGAACACGAGTGCTGCCGCTCCCCCGCTCGATGTCGTGGCCGCAACAGCGATGTTTGCGATGCAATATGGACACATGAGTCAGGCCTTTCCTTTTTTGGCGCCTGTCTTGTTCGCTTTTTCCAGGTAAGCCGCGAGCCGGTCGAGCGATCCTTCCCAGAACTTTCGATATTCCTCTACCCATTGCGCGGCTTTTTTCAAAGGCTCGGCGTTCAATTGCATTTCATGAACGCGCCCATAGCGCCGGCGCCGAAGCAGTCCGGCATTTTCGAGAACCCGCAAATGTTTTGAAACCGCTGGCAGCGACATGTTATGCGGCCTGGCGAGATCGGTGACCCGCCTGTCACCTCGTGCCAGGTGCGCCAGAATCTGCCGGCGCGTTGGATCCGCCAGTGCGGCAAAAGTTCGGTTCAACGTTGCGGGAGAATACTTAACCATCTGGTTAAATATGTAGCAGCGGTCTTTGAAGGTGCAAAACATTTTTTTACCACAATTTGCTAAAGCGGTCGGATTGGCGCGTGGCGTTTTCCAGATCGCAATCTACGACCTCTGCGCGCTTCATTTCGATGTAGAGCCGCTCGCCGCGGCAAGCGCCGCTACAATAACATCTACGGATCCAATCGCCTGAACGCTTCTTTATTCACCACGTACGGCATTTTGGTCGGATCGCCGCCATAGTTTCCTTCGAGAACATCAATGAGTCCCTGCACACACCGGCCTGCCATGCCTTTGTCTGGATCGACATCGAGACGCGTGATTTGCGCGCCGCTGGCGAAATGATGGAACAGCCGGCAACGATCGGCGATTTCTGGATCAAGCAGTGGTGAATCGGCTGGAAGCGGTTCCTTCTCGAATACATCCAGCGCTGCGCCTGCGATTATTTTTTCCTTTAATGCTTTCGCCAGCGCTTTTTCGTCCACCACGGGTCCGCGCGAACTGTTTACCAAATACGCAGTCGATTTCATCAACTTCAGGGTGCTTTCGTTGATGAGGTGATAGGTCGGTTTATCTGCTTCGCCCTCTCTCAGCAGCGGCACATGGAGGCTCACGTAGTCAGCAGCACGCATGGCGTCTTCGAAATCGACATACTTGATCCACGTCTTCTCTTTCTGAATGCCACGTGCATGGCGCAGGTCCATTACCTCCTGAATCGCTTTGATAAATTCGTGATTCTGGTACGCCGGATCGTAGCAAAGGATGTTCATGTCGAACCCGGAACACTTTTTGATCATTGCGAGACCGATGCGACCCGTACCAATGACGGCGATGGTTTTACCGGTGACCTCATCGCCAAGGAACGGCAGGAACGGATGCCACGACGGCCACTTCTGTTCTCGCACGAGTCGCTCGCTCCGCCACATCTTTCTCGCGAGCATTCCCATCATGAAGAACGCAAATTCAGCGGTAGCCTCGGTGAGCACGTCGGCCGTGTTTGTGAACGGGATTTTGCATTTGTTAGCGTCGGCGCGATTGATGTTATCGAATCCGACCGCGATTTGCGCTACAACCTTCAGGCTCTCTTTCCCTGCGTCGAATACTTCCGCATCAATCGGATCCCGCAACGTGGTGATTAGCCCGTCGATGCCACTCTTCACCTTCTCGATGATCAATTTCTTCGGCGGCGCCTCAGGTCCCTGGAACACTTCAAGGTCGTAACCGCGCGCGCGCAAAAGGTTCTCCGCGGGATCGCCGATACGCGACGTTGCAAAAACTCGGAAGGATTTTTGTTCTGGCATACTTGCAGAGGAATGTAATCAGGAACTCAATTGCAGGAAATTTTCTATCGGACCGCACGCTTTTGACCGGCGGCGGCATGAACTCGGCGGATCAGCTCAGGAATCTCTGACAGATTTTCAAGTACATAATTGGCTTCCTTCTCGTAATCCCGGCGATCCACAAAACGCGTGTCGGGAATGGCTGCAACACACATGTTGGCAGCTTTGGCCGCGGCGACGCCGGCAAGCGCGTCCTCGATCACGAGACATGCCTCAGGAAAGACTCCAAGTCTCTTGGCACTGTGCAGGTAGATGTCCGGTTCTGGCTTGCCCCGTCGAACCTCATCTCCGGTCACAATGACGCTGAAAAAGCTTCTGATCCCGGTGCGCTCTAGAAACGGACACGCGGATGCGCTGACCGAACTTGTGGCTAACGCCAAGGGTAACTTCATCTCGCGCAATTGTTTCAGTGTCGTCTTTGCGGAAGCGAAAAGACCTACCTTGTTTGCGAAAAAATCGGCCGCAATCTCGCCGCGGCGCCGCATCAATTCCGCAATCGACGCAGAAACGTTGAAAGCATTCCGGTAAAACTCGACGGCGACCCGATAACTGACACCGAGAACGTTTCGGTGGTATTCGCCGTGATAACCAACGCCATGTTCCCCGAGCAATTTCGTATCGATCTGGTTCCACCACGGCTCGGAGTCGGCCAGTACGCCGTCGAGATCGAATATTACCGCTTGAATAGATGGAGACATCGTTTGTGGCACCTGTCGGGTACGCAAGCGCGGTCAGCAATAAATAGGCGATTTTTCAAAGGCTTTCCCAAAAGAGAGAATCGCGAATTACACATATTTTTAAACGGGTTTGGAGCGTTCAGAGTCTTAGATTTTGTGCTAATGGAAGGGAACCGGGGGGCACTATTGTCTGAAGTCCAGCTGGAGCAGTCCCTCAATAAGTCAATTCCCGACGTCCGCCCAGAGTTTACCGAGGCAAAAAAGCCACTTCGCGTTAGTTTTGATTTTCTCCGCTCACCCACCGCAGCAGTCATCGAGTCGGCTTTGCTGATGCTGCTGATCGGATGGATTGATTACGTCACCGACTTTAATGTGACAGTCTTTTATTTCGTGCCGGTAGTCTGGGCCACATGGCGCGCCGGACGCAAAGCAGGCTGGTTTATCGCGGCACTTTGCGGGGCGACAGTGCTCATAGCAGACCTGATGGTCCCCCGTAGCGGACGAATCATTGCGTTCGTCTACATTAATGCCGGTATACTGGTATTGGCGTCCGCCGCTCTGGCTGAATTGGTAATTTCTTCGCGCCGTGCACACGAGCGGCTGAAGGCGCTGCTTGCGCTAAGGACTGTTTCGCTCGCAGAAATTCACCACAGGGTGAAAAACAACCTACAAATCGTATCCAGTTTGCTCCGGCTGCAATCTGGCAAATTTGCCAATCCCGCCGTTCGCGATGTTTTCACCGAATGTCGCGATCGCATCAACGCCATGGCTCGGCTTCATGAACAACTGTACGATGAGCGCGGCCAGCCACATCTCGACTTCGCCCCGCATTTGCGTGAATTGGCTGAAACGCTGCTGCGCTCGCACAAGCCCGCAGGTTGCAACCTCATGCTTAATGTTTGCGCCGATCGCGTTCCCCTCAATCTGGACCAAAGCATTTTGCTCAGCCTGATCGCAAACGAATTGCTGCTCAATGCCCTCAAGCACGCATTCCATGGCCGCGCTACAGGAAAGCTCGATGCTGAACTGCGCACAATTGACGATCGGGTAACAATAACGATCCGTGACGATGGGAATGGATTTGTGTCTCCGCCCACGGAAATCAAGGAGCAACGGGGAACTGGTATGGATCTCGTGCAGGCGATGTCGCACCAACTTGGCGGCGAATTCGCCTTCGAGCGGATGCCTGCAGGCGGAACATGCGCAATCGTCTCTTTTCGAAGCAAGCTGTCACACCCGGAACTGACCGTATATCCGTAACCAGGATTAATTACATCATGTCAAAAAAACGCATTCTAATTGTTGAAGACGAAGCGCTGACTGTATTAGCGCTCAAACACGAGCTCACTGAGCTCGGCTACGAAATTGCCGGCGAAGCGAGCACCGCTGCCGATGCGCTGCGCACCGCCGAAGACAATGCTGCCGATCTTGTGCTAATGGATATTCAACTGGAAGGTGGAATCAGTGGCGTTGCAGCTGCCGCTGCAATCCGCGGCCACCTCAATATTCCAGTTGTGTTTCTGACCGCGCACGCATCTAGCGAGACGGTGACGCGCGCGGTCGAATCGGGAGCGTTCGGCTATTTGCTAAAGCCCTACACGGTGCCGGAATTAAGGGCGGCGATTGAAATCGCGCTGCATAAGCATAAAACCGAAAATACGATGCGCACTGCACTCAGTTCACGAACGGCGGTAAGCGCGGCATAATCTTGGTCGGCCTGATCGGTCGAACAGTTGAGAACTGCAGAACGCGGCGCTATAGGCGCGCGCTATCGCCGGATGGGTCGAACCGGTCGGTAGCCAAGCCTTGTGAATCATATGGTCTCGACCACCACCTCGCTCACAAACGCGGCGGCGGTTTTCGCCTGCGGTCGTCCATTCGGAAACCCGCTACGATTGCTGTAATCCTTCACCGGCGGGAGTGGCCTCTTCGATTCGCCACTCAGCTTCGCTGCGCAATAAACGTCAGCGGCAGTCGCTCCCGCCACTGCCACCAAGGCTGTACTCATAGCGCCCACATTGCCCGGATCTCGCGTATACCCATAGCCCAGCGTGCCGATGTCCAGCGCGTCGCCGGCGACTCTTCCCCACACCCATGGTGTCGGATCTTTAGACAGGAGAATGGCAACCCCGGTCAGAATCTCGCGCCCGCCGTACAGGCGAACAATGTGCTCCCTGCCTTCAAAGCCTAACAAACGGCCCAGCCAGCCGCCACAGATCAGCTCAAAGATTCCAAGGACGATCCCGAAAACACCGAGACCCTGAGCCAGGCGATATGTTGCTGTGTCCACCTGACCGCGTTGCGATGGATTAGTTTTGTAACGCATGATTTTTTCCTCACTACTTGTTAGGGCCGCAACACAACCTTGATGCAGCCGTCTTCTTTATCGCGAAATTTTTTGTACATTTCCGGCCCCTCACCGAGATCGCACTGGTGGGTAATCACGAACGACGGATCGATTTCACTTTGTTCGATGCGGCGCGTTAGATCGTCGGTCCAACGATTCACGTGGGTCTGGCCCATGCGGAACGTGAGACCCTTGTTCATTGCTGCGCCAAAGGGCACTTTGTCGATAAGACCGCCATACACACCGGGGATCGATAGCGTTCCGCCCGGCCGACAAACATAAATCATCTCGCGCAAGACGTGCGGACGATCGGTTTCAAGCATCAGTGCCTGCTTCACGCGATCGTAAATACCGTCGAGGGTGCTGGTGATGTGCGACTCCATCCCAACTGCGTCGATACATTTTTCCGGACCTTTGTCATTCGTCATGTCATTCAATCGTTCGATCACGCTTTCGGTATCGAAATTGATGGTGTCGGCTCCCGCTGCTTCCGCCATCGTCAGCCGCTCCGGCACGCGATCGATCGCTACCACTTGCTTCGCGCCCTGCATGATTGCACTTCGGATCGTGAACTGCCCCACGGGGCCGCAACCCCACACTGCCACCGTGTCGGTGGGCTGGATCTCCGCTTGCGCTGCGGCTTGCCAGCCTGTCGGAAAAATGTCGCCCAGAAAAAGCACCTGCTCATCACTGAGGCTTTCCGGTACCTTAATGTGGGTCGTGTCCGCGAACGGCACACGTACATACTCCGCCTGGCCGCCCCAATAACCGCCGGTCAGATGCGTGTAGCCAAAGAGTCCGGCCGTTGTATGCCCGAAAATCGTGTCGGCTTTTTCTTTGTTACGATTGGTGCGTTCGCAAAGAGAGAAATTACCCCGTCGGCATTGTTCGCACTCGCCGCAAATAATTGTAAATGGCACCACCACGCGTTCGCCGACTTTCAGTCGTCCGTTTACACCCGGTCCGACTTCCACGACTTCGCCCATGAACTCGTGGCCCATTACATCGCCCTTTTCCATTCCCACCATGAAATGATCGTAAAGGTGCAAATCCGAACCACAGATCGCGCAGCTTGTTACCTTCAAAATCGCGTCGCGCGGCTGCTCGATTTTCGGATCTGGAACCGTTTCGCAACGAATGTCTTCCTTCCCATGCCAAACCAATGCCCTCATATCTTCCCCTGTGTTGCTTCCCTTTGAGATGCTGAGCCGTTGAGAACGACGCTTGCCCTTTATATGAGAATCGGAGAAGCGTAATCAGATGGTTCGATGAATTTCTTTTTTGTTCATTGCGCGCTCACGAAGATCTTACGACGACTGACGCGACATATGGCGCCAATGAACTGCGGTCCAAAACTTGGGTTGCTCCATTTTCGAATCGATTAACTTCGCGAACCGACGTGCACGTTCGGCATTGCTTGTTGACGCACGGCGAGCGACCGCGAAACAACGTGTCACCTGATGTGACAAGGTCGATGCAAAACCTCGTACGTCAGCAAACGGCCATCCGGGCCGAGCCCGCGCGCGGGCCAGATCGTGCAGGAGAAACCTGGATTGCGGGGCAATCCGGCCTTGGCACTTTCATCTAACGCAGCGCGCCGTCCTGTTCGACCACCCGGCCGATATATTCATCAACTTCGTTCCAGAGTTTGTCGTTCACAGGCACCTTTCAAAATAGAATGCTTTTAGTTGAACCATACGCGTTGAGCGTTTAACCGTTGGGGCATTGAAGAAGATCGCGATCTATGGCGGCACCTTCGACCCGGTTCATCACGCGCATCTGATTCTTGGGCGCCAAGCAATTGAGACGCTCGGTCTTGAGAAAGTGATTCTGGTTCCGGCGGCGATTTCTCCTCTCAAGAAGGCCGCCCCAGTCGCGAGCGGCGAAGTACGGTTAGCGATGTTACAAGCGGCCATCAAAGACGAGCCGGAGTTTGAAGTGAATGAATGCGAGCTGCTGCGACCGCCGCCTTCCTATACCATCGACACCGTTGAAGAAATTCGCCGGCGCGAATCCGATGCGTCTATCTATTGCTTGATCGGTGAAGACAACGTTCAGCAATTACCACGGTGGCACCGGTTCTCCGACCTGGACCAGATGGTTCGCTTTGTGGTTCTCGATCGCTCCGGGAAACAACCGTCACATTCTTATCAGTTGATCCACCGTCGCATCGATATTTCTGCCACTGAAATAAGACGAAGAGTTGCGCAGAACGAATCGATTCGTTATCTGGTCCCCGACTCGGTGGAAGAGATCATTCAGCGCGAAAAACTTTATCGGGAGCAATCGCAATAACGCCGGAAAATTTAGCAAAAACCTGCGCCGAACTCGCCTCGAACAAGAAGGCCGAGGACATTGTCGTGTTGGATTTGCGGGACATTTCGAGTTTTACGGATTTCTTCGTAATCTGCTCGGGCACGTCCGAGCCGCAGCTCAAAGCAATTGCCAACGAAATTGAAGCACGCTTGCGTGACGATTACTCGCTACGACCCGTGGCAGTCGATGGATTTCCAGCAAGCCAATGGATCGTGCTCGATTATCTGCAGGTAGTCATTCACATCTTTCACCGGGACAAACGCGCCTTCTACAGTTTGGAAGGTTTATGGGGCGACGCTCCGGTGTTGCAATGGGAATCAGTGCCAAGCCCGTAGACAAAAAAAGTCGGCGCGTCACAGAAGTGACGCGCCGACGAAAGCAACTGCCTCGCAGCTATTTCTTGGTTGGCGCCGGTGATGCGGCAGGAGGGACCTTCGCGGCACCCTGAGTCTGCGGGGCCGGTGTTGGAGGCGGTTTCACGTCCTGTAATTCGACTTCAAAAATCAATGTTGAGTTCGGACCGATGTCCGGACCCATTGCCCGCTCCCCATAAGCGAGGCTGGCGGGGATAAACAACTGGTATTTCGCTCCCTGCTTCATCAGTTGAAGCGCTTCCGTCCATCCTTTGATCACTCCGTTGACGGGAAAGGTCGCCGGCTGGCCGCGCTTGTACGAACTGTCGAATTCGGTGCCATCGATCAGAGTGCCCCGATAATTCACGGTCACCATATCGGTGGCTTTGGGCGTTGCTCCGGTTCCTTCTTTTTCGACCTTGTATTGCAGGCCGCTGGCAGTCGTTTTCACACCGGGTTTCTTCTTGTTGTCTTCAAGAAACTTCGCACCGTCCGTTTTGTTTTTTTCGCCCAGCTGTTTCTGTTTCTGATCCATGTCTTTCTCGAATTGCGCCATGATCTCCTTGACCTGGTCGGGCGTTAGTTGCGGTTTCCCGGCAATGGCGTCTTTGATTCCGGCAGCCAGGATATCGGGGTTAATATCCACCTTCTGGCGGCCGAGATTGAATCCGATCTGCATGCCGATGCTGTAGCTGACCTTTTCCTTTTGGTCTTTTAGCTGTGGTGATTTGTCTTGCCCGAATAATGGGAATGCAAGTAAGGATGCGCTGACAATAACAATAAAACGTTTCATAAGATCGTGTTTCCGCGCCGTTTTAATTTAAGGTTGGTCGCCGCAGAAAGTCGCACGCTAATGGATAAACGCCGCCCGTCAAGAAATCAGGTTTGCGATCGATCCAACGGCGCCGTCTGGCGACTTGCGATCGCGACCGCCGGACTGATTGCGCCGTGGCTGGAACCGGCACAGGCGATCACGATCTCCCACGGCGACGCTTTGAAAATCGGAAGAAGAGTCTGGCAAAATGAGTGCAATGGGACTATTTCCGGGCTCACCTCATGGAACCAGGGCGAAGATTTCGCATCGCTCGGCATTGGCCATTTCATCTGGTATCCGAAGGGCCGGCGCGGCCCGTTCGAAGAAAGTTTCCCGGAGCTGGTGAAATTCGTATCAAACCGCGGCGCGAAGTTGCCGGCATTTCTTCTGAATGTTGGCCGTGGACAACCGTGTCCCTGGAACTCGCGGGTCGACTTTTTGCAAGCGCAAAATTCACCTGAGATGAATCAGTTGCGGCGGTTTTTATCTGATACAATCGATCTTCAGGCAGAATTTCTTGTTGCCAGATTGGAAGCTGCTCTGCCTAAGATGCTGGCCGAAGCGGCGACTGCCGACCGAACTAACGTGCAACAGCAATTTGAACGCTTGACGAAAACACCGCAGGGATGCTACGCCCTGATCGATTACGTTAACTTTAAAGGAGAAGGCGTCTTGCACACCGAACGGTACCAGGGACAGGGATGGGGTTTGCTCCAAGTGCTGGAGGCGATGCACGGCACTTCGGATTCAGGGGCGCCAGATGAATTTGCGCGCGCGGCGAAAGCCGTCCTGACCCGACGCGTCCAGAACGCTCCTGCCGACCGGCATGAATCACGTTGGTTAACCGGTTGGCTTCGGCGCGTAAACAGCTACAGTGGCGGCTGATAATTATGCCCAGAGCACTCCGAACATTTCTTATTGCGCTTCTGTTGACGGCTCTTGCCTCCTCAATCAGCGCACAGTTTCGTCTTTTCGGGCCGAGATCACCAAGGCCCACACCCCAGCCGCGACAGATGCGCGGCGCGTCCGCTTACATCAGCCGCCAGCCCCCGTTGAAGGTAAATCAATCGGTGCTCAGCCAGGCGACGCCGGATAACGTGCACGTTCGCGTCTCTATTCCCAAGCAGCGGGCCTATTTGATGGTCGGTGAGGAAATTGCAGCCGATAGTCCGATCTCTTCCGGGAAAGCCGGGCACAGTACACCCCAGGGTCATTTTTCCGTTCTTGAAAAAGATCCGGACCATCGTTCGAGCATCTATGGCGACTTTGTCGACAGCTCTGGTCGAGTCGTTCGCTCGGGCATCAGTGCCAAGGCCGACTCCGCGCCGAGCGGAACACACTACGTCGGTGCGCCGATGCGGTGGTTCATGCGGTTAACCGGCGAAGGCGTCGGAATGCATGTCGGGATTTTGCCCGGATATCCTGCATCGCATGGCTGTATTCGGATGTCGGCTGACGGGGCCAAGTTATTCTACGACACTGTAAGAATTGGCACCAAGGTCGACGTCGGCGATTACTAACGCCAGCCGCCATCGAGAGCGTTGTCGATACATCTCGCTGCCAAACTGAAAACGCGTGCTACGAGGTTCCCCGACTTCGGTCGGAACGACTATCAGTTTCCTTGAGTAATTTCCGTCGCAAAAGATCGATCGCCGTTTGAGCCGCTAATTGTTTGAAGGTCTCGCGATCCGTTAGGAAACGGAATTTCATGGCAAGGGTCTTTGAAGTTTTTGAAGCCAGCGCGATGTAAACCGTTCCGAGCGGCTTCTCTTCCGAGCCGCCGGTCGGGCCCGCGATGCCGGTCGTAGCAAGCGCGTAGGTGGAGGCTGCTCGTGCACGTGCGCCTTCGGCCATCGCACGCGCGACTGCTTCACTAACTGCGCCATGTTTTTCGATTAGCTTCGCATCGACATTCAAGACGTCGCTCTTTGCTGAGTTCGCATACGTGACATAACCCGCCAGGAAAACTTCCGACGCTCCCGGCACATTAGTGATCTCATTTGCGATCAGACCGCCAGTACACGATTCGGCAGTTGCTAACGTTTCGTTTCGTTGTTTCAACAGTCCCACGACGACTGCCGCAAGCGGCTCGCCGTTGTCGGAGAAAATTGAAACGCCCAATTCGCGACGAATGACGGCGTCAGCTGCTGCGATCGCCTTTGGATCTCCGATGATCCGTACTTCCACTTCACCTGGTCGTGCGCAATAGCCCAATTCGATGCCCGGAATTGTCAGGACCTTCCTGCCAATTGCTTTTTCAACCAGAGACTCGCCCATGCCAGCAATAGTGTACGACCGCCGTTCGACCTGGAGCGGCACCTTGATAATCGATTTCAAAATCGGGATCGCGAATTTCTTGAACATGGGCTGAAGTTCCCGAGGTGGACCTGGTAAAACGAAGACGTGCGGCGACGCAATCCGCGCATTGATGTTCGCCTTCAGATAAAACCCCGGCGCGCTTCCATTTTCGTTCGGTAGAACCTCCGCCCCTGCAAGCACATCAGCCTGGCGCGCAATACCTGAAGTCCATTTGATCCCGCGGACCTGCAGTCTCTGCTCAAGCCAGGCCAACAATTCGGGGTCCTGACGCAACTCCAAACCCAGTGATTCAGCAACCATTTCGCGGGTGATGTCGTCCGTAGTTGGACCGAGACCGCCCGTTACGAAAAGAATTTCGCAATGCGGGAATAATTCAGTGAGTGTGCGACGAATCACGTCGCTATCGGGAACGGTTCGCCGTTCTTCAATCCGCAGGCCCAGCGGAAGAATTTCCCGCGCGATAAACGCCAGATGCGCGTCTTGAACGTCACCAAGCAAAAGTTCGGTGCCGGTGTTGATGAGCATCGCGCGCATAAAGACGTGAAATAGTTACAAAAATTACAAGGTTACAAAGAAAAAGTCCGGCGACCCTTGTAACCGTGTAACGCTTTTAACTTTTCACCAGGCCGAACGCTTTCGGGGCTAAGCCGCGCTCTTGTCCTGTTTCTTGCGAATCAGGGGAACCTTTTTGCCCTCTACCACCGCGCGATTGATGGTGACTTCTGCGATATCTTCGCGGCTCGGCACGTCGTACATAATGTCGAGCATAATGCGTTCGAGCATTGAACGCAGCGCACGCGCGCCTGTACCTTTGGTGACAGCCTGCGCTGCGAGCGCGCGCAGCGCATCTTTGGTCAGAGTAAGACGGACTCCCTCCATCGAGAACAGTTTGGTGTACTGTTTCACCATGGCATTTTTCGTTTCCGTCAAAATCGCGACCATCTCGTCCTCAGTGAGCGCGTCTAGCGAACTGACAACCGGGAGGCGACCGATGAATTCCGGTATCATCCCGAACGCCAGCAGATCTTCCGGTTCCACGTAGCGGATCGACTGTTTACGCAATGCATCCTCGACTTCGAGTGTCGGGCTGCCAAACCCCATCACTTTTTGGCCAATTCGTTTTTGGATAATTTTGTCGAGCCCTATGAATGCCCCGCCACAGATGAAAAGGATCTTTTCGGTATTAACCTGAATGTATTCCTGGTGCGGATGCTTACGGCCACCTTGGGGCGGAACATTACACGTACTGCCTTCCAAAATTTTCAGCAAAGCCTGCTGCACGCCTTCGCCGGAAACATCGCGCGTGATGGAAACGTTGTCGGTTTTGCGGCCGATCTTGTCGATCTCGTCTATGTAAACAATTCCTATCTCGGCGCGCTTCACATCGTAATCCGCATTTTGAAGCAATCGGAGAATGATGTTTTCTACGTCTTCACCGACGTAGCCGGCTTCCGTCAACGTCGTGGCGTCGGCGATGCAAAACGGCACGTCAAGAATTCTGGCAAGCGTCTTGGCGAGCAGGGTCTTCCCCGAACCCGTGGGACCGATAAGCAGAATGTTGCTTTTCTCGATCTCAACATCCGCCAGCGGATCTGATTG
Organism: Candidatus Udaeobacter sp.; assembly: GCA_036522635.1. GTDB lineage: Bacteria > Verrucomicrobiota > Verrucomicrobiia > Chthoniobacterales > UBA10450 > Udaeobacter. Next base: position 16,069 of record DATDFM010000133.1, on the reverse strand, counting down.
AAAGGCAGCTGAAGTGTCTGCGGGTGCGGAAGTTTGCAGCACGCGCTTGTAGTGGTTGTGCACCGCCACCGACAATGTCTTTTTAGCGACGTCCTGTCCGATTACGTATTGATCAAGAGCTTCCCGAATTTGTGCCGGCTTGGGGACCCGGATGTTTGAAGACTGACGACGGGCGTCTTCGTTGAGTTCTTTATCGAGAATGCTTTTGCAAACGTTGATACAGCTGTCGCAGATGTACACGCCCGGACCGGCAATGAGCTTTCGCACTTCTGCGTGGCTTTTGCCACAGAAGGAGCACATGGTGAGGTTTGAAGCGCGCGCCATATGCTCTGGATTTCCGCGTTAGCCTTTCCTGGATAGAACCACGTCGGGCACATCGACCAGCCGGCCATCCGGCGGTGTGCTGCCGTCTAATAGCTTTATTTCCTTCCGCGACTTAATCACTTCGTCCACCAGACCATATGCCTTTGCCTCGTCTGCCGACATATAATAATCGCGATCCGAATCGATTCGGACTTGCTCTTCAGATTTGCCAGTGTGCTGCGAGATGATGCGAATAATGCGTTTCTTCAGCTTGAACATGTAATCGACCTGACGTTCCACGTCGCTCGCCTGACCTTGGGCTCCGCCGTGCACCTGGTGAATCATGATGTCCGAGTTAGGTAGCGCAAACCGTTTGCCTTTCGTTCCCGCACAGAGCAACACTGCCCCCATGCTCGCTGCCATGCCGATGCAATACGTCACCACATCGCAGGTCAGAAACTGCATCGTATCGAAAATTGCCAACCCGGCCGTAACCACGCCGCCCGGTGAGTTGATGTAAAGATTGATGTCCTTTTTGCCGTCCTCCATCTGCAGGAACAGCAATTGCGCGATCACAAGGTTTGCAATGTGATCGTCAATCTGACCTACAAAAACGATGCGGTCCTTTAGCAGCCGTGAGTAAATGTCATAGCTGCGTTCGCCTCGACCAGTCTGCTCCACGACCATCGGGACCAGCACCTGCGAGACATTTTCGTTAAATATGGTCATGATTTCTCTTCTTTGACGGTGGGTTCTTTGGTTAATTCGATGCTAACATTCGCCTTCAGGAAATCAAGAGTCTTACCCAGCAGAAGCTGCTCAGCGAGGTCGTCCAGCGCGTTCCGTTGCTGCAATTCTTTGCGCATTTTGTCAGGCGAAATGTCGTATCGAGACGCTTCGTGTTTGATGCGCGAATCGAGATCTTCTTTTGTGACCTGAACCTTTTCGCCTTCGGCGATTCGATGCAGAATAAAGTTAGTCTTCAGCCGGTGCGCCGCCATTCCTGCCGCGGCATCGATCAATTCTTTCTCTTTGTCCTTTAGCATGTCGTCGGTAACACCGCGCTCTCGATTCCGTTGAACCAACTCAGCAAGTGCGCGACGGGTTTCGTTTTGCAGAAGCGCCGGTGGCAGCTCTACCTGGATTCGCTCGTGCAAATACTTGAGGATTTGGGCTTCTTTCGCCCTTTCGACGTCATGCTCTTTGGCGTGTTCGAGGTCGTGCTCGATCATTTCGCGAAGAGCAGTCAGCGTTTTGCCGGGAACCAGCTTCGCTGCAAGTGCATCGTCAATCGGTGGCAACACCTTCTCCTTGATCTCATGCAACGTAACAGAGTAATCGGCTTTCTTGCCAACGAGTTCCTTCACTGGAAAATCGCCGGGAAAATCAACGATTACCAGGCGTGTCTCGCCGGGTTTTAGTCCAATTAGTTGCTCACAAAATCTTGGTAGAAAATTTTCGGGCGCCAGATGCAGCCAGAATTTCTTTCCGCCGTGTAAACTCTTGCTGGCTTGAGGCGCGATTTCGCTAATCGCCTTGTTTTCTATGGAACCTTCAAAATCGAGCACCGCGAAATCGCCCATTTGCAGCGCACGCTCCGGCACATCCACAAAATCGGCGGATTGGTCACGCAAACGTTCGATCGCCTCTTCGACGTCTGCTTCGGAAATCTTTGTGTCCGGCAACTGCACTGGAATCTGCTTATAATCGGGAAGCTCAAACTCGGGCGCGGTGACCACAGTAGCGCGGAAGCGCATGGACTTGTCCTCGCCAAACTCAACATCCTCAATGTTCGTTAGCGAAGCGACGCGCAATTGCTCTTGTTCGACCGCTTCGTGATAGCTTTTCGAAACGAGCTTCTTGGTAACTTCATCCTGGATTTCCTTACGAAATCTTTTGTCGATCACCGCGCGCGGGGCTTTGCCCGGCCGGTATCCTGGTATTTTTGCAAAGCGCGCAAAACTGTTCGCGATGGAGTCCCATTCCTTCGCCACCTCAGCCGCTGGCAATTCAATCTGCAGCTTCGAGATGGAACCCGGCTGTTTTTCCACTTCAACCTTCATCGTGCGTCACTGTAGCGGTGCTCAGTAGACACCGCAAAATCTGCCCCGGCAATCAACGGGGCATGACTTGGTGCGTCCCCGCCCGCGCGAATCGGCTCACTTTTTTCCCAATCGAGTCAGATGCGTCAGCACGCATCGCCAGCACCCATCGCGCCTTACAAAAACATCCGTGGCCCGTTCCCGCGTGCTGAATTCTTCTCCCATAAACTTTCCGTTCGTGCTGGTTATCGCGGTAACCACGGCGACATCGCCGTAAACGCGCACCCGGAAATCTCCCGACTCCATCGTGTCATGGGTCAACGCGCCCGATTTGATCACCTCGAAAAAGCGCGCCCGATCAACTATTTCTCCGTTGGGGTCAATGATGATCCAGTCATCCGCGGCAATTCGTCCGAGGCCTTCGAGGTCGTTTTTAACGATTGCCTCCGCGAACGCCTCTTCCAGTTTCAGAATTTCATCTTCCATATCAATTCGTAGCACTTGCCGAATAAGAGCAAGCGTCGCAGCTACTTTGTTGCAGGGCAATCGCTCCGGTCGCTTTCTTGTAGTATCCGGCGTCCTCAGCAGAGATGCGTCGTTGTGGTGCAAGACTGCGCTGAGAACAGCGCACACTACAGCCAGTCATAGAACGCGTCCGCCTTTTACATATACCGCATGCGTCTGTGGCATTCCAAACCAGTACGCTAACTCACGATAATCCTGGCAATCGAAGATCACGAAGTTGGCAAGGTTGCCAGGCTCAAGAGAACCAATCTTATCCCCTCGATTTAGGGTGTATGCTGCGTTCACGGTTGACGCAGTGATCGCTTCCGCAGGCGACATTTTCATTTGCGTGCACGCAAGGGACAGAACCATGGGCATGCTCGGTGTTGGCGATGATCCGGGATTGAAATCGGTCGCGAGCACGACCGCGAGCCCGGCCTCTATCATTTCGCGTGCGCGGGGATAACGGGTCGACCCAAGCGCGTAAACCGAACCCGGCAGTAAAACCGGTTGCACATTTGCGTCCTTCAAGGCGGCAATCCCTTCCGCGTCCGTTTGTTCCAGATGGTCCGCCGTGGTTGCACCCATCTCCGCCATCAACTTTGCACCGCCGGAATTTGTTAGTTGATCGACGTGCCCACGCAAACTCAGCCCGACCTTCTTTGCTGCGGATAAAATTTTGCGCGACCGATCGATATCGAAATAACCGCGCTCGCAAAAAACATCACAAAATTCCGCGAGTCTTTCGGCGGTCACGCGCGGCAACATTTCGGTGATCACAAGTTCCAAATAATCATCCGGCGAGGGTTTCCTGGGAACGGCATGCGCGCCTAGAAACGTCGGGACGATTTCCAACGGAACCTCCTCATTCAGTTGACGTAGAACGCGCAAAATCTTTAATTCATCTTCAACGGTCAGACCGTAGCCAGACTTCGCTTCGACTGTAGTGGTTCCACAGCGCAGGAACCAGTTCGCATGCTTTTTTGCCTGGGTGAGGAGATCGGTTTCACTCGCCTCACGGGTTCTTTCCACGGTTGACCAAATCCCGCCGCCCGCTTTCGCAACCTGCTCGTACGTTTCGCCTCGTGAACGCCGCTCGAAATCATCAAGCCGATTGCCTGCAAAGATCAAATGCGTATGCGCATCAACAAATCCCGGCATCACAACGCGTCCGCGCGCATCCACAATTTCCGCTCCGCCCATATTCTTTTCGATCTCGTCGCTCGGACCAACTCTCTCGATCCTTCCCTCGCGGATGAGCATTCCGCCATTGCAAACAACGCCGAGTTCCGACAACTCGTTCCCAACGCGCGGCCGCTTTGGTCCGCTTAACGTGACGAATTGCAAAGCGTGCAGAACGGCGAGTGAACTCATGAACAGATTCTTCTGTAGCGACCGTCTCGGACCGTCGCAAACGTTCGTGGAGGATCGACCGGGGTCACACCTCTAGCCAAGCTTGCGCTCTACCGTTCTAATGATTTTTCTGAACTGCGCTTCTGACTCCGCGCTCACCTTCTGAAGTCGTTTCTGGAAACGGCTCTTGAATCTCTTGTCCTTAAGTTGACCAAGATTGATCCGCACGTTCATCGCGGCCCCTCTGATGCACGCTCGCGTCGCCAGCGCGCCGACGCCGACATCCGAAACCGAAGCTGGATTTCCATTGTTCGCCATCTCAGACAGCAGTTCATAGGATTTGCCGGCAGTCTCCATCACTCTTAGCGGCACCCTGGCTGCATGTTTTGTGGCCGCCTCAATCGCCTCAGCGCGCGCTACTTTTTCTTCTGGCGAGTTTTTGGCCAATGCAAATGCATCCATCACCTTGTTGAACGCGTTCGTGTCTTCATCGACCAGAAAAAGAAGCTCGTCTTTCAGTTGCTGCGCTTTTACCGCCCAATTGCTGAAATATTCCAACTTATCATCCCAACCACGTTTCCCAGCGGAAAGATTCGCCACCATCCCGCCTAACGAGGCGCCGAGGGCTCCCATCAATGCCGCCACGGAACCTCCACCGGGTGCGGGTGAATCGCTCAATGTTTCATTGCAAAAATCGCGCACATCCAGTTTTACGAGGGACGCCTGCGGCTGAGCTGATTCGATTTTCAATTCGATCACCTTGTCTGTCGGCACAAAAGGCTTCAGTTCACCCAGGCCCATCGAACGAACGGCGACGTCCATCAGTTCCTCTTCCGACGCGCCCTCGGAGCATCGTTGTTTTTTAAGAAAATAACGGCCGGCATCGAGCAGCGATTTTTTTGGAACCATCCCGACGATCTCCGAACCTGTCGCGCGTAAGCCCCGTTTCGCCGCTGACTCCACGCATGCATCGAACGCTGCGTGTAGAGGCGTTTCCTCGATGTTTGTCAGATTCATCGATACTTGCGCGATGCCATATTCCTTCACGAACCAGCCAATTCCTTTCACGTGTTTCAACATGCCAGGAATGCGGACCGGCTCGCCATTCGCGTCCAGAACTGGCTTCCCTGACGGCGTCCCGTCTTGAGTCTTCACTCTCCCCTGCTCTCGGACATCAAAGGCGACCGCGTTCGCACGCCGCACTGATTTGGTGTTCAGGTTCACGTTGTAGGCGATCAGAAAGTCGCGAACGCCAATCACGGTGCCCCCGGATTTCTCGCCGAATACCGGGGGTCCAAAATCCGGCTTCCACTCCGGTTGTTTTATCTTTTCAAAAAATCCTTCGTATTCGCCTGCGCGAATCACAGCAAGGTTCGAACGCGATTTATCCGTGGCGGCTCTCTCATATAAATAGACCGGGATTTTCAATTCCTCGCCGACGCGCTTCCCCAGCCGATTGGCACACTCAATCGCTTCCTCCCAACTGACATTACTCACTGGAATGAAGGGGCAGACGTCAGTTGCGCCCATGCGCGGATGCGCACCTTTGTGTTTGCGCATATCAATCAGTTCCGCCGCCTTTTTTATCCCGCGAAACGCCGCTTCCACTGCTTCGTCGAGATCACCGACAAAAGTCACGACAGTTCGATTCGTGCTCGCACCTGGATCAACGTCAAGCAACGAAACGCCATCGACCGACTGAATCGCATCGGTAATCTGCCGAATCACATCCCCGTCCCGTCCCTCAGAAAAATTCGGCACACATTCGATCAGTTTTTTCATGACTAGGATTGGCTGGTTAACCGTTAATCGCGGGGCTGCGGCTTCATCGGTATGTCGACGTGATGCGCGGCAGCAAACTCGATGGCGCGAGAGTACCCGGCATCGGCGTGGCGAAGAATACCCATGCCGGGATCGCTGGTGAGAACCCGCTCCAAGCGGCGCTTGGAATTTTCGCTGCCATCAGCCACAACCACCATGCCGGCGTGCTGCGAAAAACCGATGCCGACACCACCACCATTGTGGATCGACACCCACGATGCGCCGGCGGCAGTGTTAACGAGCGCATTGAGCAATGGCCAGTCGGCTATGGCGTCGCTGTGATCGAGCATATCTTCCGTCTCGCGATTCGGAGAAGCGACCGAACCGGTATCGAGGTGATCGCGACCGATCACGATCGGTGCTTTGATTTCCCCACTCTTCACCAGCTCGTTGATGGCAACGCCAAACTCCGCGCGTTCGCCATAACCGAGCCAGCAAATTCGCGCAGGCAAACCCTGGTAATGAATCCGCTCCTTTGCCAGCTTCATCCAGCGCGACAGCGTGTGGTTCCTGGGAAATAATTCGAGCGCGAGTGTGTCGGTGCGCGCGATATCGGCTGGATCGCCACTCAAAGCGACCCAGCGAAACGGGCCGCGTCCTTCGCAAAAAAGCGGACGAATGTATTCGGGAACAAAACCTGGAATGTCGAACGCGTTTTTTATTCCGGCCTTTTGCGCCTGAGCTCGAATGTTATTGCCGTAATCAAACGTGATTGCGCCTTTCTTTTGTAACGCCAGCATCGCTTCGACATGCACTGCCATGGATTGCATCGCGCGTTCGATGTATCCATCCGGATCTTTTCTTCGAAACGCTACCGCGTCTTCGAGTGACATCCCATGCGGCACGTAACCATTCAACGCGTCGTGCGCGCTTGTTTGGTCAGTCAGCACGTCGGGGACAATATCTCGCTTTACAATTTCAGGCAGAACATCGGCGCAATTGCCAACTAAACCGACCGAAATGGATTTTCGATCTTTTCGCGCCTGATCAATTAGCTTAAGCGCTTCATCGACCGACCTTGCGATCTTGTCGCAGTATCCGCTTTTCAATCGCTTCTCGATCCGAGCCGGGTCAACATCGACGCCCAGGAAAACTGCGCCATTCATCGTCGCGGCAAGCGGCTGCGCGCCACCCATGCCGCCGAGCCCGCCAGTTACAATAAATTTTCCGTCAAGCGATCCGCCGAAGTGTTTCCGCCCGGCAGCAGCAAACGTTTCGAACGTACCCTGCACGATTCCCTGGCTACCGATGTAAATCCACGAACCGGCCGTCATTTGTCCGTACATCGTCAATCCCATTCGCTCGAGGCGATTGAACTCGGAATAATTGTTCCACTGACCGACAAGGTTAGAGTTGGCGATTAGTACCCGCGGAGCTTGATCGTGCGTTCTAAATTTCCCGACCGGCTTTCCCGATTGAACCAGAAGCGTTTCGTCGTTTTCGAGCTCGTGTAGCGAACGAACAATCGCATCGAAAGCTTCCCAGCTTCTCGCCGCGCGACCGGTCCCACCATACACCACTAGTTGATCGGGGTTTTCTGCCACCTCCGGATCGAGGTTATTCATCAACATCCGCATCGCTGCTTCCTGATGCCAGCCTTTGCAGACGCGCTCGCTGCCACGTGGGGCGTGAATAATCCGGCGTCCGCTCATACCTCAAAGATGCGAATTATATCTCTATCGGCAATCCTCTTGTGGGGACAGCTGCGGCCACGTTTTGAAGTGTGGCGGCTTGACGCCGCTTTCCTCCGGAAACGCTCCGTCGCGCTCCACAAAAAAGCGGCAGAGCACTGCCGCACTCCAAAACGCAAGCGGCTAAATTGCTTCGTCATCAAAACCGCCTCGTCGAACCGCTTCAGCAACACCGGCCATATCGCCTGACAAAGCGCGATCGCACGTCAACGGCGGCGCGACTTTACGTACAGCAGCGAATGCTCGCTCGACACCGCGACCGGCCTTCAACGGACGGCGATGTTCCAGACCTTCAGCAGCGGCAAGCAATTCGATAGCGAGTAAGTTTTCCGCAAGTTCGACGATCGATCGCAGTTTGAGCGCGCTCGTCATTCCCATGGATACGTGATCTTCTTTTCCGCCGGAGGTCGTAATGTTGTCCACGCTGGCTGGATGAGCGAGCACGCGCGCTTCGTTCACCAGGGAGGCAGCCGCGACGTGCGCGATCATGAATCCCGATTCGACTCCTGGCCGTTGGGCGAGAAATGCGGGAAGCCCTTCGCTCTTGTCAGGGTTAACGAGACGATCGATGCGGCGTTCGCTGATGCTCATCAAATCGGTGATTGCAATCGCCGCGTAATCGAACGCGAAGGCAAGCGGCGCGCCGTGAAAATTCCCGCCGGAAATCACTTCGCCGCTATCCGCGAATACGAGCGGATTATCGGTCGCTGATGCCGACTCGATGAGTAAAACATCTTCACAGTGTGCAAGAGCGCCGCGTACCGCGCCGTGCACCTGCGGCATGCAACGCAGGCTGTATGCATCCTGCACACGCGGATCGTCCGTAACGTGCGACTCACGGATCTCACTATCTTCCATCAAGGACAGAAGATGCGCTGCCGCGGCTTTCTGGCCGGGATGCGGCCGCGCGTCCTGCAAACGGGGATCGAATGCGACGGGCGTACCTTTGAGCGCTTCGAGACTCATCGCGCCGGAAACATCCGCCACCCTTGCCAGACGCTGTGCACGCAGGAGCGCGAGTCCGCCTACCGCATGCATGGCTTGCGTGCCATTGAGCAAGGCGAGGCCTTCCTTCGCTTCGAGTTCCAAGGCATCTAATTTTGCACTCCGCAGCGCTTCGGCCGTCGCCATCCGCTTACCTTGAAAAAATGCCTCGCCCTCACCTATCACGGTTAATGCCAAATGCGCGAGCGGCGCAAGATCGCCACTTGCGCCGACCGAGCCTTTTTCCGGAACAACAGCGTGCACACGATGATTGAGCATCGCGCAAAGCAAGTCGATGACATCCCAACGGATTCCGCTGAAGCCGAGGGTCAGAACGTTGGCCCGGAGTAGCATCATCGCGCGCACCTCCGGTTCCGAAAGCGGCCGGCCAATTCCGCAGGCGTGACTACGCACAAGGTTCAGTTGGAGTTGCCGCAATTCGTTCTTTGGCACTCGGACGTCGGAGAGTTTACCGAAACCGGTGTTGACTCCGTAAACTACGGCATCGCGCGCAACGATTTGTTCGACAACTTTACGGGAAGCATCGATGCGTGAACGCGCGGATGGTGAAATTTCAACCTGCTCGTCGCCAAATGCGACCGCCGCGATTTCCTCCAGAGTGAGCGCCTGACCGTTTAGCTCCACCTGCGCAGTTTAGTGGAAAAAAATTCCTTGGGAAGAGAGTTGCTAAACGCTCGCTGATGACTTCTCATTGGTGACTTCCAAATGCGCTGGGTTGTATTTCTGCGCGCAGTGAACGTCGGGACAGCGAATCGCTGTCAGCCCGCAGTGATCGCGAAGCAATTATCGAGCTTTGGCATGGTTAATATTGGCGCAGTCGGCACCTTCGTCGTCCGCGAAAATGTTAGCGAATCGACTCTCCGCGCCGCGATCGCAAAAAAATTACCGTTCAAGTGCGACATGATGATCTGTGCCGCGCGCGAAATAATGAAACTCGTGTCGACAGATCCATTTGCAGGCCATCCATCCGGCCCAGACATCATATGCTTCGTTAACGTCCTGCTTAAACGCCCCATGTCGCTGCCTCCGCTTCCGCTCTGCCTGCCGTCGGATGACGACTGGTTGCTCAAGGTTATTACGATCGAGAATCGATTCGTTTTGGGCGTTTATCGACGACAGATGAAAGCGATCGGTTATCTCGGCAGGCTCGAGAAGCTCCTTGGCGTTCCTGCTACTAACCGCAATTGGAACACCATTCAGAAAGTTGCGAAAATTCTCGAAGCGAATTGCTGAGAAAATCCGCAACGCACGAAACCGAATTAATCCTTCCTCCCTTGATGTTTTCCCGAGCGATAGTCCGCTTATGAGCTTTTTGAATCTCAAGCAACTGCCGTTTGTTGGAATGTCATATGAACTTCATGGCGACAAACAGGGCGCATCCTTCCCGGCATACCTTGTCAAAGCTGAACCAGCCGAGGGTCCACCGTTGCACAGCATCCGTACGTCGAGGTGGCATTCACTGTCGAAGGTACTGCGACCATTGCCGTCGGTGATGACACCCGCAAAGTTAAGGCCGGCAGCATCGTCGTCATTCCCGCGAATACACCGCATCGCTTCTTTAATTCCGGTGACGGCGTCCTCGGGCAAATCGATATCCATGCGCCGCCAAAGTTCGTCCAAATAAATTTGTGACACGTTCAGGTACCACGTCGTGAAGATTGGTGAGCGAGCAGCTAGTACAAGATCGACGGCAGAAACGCGCCAGCCGGTTCGTTGTAGACGCCCCTGCTCATCAAAGTCATTGGCTGCGTGATTCGCAAGCCATTGCTCAGACACCAGCGAAATAGTTCCCCGTTCCGCGAAGGAAGAAGAAACCCGGGACCCAGGAATTCCTTTGCCGCGCCAATCAGCGCCTTCAAATCGTTGTTTGTCTCGCCAACAGCGTGGCCAAAAAACCCGATAACAGTCGCGTAACCTGTAATTCCTCGATCTTGTTCGACCACGGTTGCGGAACGTTTTGCAATCGCCTCGCGCAATTCCCCTCCGCGATGGTGGCCATGCACTCGCTGGCATAACCGGTTGCAGTTGTCGATGTCTGCTTCGGTCGCCGGCCTAACAACATGGCCTTCGATGGAAATTCCGATGGCCTTGCCTTGCATGCACGCCAGAGGTTCACGAACATCATAGCCAAGCTTCGTATACAAAGAGAGCGATCGGGTATGAAAGCCGGCTTGAATCAATCGCACACCGGCAAAGTGCCTATCAGCCGCGCGCTCATGCACGGCGTTCATCAAGCGCCGGCCAATGGTGCTATTTTGTGCGCTCGGATCGACCGTAATCGGCCCAACGCCTGCGATCGTGTTGCGTTCGTCCAAAAAATTGCTGCCAACAATTCGCCCATCGACTTCAGCAACGACAGAATAAAACTGCGGATTCGCTAGGATTTTCGCTAACACGTCAATCGCCACTTCAGGCGACGGAAAATCAGGCACGAAGCCGTGCACCTCTGAAATCATCTTGAATGCGTCATAACAAATCCTGCCGCAAATCTCCGCGTCCGCTGGCGTGCCTGAACGAACTTTGACTTCCATGCGGCTTCGCGGCTCCACTTACCTTAGACGCTTTCGACCTCGATCAACTCGGGTCTGCGAATTCCGCGTTCGCGTAATTGCTCATCGCGATGATAACGCTCCCGCGCCGCCATAATGCTGGCGCGGCCAAGATATCCGATCACTCTTTTCTCATTTCCGCGGTCAACGACCGGCAAACGTCCAACATCGTGCCTGAGCATTCGCGCGATAGCGTCATGTAATGTTTCATCTGCGTAGGCGACAATCAGTTTTGTCGAGCCGACATCGAGAACAGTCACACTTGGATCGCCAGAGCGCTCGAAAGCTCGCACGACATCGCCTCGAGTAATAATTCCCACCAGTTCGCCACCTTCGTTGCCCAGCAATGTTCCCTGTCGAGTGCAAATGAGCGGATCGCCGCTGGCCACGCGCGCCGAAAATCGTTGTAACGGTGTAGTCGCGGGAATCAACGGCGCATCTTTATCCATCACGTCGCCTACGCGCATCAGCTCAAAGAGATCCACACTGTATTCACGCGCAATATGCTGGCCTCGGCGCGCGAGTTTCTCGGTGAGAATCGAACGGCGCAAGAGAAGGACGGTCACGGCAAGGGCGGCAACGGAACCGCATAGAAACGCAGGCAGCGCTTTCAAATCGTGTGTGAGCTCGAGAAGGAAGAACATTCCGGTTAAAGGCGAACGCATCGTCCCGCTCATCATCGCAGCCATTCCTACGCCGGCCCACAGACCGACGTCTCCGACGTGAACGAATTGTCCAAGACCGGCGCCCAACGCGCCACCAATAATTAAAAGAGGCGCCAGCACACCGCCGGATGTTCCAGAGCCCAGCGCGATTGACCAGACTAACGATTTTCCAATTAGTAACCCGATCAAAGCCGCACCAATAATTTGTCCACGCAAAAGACCGTGAATGAGGTCGTATCCGACGCCGAGCACGCGTGGATCAATCCACCCGCCAATACCGACGAAGACTGCACCAATGGCCGGCCACCACATCCAGTGTATTGGCAATTTCAAAAATGCGTCTTCACATCGATAGACAAGCGCAGTGAGCAAACCTGATCCAAATCCAGTCGCAATACCGATGATCACCGCCACCAATATGGCTTGCCAGCCTAACGAATCATGTGGCCTGACAGGAAAAATCGGACCCACGCCGATCAAAGGAGCGCGCAAAAGCCAGGCCACGATCGACGCCGTTGCCACCGGGATGAAGCTGCGCGGGCGCCACTCAAAAAGAAGAAGCTCAACCGCAAGCAATGTCGCCGCTATGGGTGTTGAAAAGACGGCCGACATTCCACCGGCGGCCCCTGCAACCAGTAACGTTTTCCGTTCGGCCGCGGTGAGATGGAAAAGCTGCGCAAGAATCGATCCGAATGCGCCGCCAGTCATGATAATGGGACCCTCCGCGCCGAAAGGGCCACCCGTTCCGATCGAGATTGCCGATGAAATCGGTTTGAGCACCGCGACCTTGGGTTCAATCGAACTGCCGCCGAGTAGGATCGCTTCCAACGCTTCCGGAATCCCGTGGCCGCGGATCTTTTCCGATCCGTAACGAGCCATCAGACCAATTACCAGCGCGCCCGCAACCGGCGCAAGAATGACCCAGGCCCCAAGATGATTGTGCTGCAGCGAACCAAGTTCCGGCGAATATCGCTGGAAGAAAACAAAGTTGGTAATTACGGCAATCAGCCAGAGCAGCGCCTTCGCAACGACCGCGCTGATCGCACCGACCGGTAACGCAAGGCCGATGAGAACGAGCATGCGCGAGTCGGTTCGGAAATCGCCAAGTAAAGTTGGTGAAGTTTTAAGCCCAGACATCGCATTTGGCGCACCTGAAAACGGCCGCCATTTCACTTTCGCCAGTATGGGTCGATGGGCAAGAAATTCGCTACTTTTGTTCCGGTGCAGACCCGCGCATTTTGTGATTCACTTTGAACGCACACAGCTAGTGAAATCGTTGACGGAACATATCTGGTTCGAAGTACCAAATCGGCGCGGGTTCATCAACATCACACCGAAAATCGAGGAATTGGTTCAGCGAAGCGGTGTGATCGAGGGCCTTTGTCTGGTGAACGCCATGCACATCACCGCTTCCGTTTTTATCAACGACGATGAACCTGGATTGCATCACGATTACGAGGTGTGGCTGGAGAAACTTGCTCCCCACGCGCCGACGAACGCCTATCGACACAACCGAACGGGCGAAGACAACGCAGACGCCCATCTCAAGCGCCAGATCATGGGCCGGGAAGTCGTCGTTGCAATTACCAAAGGCAAACTCGATTTCGGACCGTGGGAACAAATTTTCTACGGCGAATTCGACGGGAAGCGGCGCAAAAGAGTTCTGATTAAGATAATTGGAGAGTAATCACTTCAAGCGTGCGTAAACGCCGGATTGAAGTTCTTCGGTCAACGGGTGGAGACCACGGAGAGCGCTGAGGAAAACAGAAACGATTCTCAAATTCTCGTTCTCGTCGTCGTCCTCATCCCTCGACCCGCCCTTTCCTTTCAGTACGAGGACGAAAAGGACTGGCTTTGGATCGGATCTATCGTCCCGTCATCTGCTCCAAATGCTCGGGATACCGATCTCCTTGCACTTCGATTTGCGACGCAGCGTTTTCGATCTCGCCCAGGTCATTTTGCGTCAATTCGATCTCGGCTGCTCCAAGATTTTCCTCCAGCCGCTTCAGTTTTGTTGTCCCCGGGATTGGAACAATCCATGGTTTTTGCGCCAATAACCATGCCAGCGCAATCTGAGCAGGCGTGGCCTTTTTTAGCTTGGCAATTTCGCCTAACAAATCAACCACCGCCTGATTCGCCTTGCGGGCTTCGGGCGTGAAACGAGGAAGTGTGTTACGGAAATCGCTGCTATCGAAGGTTGTGTCTTCGTTCATCTTACCGGTCAGAAATCCCCGCCCCAAAGGACTGTATGGAACGAACCCGATTCCAAGCTGTTCGAGTAGCGGCAATACTTCGTGTTCAGGTTTTCGCCACCAAAGTGAGTACTCATTCTGGACTGCTGTGACCGGTTGAACCGCGTGGGCACGACGGATCGTCTCCACGCCTGGCTCAGAAAGTCCGAAATGCTTCACCTTTCCGTCTCGAATTAATTCCTTCACCGCACCAGCCACATCTTCGATCGGCACTTCGGGATCAACACGATGTTGATAGAACAAATCGATAACATCCGTCTTGAGTCGTTTGAGTGACGCTTCAGCGACTTCCTTAATATGCTCCGGCCGGCTGTCGACACCGATCGATCGCCCGGTTTTCGGGTCCAGTTTGAATCCAAACTTTGTGGCGATCACCACTCGCTCGCGAAACGGAGCAAGGCCTGCGCCCACCAATTCTTCGTTCGCGAATGGGCCATAAACTTCGGCAGTGTCGAAAAATGTCACTCCGCGTTCCACAGCGGCGTGAATAAGCGAGATCATTTCCTCTTTGGTTTTCGGCGGCCCGTACCCAAAGCTCATTCCCATGCAACCGAGTCCGATCGACGACACCTCCAATCCGCTATTTCCAAGTTTTCGTTTTTTCATTATTCGATCTGTTAATCAATTCGTTAGGGCGTGACCATCACCTTGATGGCCTCGCGATCGTTCATCGCGCGGTAACCGTCTGGAACGTTATCAAGGCCAACGTTCCGATCGAATACTCGGCCGGGCTGGATGTTGCCTTCAAGAACATCCGGCAAAAGATCCTTTATATAAGCACGCGCCGGAGCAGGACCACCGCCTACCGTCACATTGTTGTAAAAGGCTGGCTCCGATCCTGGAATCGTCTGCTCCTGCGGAACGCCGACGCGTCCCACCGCGCCGCCCGGACGAGCGATGCTGATCGCGGTATTTACTGCTTGTTCAAGGCCAACACATTCCAAAACTGAGTGAACACCGTAGCCACCACTTAGTTCGCGAACGCGCTCCACTGCAGCGTCGCCTCGCTCACTCACCACATCTGTCGCGCCGAAATCCCTGGCCAGTGCAATCCGATCCGCATGCCGGCCCAGAATAATAATCTGCTCAGCACCGAGGCGCTTCGCGGCAATGACACCGCACAATCCCACCGCGCCATCGCCGACAACAGCTACACTGTTTCCTGGCATGACCTTCGCCATGATTGCGGCGTGATGCCCGGTGCCCATCACGTCCGAAAGGGTAAGTAAAGATGCTATCAGCGCGTCGTCTGCTTGCGCGCGAACAGGAAAGAGAGTTCCATCTGCCAAAGGAATGCGTACCGCCTCGGCCTGTGCTCCGGCGACGTCGACCGTACCGAAAAACCCGCCGTGGATGCACGACGTTTGAAGCCCGTCGTGGCAAAACGCGCATGTGCCGTCGGAAAACGCAAACGGCATGATAACAAAATCACCTCGTTTAATCGTCCGAACATCTGCACCAATGTCTTCGACGACGCCAATCGCTTCGTGCCCCATCACGCGACCGCTATCGTTGCGTTCCATTTTTTGATACGGCCACAGGTCGCTCCCGCAAACGCACGCGCGTGTGACGCGGATGACAGCATCGGTAGGCTCGACGATTTTCGGATCGGGCACGTTCTCGGTCCGAACATCGCCAGCGCCATACATCACAGTTGCGCGCATGAGAATTTATCCCCTGTAACTCGACTTTAACTCACTACTACAATGTAACAGCAGAAAGTGAACGGGTGATCAGCTATTCTTTCTGGACTGTCATTCTGAGCGAAGCGAAGCTGCAACGCAGCGGACGAAATCCGCGAGGCCAGGCTTTCCATCTCCGATCATTTTCTTTGGCGATACACAGGTAATTAGCAAGAGATGTTTCGCTTTGCTCAACATGACA
>DATDFM010000132.1:0-34631 GCA_036522635.1 Candidatus Udaeobacter sp. | reverse complement strand
GGAAGTGGGGGAGAGTGTTTCGGCGACGGCGCCGAAACCAGCACGCGGGGGCGCGTACGCTCCTCGATCGAAAGCGCGCACCGCGCTCGTTCTCATTCGTCAACGCGCTTTACCGAAACCACGACATTGCGAACCAGATCGCGCAGATGCGATTCTGCGTCTGCTGCGGAAAGCGGTTCGTTGCTGATCAATATCGCCTCAATTACCTGCTGTCCTAAATGCCGGCGGCCTTCCATTACGGCATCGAGACGTTCGGTCCGCGTCCATTCAGAACGATTGCCGAACATTCCAGGAGAATCCGTCCCGGCGACTGAAGTTGAGGCTTTGGCGATCCGATCTTCCGACAAACAATAGAACGCGTGTGCTGTCTGCGGCGGCGATCCG
This sequence comes from Candidatus Udaeobacter sp., assembly GCA_036522635.1. GTDB lineage: Bacteria > Verrucomicrobiota > Verrucomicrobiia > Chthoniobacterales > UBA10450 > Udaeobacter. Next base: position 34,247 of record DATDFM010000132.1, on the reverse strand, counting down.
CCAAATGCTCGTTGGAACTCGAAGTGGCGAAACGGTAATTCGACCGCTTCGTTTATGGGATAATTGCGTACTCCATGATCCGCCACCTGTTTCCAGCCGCTTGCTGGCAAACATACATCCGGTCGGTGCAAATTCGCCAACAGCGCGCTGTTCTTTCCTGGATTCCAACGAAACATGTACAGCGAACAAGAGAACGTCTTTGGCTGGTCAGCATTTCCCGGCGAGCTCAATGTCCATGCTGCGGCAGCGCCTTCGTCGAATCGGAGCACGGCCCGGATTTCATTATCGATTTTGAGCCTTCGAAAGTTCGATGCTTGTTCTGGCCAGCGCACATTCCAGCGGATGCCGCTGACGAGATTGCGTTCGTGAAGGCGATACCATGCCGCTGTGCCAATCTCGACGAATAACAGCCAACAGAGAGCAACGACAATGAAGGAGATGGGAATTGCCGAATGCCGAATGCCGAATTTCGCGCGGCGACTCTGGATGCTGACCTTCGACTTCGGATCGCTGGCTTGAGATTTTCCGAGCAGGTATGCAAATGCGATCGTGGTCACGAAGACAAATAGAATGATGGTGTAACCCGCAATGTCGTGCCAGCGACTGACCGCGGACAGATTTTCAGTCGCGGCGATGTGGACCAGAAACACTGCGCGAATGAAGTTAGCGAGGAGCGCGATGACAATGGCGCACCCGACGAGCGCCAGGCGACGCAATACTGAGAGTCGTTTCAGTTCCCCGAACAGGAGCCCGATCATTAGCGATGTTTGCAATGAACGAATTCCGCTGCAGGCCTCATTCACGCCGACAAGACCGTTGCTCACGCGAATAAGATTCCCTTCGACCTGTGCAGGAGTTCCAAGCAGCATTGCTGTTTCCGCCGCGACGTGGGCAACAACGCGCATCAATCCCTGGATCACTGGAGTTTCCAAGGCTGTTGGCCAGGGCACGGCAATGAAGATGAACGCAACAGGAAATGCAAAATGGCGAAGCCACGCTTTGCCTCCCGCCCACCAAAGGAGCAAAAGCGTTAAAAAAACCACACCCGAAGTGTGAATCCAGGCAAGTAATCGCCATTCAGGGTTCGCAATTTCAAACAGGCGAAGCGGCAAAAGCAGCAGGAGCGCAACACTCGCGCTCACCGTTGTTACTGCTGACCTTGAAGCTTGGTGCTTGTCGCTTGGGATCTGCGCTGCGGGCCTGTCCTGCCATCGAAGCCAGAAAAGGTAGAGTGCGAAGAATGGAACGAACCACCCAAAGTTGTACTGCTCGTTTACCGACCATTCGCCGCTAAGCTCTCTGCAGAGCCCAAACCAGAGAGCGCCCACGAACAAAAGACTCAGCGTAATTGCTACCGGAAATCTCTCCCGAGACAGCGGCGCAGCGTGAGTAAGCTTGTGTGGTGTTGCGACGTTTTCCACCGGCGGAGAGTTTACCAAATTTGTGTGCAAAGCGAACCGGGAATTGCAGGGCGTCTGTGTCAGACGCGATCTTCGGCAATGGCGATTGGCGTTTCATAGAAACGCCCTACAATTTCATACCGATTCTTGTGTATGACTTTGACCCGCCAAATTCTCGGGATTCAATTCTTCAACGGTGATGCCGATGAAGCGATCCGGTCAATCATAGAGCGCGGCGGATTTTTGATTGCGCCTTCGGGAACGTGTTTTGCGCGTTTGCGCGAAGATGAGCGATATCGGCGTGCAGTGCTCGCCGCTGATCTGGCCATTGCCGACAGTGGTCTGATGGTTTTGGTGTGTCGGCTATTTCGTCGCGAAGATCTTCAGCGCATTTCGGGTCTGAAGTATTTGAAGCATCTGCTTGCTACATTGAAAGCCGCTGCGGCGGAAAGAGTTTTTTGGATCCTTCCCAACGAGCGGGCGGAGCAAAAATTATTGGATTGGTCCAAGCGGGAAGCGTTGGCGATCACGCGCGACGATTGTTATGTGGCACCACGCTATGGAATCGAAGTCACTGATCCAAACCTTGTTGCGCTCATCGAGCGCCGTCGCCCTACTCAAGTGATCGTCGCAATTGGCAGCGGCGCACAGGAGAAACTCGGCCATTATTTGCGCGAAAATTTGTCCTATCGACCGGCGATACATTGCATCGGTGCAGCGCTCGGTTTCTTCACGGGAGATCAGATCGCGATTCCCGATTGGGCGGACCGCGCGTTTCTTGGATGGTTTTGGCGATTGCTCGCGCAGCCGCGCACATTTATTCCGCGATTGTCTCGCGGGTTGGAACTCCCATGGTTGGTTTGGAAATACGGCGAGACGCTTCCGCCCATGCACGCGTATGTTAGATCTCGGAGGTCAGCAGCCGATAATTCGTAGTCAGTAGTCGTTGATAAGATGTCAGAGGTTCTGGCGTATGGTTTGGCTTTCTGCTAGGTCTAGCCCATGGAAGTTCGCAGCATTGAAGCGATCGTTCGCGCGCTGAACACAGCCGACGTGCAGTACCTCATCGTGGATGGTCTTGCAGTGAATGCTTATGGATTTGTTCGTCTTACTCGTGACGTTGATCTGGTGGTACAGCTTGAGCCGACGAACATCAGCAAAACTTTAAAAGCTTTGTTTGCCATCGGCTATCAAATGGCGATACCGGCAAAGCCGGAAGATTTCGCAAATGCCGATACGAGGGAGGATTGGCGTCGCAGCAAAGGGATGATTACGCTAAAATTTTGGAGCGATGAGCATCAACGAACACCAGTGGATATTTTCGTTTACGAGCCCTTTGATTTCACCAGTGAGTACGCTGCGGTGGCTACGCTCGAAGTTTGCCCCGGATTGTCGGCCCGCGTAGTTTCATTGGAAACATTGCTGAAGATGAAGCGAGAGGCCGGCCGCCAGCAGGATTTGATTGACATTGAAGAATTAAACAGAGCCCGATGAAGAGCGTAGAACGTATCAAACCAGATTGGAGATGGGGAACGCGCGAAGGAAATCGGGAATTAGATCGTTTGCTGGACCGGCAACTTACATTCCGCGAAAAACTGGAATGGCTGGAGGAAGCCGAAACGCTGTCGCTGCGTTTCCGAGCCAATCGCGATTCGCAGTCGAATCAAGAGCTGCTGCCGCCGTTGTAGCGAGCTCAATATCCGTTGCCCGGTAGGTTGATGAAATTCCTCGTGGCGCTTCTTGCGGCAACCATTTTAGCCGACCCGACCGCGAAGGAAACAGAACCCCAGAGGAATCCAACCCCGACCCCGTCGCCCGGCCTATCGTCCGGGCCTGCAAAAGGATTGAACTTCGTCGTGGGCGTTCGTGGTCTCGATTCACTCTCATTCAACGGAGAATCGCTTCTGGAATCGGCGAAAAGCGGCGAGTTGCAGCCGCAGAAATCCGCTTTTCGCGCTGTACTCGACGCAGTTCTTCCTCTTTCTTCAGCAGGAGTCGCGAAGTCGAACGAGAAGCCCAACACGATTGAGCTGGGTTATCCGTGGGGACGCATCACATGCACTTACGGCAAACAGGACGATCGGCTCACGATGCGTATTGAAGTTTCGAATACGAGTACCAAAGCCGTCGACGAATTCTCCCTTCGTTTGATGGAACTAAAATTTCCACGCATTCCGAAAGGCGGTCCACTCGAGGCAGGCATGTTCGGATTTGGTTTCAAGGGTCCCGAGTGGCTGTTGGACCAGTGTCCGCCTTCGATTCCGTTGATTGCCGATCCGCGGTTCGTCGTGCCGATTATCCCAGTGGATTATGGAAGCGGTGCGCTCAACTTTTGTAGCGATGATGCGGAATGTGCTGTGAGCGTGCCGTATTCGACGAATTTCCCGGCCAGAACCAGTTATCCATTTGTGATCACCTGCCGGGACATCAAACCGGGCGCCAACAAGACATTCAACGTTTCGCTGCGCTTTGGCCCTTCAGGAGCACAGGTGCAAGATCTATCCGCCGACGCATTGCAGAGTTACGCAAAAAAGTATCCGTTCGAAGTGAACTGGAGTGACCGGCGTCCTATTGGGGCGATCTTTCTGGCAGGACCTCAAATCAGCGTGGGTTCTAACCCGCGTCATTGGACGGTGAACTTCGGCGAGGTCGACGTTGGCAATGACAAAGGCAAAGCAGCTTTCCGAACCGCCCTTCTAAGGCTGGCAGATGTTAGCGTTCAAGTTCTGAAAGATGTTGGTGCTCAGGGAATGATTACCTGGGATCCGGAAGGTGAGGAGTTTCCCGGGGCCTGTTATTACGGCGATCCGCGCCTCGTTCCGAAATTCGCGCCGGAAATGGAATTCAAAAATGAGGCGGGAAAAAGTGTGATCGACGAGTACTTCGAAAAATTCCGTTCTGCCGGACTAAGAACAGGCATCTGTCTTCGGCCGCAGGACATCGCGATGATAAATGGTAAACCGGTGCACCAGGCTGCCGACGACGACCAAGCGACCCGGATTCTTCGGGAAAAGGTTGCCTACGCAAAACAGCGATGGGGTTGCACACTCTTCTACGTGGATTCAACTGCGACATCAGGGCGCCCATTTTATCCCGACGTTTTTAAAGCCGTCGCGCAAGCGTTTCCCGATGTGCTGTTAATTCCCGAAAACGAATCGATGCGTTATTTCGCGTACTCTGCGCCGCTTAATTCCTATCAGCATCACAAGATTACCTCCACCCCCTTTGGCGCGCGCTTGGTTTATCCGAAGTCGTTTAGTGTGCTAATGGCGGCCGACGGCGATAAGCCCGAAGATCACAGTGCGCTGTTAAATGCCGTTCGAAACGGCGACATATTGCTTTTGAACGGTTGGTACGGCGGCCCAGTGGCCGAAAAAATCAAAAGGCTGTACGCCGAGGCGGCGCCGGAAATCAGAGATCAGAAGTCGGAGATCAACGGTCGATAGGCGAGGGCGGGAATTATGCAAATCGAGTCAGCCAAAGACTTGGATGTCTACAAACTCGCAAACAAATTTGCGATGGAGATTTTCGAGATCACAAAAAACTTTCCAGCAGAGAAAAAATATGCGTTGACGAGTCAGATACGACGCTCGTCGAGATCGGTTTGCTTGAACCTTCGAGAAGCATGGGCAAAGCGGCGTTACGCAGCGCATTTTGTGAGCAAGTTAACGGACTGCGATGGTGAGAATAGCGAAACTGATTCATCTTTGGATTTTGCCAGGCAGTGCGGATACATCTCTCCGGAACAACACCATGCCTTGACCGGAAAATGTGCAGAGATTGGTCGAATGCTTGGCGGCATGATTAAAAAGTCGGAATCATTCCTTATTCCGGGCTAGGAAATGTGGCCTCCGATCTCGGATTTCTGACTTCTCACCGCTGACACCTTTGACACCCCGAGTTTTCCCGCAGATAGTTGGCAAATTCGCGCCGTTATAGGATCATGCCCCTTTCTTTTTGAACGAGTAACTCGGAGCCGCCTTGCCCCCGTTCCTTCATAACGTTTCGGATTTAATCCGGCGCGTTCTTTTTCTCGCGCGGCCCTACGGCAGGGGCAAGCTTGCCGCGATTTTCTCACTATCGCTGGCACAAGCCCTGTTCCAAGTGGTCGGTATCACATCGATCTTTCCGTTTTTGGCAATTGCCGCGGATCCCGAGCGCATTCGTCGCTCTCATTTTGGCACGCAGTTTTTGAGTTTGTTTCCACCGATGGAAGACCGGCAACTGCTTCTTATCGCCGGGATCATCGCCATCGTCGCTCTCCTTTTATCGAATGCAGTCAACCTTGTGTCGGAATACGCGCGCACTCGTTATACCCAGGACTTCGGCCATTGGTTGCGCGTTCGTCTCTTGCGGCGAATGGCATCACAGCCATACACCTATTTTCTTCAACGAAACTCCGGAGATCTCCTGAAGAAGATCCTGGGCGACGTGGCGAATTATACCAATGGCGTGCTCCTCCCGTTGCTGGATAGCGTGGCGCGAGTGCTGACGGCGTTGCTATTGTTGGCCACGCTCTTCCTGGTGCAACCGGTGATCGCGATTTCGGCGGCAGTGATTCTGGGCGGATTTTATGCAATCACCTTTCAACTTCTCACGCGCAAACGTCGAGAGGTGAATGAGAACCTGAAAACGCATGTCGGCGGCCAGTTCCGGGAAGCGCAACAGATGCTTGGCGCAATCAAGCCGGTCAAGGTGCATCGGGCGGAAGAACATTTCCTCAGCCGGTTTGCGATTCATTCCGCGGTTGTAGCGCGGATGAATGCATGGCTGCCCGTTTTTTCCAATAGCGCCCGGTATATTGTAGAACCGCTCGCTTTCGGTGGTCTCGTTGTGGCTGTGCTCCTGCTCGCAGCGAAGGGGCGCGATTTCTCGGATATCCTTCCCAATCTCGGTGTCATGGCGCTGGCAGGTTATCGGCTGCTGCCTTCGCTCCAGTTGCTTTACGGTCAACTGACTCAGGTCAGTTCAATGCGGCATGCCGTTGATGAGGTGTACGATGAATTTGCAACCGCGGAGACCGACAAATCGGTTGCCGATACAGTAGCCGCTGAGCCTGTCGCTCACGCGACTGCTTTTGTTTGGCACAATGCGATTACCCTATGCGATGTTAGTTACCGTTATCCTGATGCGTCACGGCCGGCATTGGAATGTATTTCCCTGATTATTCCAAAGAACACTTCAGTTGGCGTGATTGGCCCAACCGGGTCGGGAAAATCAACTTTCGTCGATTTGTTGCTCGGCCTTTACCATCCCACGGCAGGCGAGATTCTGATAGATGGCCAGCTGCTTACCCCTGCAGCGGTGCCATCATGGCAGGCATCGATCGGATACGTGCCGCAGGATATTGTTCTCATCGACGACACGGTTGCGCGCAACATTGCGTTTGGTCTGCCGGATGAGAACATCGACCAAACCCGATTGCGCGAAGCTTGTGCGATGGCGCAGATACTCGACTTCATTGAAACGGAACTGCGAGATGGGTTTGATACCAACGTTGGTGAGCGCGGCGTTCGCCTTTCGGGCGGACAACGTCAACGCATCGGTCTCGCTCGCGCGCTTTATCGTCGTCCGTCGCTATTAATTCTGGACGAAGCAACCAGCGCCCTCGACGTCGCGACGGAAGCCAAGCTGCTTGAAGCGTTGAGTAGTCTTACTGGCAAGTTAACCATGGTGGTGGCCGCGCACCGACACAGTGCCGTGGCGAATTGCGATCAATTGGTCGACTTGGCGAGTGAAGTCCGCACCGTCGCCGTGAGTGCAAAGTGAGCGCCGAGGTGAAAGAGAGATGAATCGGTATTTGGAGGCCTTGCAGGGACTCAACTTCGCCGCCCTGCGGCGTGGTTTTCAGGAAGGCCCGCGCGCTGTAGGTCGCGCCAGTCGAGCGGCATGCATGGCCGCACTGCCGGTGGCCGATAGCCAGCAGGCGCATGTGTGTGAACAAACAAGTCAAATTCCCGTCGTGCCTCTGGATGATTTGCTTGGTGACAGAAAATGCGAAATCAAACTTCGCGTGATGAAATACGAGGATGGAATGACGCCATACCATGATTCCCTCGCATTGCTTTCCATTTTGGTGGCGGAAAATCCCAGCGAAGTGCTTGAAATTGGAACTTACATGGGGCACACCGCTCGCGCGATGGCGGAGAATCTGGAGACTGCGACGATTCATACCATTGACTTGCCAGCAGATTTTTCTGGCGAACAAGCTATCGGCGAGGTTCTCCCGAAGAATGATTTTCATTTGATAGCTCGACGCGATGTGGGACGAGAGTTCAAGGGACAACCTTGTGAAATCCGAATCGTGCAGCATCTCGGCGACACGGCGGTGATGGATTTCAGCCGAGTTGGGCGACCGACCTTTTTCTTTATCGACGGCTCCCATACGTACGAATACTGCAAGAACGACTCAGAGAAGTGCCTGTCGCTTTGTCCAAAAGGCGGCACGTTTCTCTGGCATGACTGCTATGAGGGACAACCGGGTGTCATCAAGCTATTATCAGAGTGGCGAGCGTACGGAAGAAACATTAGCCGCGTTCAGGGAACAGGTCTGGCCTATTGGAAATCGCATTGATCACTTTCTGTGGTTAGCTTTCGACAAATTGCAGTTTCGATCTTGCCAGCACCAGTCCGGTCCGCGCTGAGGCCGTGGTGGCGTCGCTTTTTCGATTTTAAGCTGCGCGCCCGGGGCTGGATACCTTTCGCTATTTGGCTCCTGCTTCACTGTGCCCGGCATGGAAAAAAAGCCGTGATCGTTTGCCGCTGCGGCGGAATCGGAGACGTGCTTTGCACCTTGCCGATATGTGAAGAAGTGCGTCGCCTTTACCCCGGGAAATTGCTGGTTTTCATTACGGCATCAGTGTGGCGAGAGGTCGTTAGGCTTTCCGAGGTAGCTGATTTGGTCTATGCGAATAAGTGGTGGATCTACCCGTTTACTTTTCCAACGAACATCAAACTGTTTGGTCTGGTCGAAAAGATTTACAATCCCCAGACTACCGGCGAGAAGTCCTTCACGGCCGGGACCAGCGCTCATCTAATAGATGATCTTGCTGCTTCATGTGGACTCACAGTTACCTCACGCCTGCCGAGGCTTAATCTCTCACCGGACCTGATTGAAAAGACTCGCGCCGCATACGGATTGCCTCGCAATGATATTAAGAGCCGTTTGATTATTGGGATTAATCCGGGTCCCAGTTGGCCGGTGAGAGAATGGGAAGCCTCTAAATGGCAGAAACTGGTTAACAGGATCCACTCAGAGTACGACGCTCTGATCATACAGTTTGGCATTAAAGGCGATGGATCTTCTGAATATGACAACCTCACCGGTGTGACATTGCTAGCCGGTCGACTTAATGGCGAAGAGCTCTTAGCAATGATTGCGATTTGTGACTTGATTATTTCCATCGATTCGGGCCCGGTACACGTGGCGGCAGCTGTTGGCACACATGTTATCGGATTATACGGAGCTCTCGACCCCGGATCGAGACTACCACCGGGGTTTCCGGCGATTGGCTTGTTTAGTGATGTTCCCTGCCTCTTTTGTCATAACAGAACGCCAGTCATGCATTGGATTGAGGGATGTCCCAATGACATTGCTTGCATGAAGAAGCTTGACGATCGGACCGTGTTCGAGGCTATGAAATCCATGGTAGCGCGTAACACAAAAGGAGAGTCGTTGGCTGTATTCGACTGAAAATCGGCTAGCTGTTGGGCTTGGACTATCTTGCAATTGAAACAATGTCGTTGGCTGTCGCTGCCGTGGACGAAGTACTCAATCAACCCCGAGTTAAACTTCCTGAGACAAACTCATTCACTAATAACCACACAGACCACACGGAAACATGAAGCTTCAGCTGTGACTGCTCCGTCGCACGATGCTTGCTAATCGGCTGGAAAAACTGTTAACACCAATACCAAAGATGGATGTCTCGGTAATCATATGCACGAACAATCCCCGGATGGATTATCTTTCACGCGTGTTGGAAGCTTTGAAAGAACAAACCCTGCCAACTCGTGAATGGGAACTTCTTTTGGTCGATAACGCATCCCACGTTCCTTTGGATGGAGCTTGCGAGTTGTCATGGCATCCGCAGGCCCGTTGCATCGTTGAAAGCGAACTCGGCGCCAGTCATGCCCGGTGGCGTGCGATCCGCGAGACGCAAACTGATGTTCGCGTGTTTGTAGATGACGATAATTTGCTCGGTCCAGACTACCTGGCAACGGCTGTTCGGTTGTTAGGGGATTACCCATGGCTTGGAGCAATAGGTGGGCAGATACTTCCGGAATACGAGGTGCCTCCTCCTGGCTGGTTGACCAGATATGAGCGCGTGTTGGCAATCAGGCGCTTCAAAAAGGCGCGGTGGAGTAATGCCGTGGATGATTGGCAATCCCAACCTTGGGGCGCGGGAATGGTAGTCCGTAAATCCGTTTGCGATCTCTACCACAGCAATCTGTCAAAAAGTTCTGAGCGGCGCGCGTTGGGTCGTAAAGGATCGGTCTTGGGATCGGCAGAGGATATGGATCTCATTCTTGGTTGTGTGGACGTCGGACTTGGGTTCGGTACTTTTCCCGAACTAGTCGTTACTCATTTAATACCGGAGCGGCGAATGACTGAAGCGTCTGTTGCTGCGATCACAAGAGCCATGGTCAAATCAAACCTCTTATTATCGCATCTGCGCGGAGAACCGGTCGAGCTTTCGGAGCGCCCATCACTCTACACGCACTTGCGCGGCTTTTATCACTTCTTGAAAATGAGCTCGATAGACCAGCGCTTTGCAGGTGCTGTTGAAGCGGGCCAACAGGATTTTCAAGCAATCCTAAAGTCTCAGAAACTGCCCGTTACGGAATAGTTTTCTTTCTGGCATGTGCTGTTTGTCGCAACGATTTCGAAAATGAGCTGGGCAAGCACCGGGGACGACGGCAAATGACTTACCAAGAGGAACTCCTGCGCAGTTGTCCGCCGGCAACCGAGAGTACGTTTGGCAGAAAGGAAGATGGCTATGAAGCGCGCGTGGCACAGGCGAACTTGCTCTCGAAACAGATGCGCAGTCGCCGACCATTTTGTTTTTTACGCATGGGCGACATGGAACTCAGATATCTTCTCGCTAAACAAGACGAGCGGCTCGACGACATCCAGCTTGGGAATGGACCGATTTCCGGAACGGAAGCTTACGGGAATCCCGGTCTCAGCGCAAAGCATGCGGAACGATTGCGCCGGGCATATGAAGGAGCGGACTACGTTGATTTTCACGAGCAGAATTGGCCAAACGAACATTTGGTACCGCGACTAGATCTTCAGAGAGCGCCCGGGTCTGGTCGCAACCAGGCGAAGGAAACGTCGCTTGTCTTTCTCACATGGACGGAGAAGGAATTTAAGGAATACTGCCGAGACCGCAGGATTGGCTTTGCTGCCGCCGAGGCGCGCTTGTTAGAGCTTCTTTCACAAACGCCGGAGTTTAGGCGGGCGGCTGTGAATTATTGGCCCGACAACACACAAATTTTTTATCATCAAGTGCGAAACGATGGCCGTGATCTCGACGCCAATCTGGATTTGATAAAAGAGGACCTTCGAGAGTTCGTCAAAGAGCATCGACTCGATACAATCTTTTTGTCGCTCGGGGGCGGAGCGAAGATGTTAGGCTACGAATTATCTCGCGAGCTGGGAATTTGTTGTTTCGACTTTGGCGCGATGATTCGGGCTATCACCTACAGCGGGTGCGATGGAAATCGCGCGGCGCGTTCTACGCATTCGCCGTTCCTCTTTCGGATTCCGTTCGAAACATACATGGACGCTCTCGAGCAAGCTTTTCCGGGACTGACGCCGGCTGAGCTTCTGGCGAAGGCGCACGGCCAACTTCTGCTGGAACTAATGAAAAAGGAGATTGGCTGGACCTCTGTTTCCTGGGAGTTCGACTTCAGTGAAGAGAATCTATCCGCTTTCCGCAACGCTTTCCAAGAGTACCAGAAGCGCTACCGTAAACTGTTTCGGTCGTCTTCGGCGACAAAAATCGAACGCGCCGGCTTTCTTCACTTTTGCGGAACGCATAAGCTGACCTTGGAAGGTCGATTTTTTCTCGCCCTGTTTCGTCTGAAGAAGTTTGTGCGCCGCTGCTTCCGGCGAAGTTCGGAATGAGCCAGTCGTCTTTCTAGCTGTATCATGCGAATCTTAATAACTGGCGGTGCAGGCTTTATTGGTTCCAATCTTGCGCTGCACCTTTGTCGAACATCTCCGGACGCCGTCGTCGTTTGTATGGACAATCTTTATCGGCGTGGTTCGGAATTGAATGTTCCGCGCCTGGAAAAAGCTGGTGTGCGGTTTCACCGCGGTGATGTGGCTGACGCCAGTGGCTTTCCGGTTGGGCCCTTTGATTTTATGGTCGAATGTTCCGCCGAGCCATCCGTGCTCGCCGGCAAGAATGGCTCGCCCGAATACGTGTTTCAAACGAACCTGGTTGGCGCTTATCAATGCCTGGAGAAGGCACGGCTGTGGGATAGTAAATTCCTGTTTCTTTCGAGTAGCCGCATTTATCCAATCGCCGCTCTCGAAGCGCACCCGTGGCACGAGGAAGAAACGCGCTTTATCTGGGAAGATCACGGCACGAATGGCATCAGTTCGCGCGGTGTAACTGAGCGATTGGATTTAACCGGCGCGCGCTCTTTGTACGGCTTTACCAAATTGGCAGCGGAACAACTGATTGAAGAATACCGGGCTGCTTATGCGCTGAAAGCTGCTGTTAATCGCTGTAGCGTCATAGGCGGACCGTGGCAATTTGGTAAGGTAGATCAAGGAGTAGCTGCACTCTGGGTGTTGTCGCATCATTTCGGCCAGCCTTTGAATTACATCGGCTACGGAGGCGCGGGCAAACAACTCCGCGATATTCTCCACGTGGAGGACTTATGCGAACTGATCTGCGATCAAATCAACAATTTTGATCAGTGGGACGGCTGGTTAGGTAATGTTTCCGGCGGATTAAGCAACGCTATTTCACTTTGCGAACTCACCGCCTTGTGCAGGAAAATCACGGGTAAGAAAATTCCAATTTCCTCCGTGGCTACTAATCGCCCTAACGACGTAAGGATCCTGGTCGCTGACAGCTCCCGACTGTTTGATCGCACCACCTGGCGTCCCAAACGCGATCTGCATTCCATCGTTCAAGACATAAGCAACTGGGTTGCCAGACAGGGTAATGCATTGAAACACCTGTTGCCGGTTCGCACGTGACGCCATTAGAGAAATTAAGGGTACTGCTAGTTAGCATTGTGCCGCCCAGAAACGATTGCGGGGTGCGCATTGTGATGCACCGAATGTTCGTGGAGCGTTCGCCATTTGAATTGCACGTTGCCAGCAATGCGGACTTTGCCAGTGATCTCCTGGTGCATACGCCACTCCGATTGCCGCGTCCTGTTGATCGGCTGAGAAAAAGCCGATTCGGTCCGGGCCTGGCAGCATGGATAACCGATTACGAAAATTTCGTGTGGACGCTCGAAACTAACACAGCTTTGGAAACAGCAGTGGGAAGTTTCAAACCGGACGTGATTCTCACACTGGCGGAGTGCGGGTTGTGTCACATTGCCCGAAAAACAGCAAAACAGCATGGATTGCCGCTCGCAGGACTGTTTCTCGATTGGTTTCCTGTGATGAAAGGACATTTTGGTCATCAATTCACGCAAGCAACTTTGAGTCGACGGTATCGCGAGCTTTACTCCGCATGTGATCTGGTATTTTGCACCAGCGATGGGATGCAAGAGACGTTAGGTCCACATCCGAATAGCCACGTAATTTATCCGATGCCGGGCAGACATGTTAGGCCGGCCAGCTCCTTGCCGCGGTCCAACGAAAGGTTCCGGCTCGTCTACGTCGGTTCGGTCGAAAATTTTTATGGAAGAATGCTTTGTTCGCTGATCGAGAAGATCGCGCTTACGAAGGACTTGGAAATTATTGTAGTCGGACCAAACGCCGACTGGCCCGTGGAAATCCTCGAACGTGCTAAAGCAAACGGAGTTTATCTTGGTTTCAAATCGCCTGAAGAAGCGGGCGAAGTGATGGCCAGCGCCGACGCTCTGCTCGTGGTAATGAGTTTCGAAAAGGAGCACGAGCTTTTCATGCGCACGAGTTTCACCACGAAGTTTTTGGATTATGTCGCATTTCGAAAACCGGTGATTCTTTGGGGGCCAGAGTATTGCACGCCAGTCCGCGTAGCGCAGGAACATGGTGGCGCCGTCATAGTGAATCAGGATGATGCCAACGCGATTCTTTCCGCCTGTCGCCGGATTGCTGATGACGCTGCCTTGCGCGAACAGCTTTCGCAACAGGCCAGTCGATTACATCAGACGCTGTTTAATCCTGACCGCTTGCAGGAAATTTTTGTAAGCGAAATTGAAAAACTGGTCCGCAGTGGAGGATGGTGTAGCTGAATCCTGGAAGTTTTTCCAATGGAGCGAATCAAAGTTCTGGTCGTCTCTTCCGTTGTTCCAACCGCACGAGGTTCAGGCGGTGAACTAGTTTTGCATCGCCATCTCAACTCAAATGCGCAGATCGAGTCTGAGGTCGTATCGTGGCAGCGATTTCCATTTCGTTTAAAAGTTATCGGCAAGCTGCGGGAACTTGGGTTCCAGTCACTGTCTCGATCGATAGAGTGTCTCTTTCCTGTTTTGCCTTCCAATAAAATGGTTGATGACCGGGTCTATTCATTCCGCCCGGATGTTGTTGTCACCGTCGCCCATGGTTGGTGGCACATACAGGCCAGGAAAGTGGCGAGGAAATTTGAATTGCCCCTCGTTTCTTTTTTTCAGGATTGGTGGCCAGACTTTCCAGACGTGCCGATTCGGTTCCGTCCGAAGGTGGAACAACAATTTCGTCAGACGTGCGCAGATAGTGCTGCGGCGATCTGTGTAAGCGACGGGATGCGCAGTGAATTAGGTAATCCGCCAAATGCTTTGGTCGTTCATGACGTCCCTTATTTCACGACGCTCCAAACCGATAACAGGGATGTTACCTCGCCGCTGCGGGTCGCCTATTTTGGAAACCTAGGTGAATATGGTTCCTTGGTTGAAAGTGCTTTAAGTGCGCTGAAGGGGTCGAAACGAGTCCGTTTGGAAGTTTTTGGGTCCAAGCCGCTCTGGACTTCCGAAGCCGAGAAAGAGTTTCGGTCACTTGGCCTTTACCACGGATTCGTTCCCGCCAATGAACTCGTGGAGTCACTTCGACATTTCCATGCTGTCCTGGTGGTCATGAGCTTCGCGCCTGCATTTCGCCGACGCATGATGACTAGCTTTCCCTCGAAAATGATTAACGCGATGCAACTCGGCTTGCCGGTAGTCGTATGGGGACCTGAATATTGTTCCGCCGTGCAATGGGCTCGCGACGGAGACAGGGCCTTGTGTGTGACAGACGCCGATCCATCTGCGCTCCGTCATGCTCTTGAAGAGCTTGCTGCTTCGCCGCCCGAACAGGAACGTCTTGCCAAAGCAGCGCGCACCGCCGCAGCGGGCGATTTCAACTCCGAACGCATTGAGGAAAAATTCATTGATATCCTGAGGCGAGCGATTCGCCGCTCGAATGTGGTCGCCTGATTCAAGGGGTAAGTTGATTGGCCTCGAATAACAACATGTTGTTGACGCAATGGCTCACCTTTTTGGCGCCAACACGGTTCCCTTAGCGAACTGCGCGTGGTTATGAACATCTTTCTTTCCTCGTGCGTTGGGCCGGCGGCCAATTCTACGTATTGCGCCGAGCTGGGTCGGCTCGCTGAACTGTGCCGGACCGAAAATTTGAAATTGGTTTCGACACCAGAAACGGCCGATCTGATCCTGGTCGTGGACATCTTTGAAGAACATTTGCATGCCGGCCTGCGGCAAAACCGAGTTTGGCAAGAGTGGCCGGAAAAATCATTCGCCTATTGCGAGATCGATTTTCCGCCCAATTTTTTGCATGGCCTCCACAGTTCGGCGAGCAAAAGATTTTCTAATAGCGGCCGTTTTCAGGCGTGTGCCTATCAAGTGCATCAGCTTTGTTATCCGAACCCGTGCCCCTCTTTGTCGGAACTTGCCGCCGCGTCCAAGGACTTGCTGTTCTTTTTCGCGGGACGCGCCAGTCACCGCGTACGTCGGCAATTGTTCGCCCAAAACTTCAATCGCACTGATGTGCTTGTGGAAGATACCTCCGTTTACAATCATTTTGATGGTTGCGAACCGGGAAGTCGCCCGCCAGCTCGGCGGAATTATTGGCAAATGGCAGCGCGTTCAAAGTACGCGCTGTGTCCGCGGGGAGCCGGTACATCCAGCGTGCGCATTTTTGAAATGATGCAAGCGGGCATCGCCCCGGTCATTGTCGCTGACGATTGGTTACCGCCGCTGGGCCCGGCATGGAAGGAATGCGCGCTTTTTGTTCCCGAGAACGAAATCAATTCAATTTACGAAAAAGTTAAAGCCCATGAAGGCGAATACAGGGATCGTGGTCGCCTTGCTCGTGAGGCCTGGGAGCAATATTTTTCACCAGAAAACTACTGGAGCTTTATACTGGCTTCGATTCGACGGATTCGCGAAAACCAAAGAATTCCTGAATCAGTTTATGCCAGAAGCCTGCCGATACTTACCGCACGGGAATGGGCTCGACAACGGCGGATCGAGACTGTCATCCGTTTAAAAAGCCAATTGAAGAAAGTGCTTCCAAAAAAATGGGTGCTGGCGCTCTCCGGTCGAGCCTCTTATGGCAAACAGTAAGATTTGTATGCTGTCGCCGATCGGACACAAAGCGGCGTGAACAGGGCTATGGCAGCCTTATCGTCCCGCGTAAAACATGCTGTAGCAACCTTCAAGGCAAGGGCTGCCTTCAATCTCAATCGTTACGGTAGAAAACAGATTATTCTGCAAATCGGGCATGGGGGCTTGGGAGATAATCTTTTCTTAAGTCACATCCCCCAAATAGCGAAGCAAACCAGGGACATACAGAGCGTATTTATTTCCACTCATTCGGTATTTCGAGACGAAGCTTATAAATCGTTGATCTGGGAATCCAATCCGTACGTGGACGGCTTTGTGGATAAAGAGGGGATCGAAATAGTTGGACCGCACACCCGGGACGTTCGGAGCAACTCACTGGATCATTATTTGTTAAGGATGGGACTCAACAACCGAATTTCCTATGTCGAACCGGGTTGCAATTTGTTAGACCAATACATGCTTACCCTTGGATTTGACGATGGATTGAGATTCCATGAACCGAAAATCTATCAGCCGATTCCACGAAGAAGTGATTACGAGAACGCCATCGTTTATGATCCAAATTATATCACAAACGCCGGCGCAGTTTGCTCCGAAGCCATTCGCGAATTTTTTAATCGCGAGGAGGTACGACCGAATTTTCAGATGCAACAGTATGCCAACGTTTTCGATCTCCCGGAGATTACCAATCGAATCTCCACGACCACTCTCGAGGATTTTTGCTCTTTGATTGTATCCTGTAAGGCCCTCTATTGCCTGACCACTGGAACAGCCACATTAGCCGCTGCTCTGGGCAAGCCTTGCACTGTTTTGTATGGTGATGGAGTCAATAAGATTTACCATCACTCACGAATGCATCGTTATGTCCACATTTAGACGACTTCTGGCATCAGGCGCGCTGAGCAAATTCAAAGTACGAAATTCAAATCCGCAGCATGAAGGTTTTGGTCAATCCCCATGCCTCCTACGGCAGCAGCCATGATATGCGGCTCTTCTTTCCACTGCATTGATGGCTGTCACAGCGCCAAAGAACATCTCCGACAATTCCACGGTCAGTCCGGTGAAGGGATTCCTGCGAGGACAGATTAGCTATCTGTTGCGAATGCTGCCATATCAGCACACTTGGCGAGATAAGCTCTCGACAGTAGTTGAGGTAGTTTGGTTGTTGGTTCGGTACGCTCGCCTCGGGATCATACTGCGATTCAGCACCGGCGCGGAGTCTATTCGAGGTAAGACGTGCGTGGCAGTGCTTTTGTCGCACAATCGTCCGCAAAACATGTCGCTTCTCGTGGAGAGTGCGCTCCGGAACCGCTTTGTCACGACAGTCATTGTTTCCAACAGTAATCCAAAGGTGAAGATAGGAGATTGGATAACATCCAAAGATTCACGTCTGGTTATCATCAACGAAACAGCCCCAACACAACCCGGTCACCGGCTGGTCCTCGCGAAGCAGACTGGGGCAGAGTACATTCTTTCCATCGACGATGACATCTTCCTTGCACCGATGCAGTGGAAAAGCTTGTTTGAATTTCTTCTCGCCGACGAGCGATCACCGCACGGTATCGTTGGAGATCTTTACTGTCCGGAAATGGAAGGTTCGAACGGTCTCCTATTTAACCACGTAACTGGACAAGATATGGAGGTGGATGTGTTGACCGGGGTGTACGCATTTACTTCTGAACATTTGAAGCGGGTGTTCGAGCTGGCTGCCAAGATTGGTGTGTCGGATCTCTCACACCTTCGCAACGGCGAGGACATCCTACTTTCGTTTAGTGGCAAAACGCGGCCACACATTCATGCTCTGAAACCGGCATTGCTATGTGCTTCCGGATGTCTTCCCGGCGTCGCCTTGTGGAAGAGTGATGACGGATTTTGGGAGGAACGAATTCGCGTATTTAAGAACGTGCGAGACGCGAATCTTGGATTTGTGGGCGACGCGGAATTAGGGCACTGAACTGTGGGCCCGACGCATCCAAAATGAGAATATTGCATCTCAACACTCACCCTTCCGGCGGTAGCTATGAATATGCGGCGCTACTATCCACCGCGTTAGCCGGCGAAGGGATCGAAAGCACGGTACGTTGCAAACATTCGCTGCGGCTGCAGCCTGGCAGACATTTCGTAGATCGACTTATTCGGAAAGCATATGTCTCGTTTTCAACGAAACCATGGCATGGGACAAAACGGCTGATGTTACCGCCGCGTCGTGAGGAGCTCCAGGGGTTTGATGTGGTGCATCTGCACACAGTGGCGGATTGGTTCAACGTTCCGACTTGGCTGGAGAGGTTGCCAAACGGCATAGGCGTGGTCATTACTTTGCACGACTTGTGGCATTTCACAGGCGGCTGTTTCCTTTTTGACGGGTGTGATCGTTTCACCGGAACGTGCGCGCCATGTCCGATCTTGAAGGAGCCGTTCAATCGGATTCTTGCGAAGGACGAACAGCGCCGAAAGCTACAGGCATATCGAGATCGACATGTGCAGTTTATTGCCAACAGCGAATGGTTGGCAGATCTGGCTACCCGCAGCTCGATCGTCAGGGCGTGCGGCCCACCTCAAGTCATTCCTCCTGGAATTGATACGAACGTATTTAAGCCACAAGACAAGGCAGCCTGCCGCTCGCAACTCGGTATCTCTCCGGATGTCTTTGTTATTGCGGCCGCAGCCGCTTCGCTAAGGGACACCAACAAAAATTTCTCATGGTTGTTAGGGCAAGTTGCGGAATTACCTGAGCTCGAAGACGTGCTGATCGTGCTGGTCGGCGAAGGCGATATCGAGATTCCAACCAATCTTAACGTCCGGTTCATGGGCGGGATTTCCGATCGATCAAAGCGCGCGACAGTTTTCAGCGCGGCAGATATTTTCGCCAGTACGTCGTTAATGGAGACGTACGGTTTGACGTTGATTGAGGCGATGAGTTGCGGCAGGCCGGTAGTGGCGTTTCGCACTGGCGGAGTTCCCGAAGCCGTTCCGAATACAGGTGGAATTCTGTGTGATCTCGTCGACGCACCTGCTTTCAAAGCCGCGATTCAGAAGCTGCGTAATTGCGAAGATCTTCGAAATGATCTTGGCACTGAGGCGAGGAAACTTGTCGACGCGCGAAACAGCAAGCCTCGATTTGCTGCAGCGTTCGCTCGCGTGTATGAGGCTTGCCTCGCCGGTATCCAAACGTCTCGCATTGAGCCATCCGCTTTAATTTCGTGAAGTTGCAGGCTCCATTTGGTTTTGTGACCGGTTGCCACGCCGGGGACAAGTTTCTGGTTCAGGCAACGCTGGCGAGCATGAGGCATTATTGTCCACAGGTGCCCATATGCCTGGTGGTCGACGGCGATGTCGACGTTTCGGATTTAGAGCAGCAATACGATTTGATCGTGTTACGTGTTTTGGAGCTGCCTTCAAAAGAAATGCAGAAGCTCCTGCGCGGCAGCGGGCGTGCCAAACTTGCCGCCATGTGGGAGGGTCCTTTTGAGTTTTATGTATGGATCGATTCGGATGCGATTGTCTGGGGTGATTTCATTTCACAAATTCGCACTGACGTCGATTTTCAGGTCTTTTGGAGTGAAGTTTCAATTCCGCCTGGCGCTACGGAAATTCCTGCGTGGTTGCCGCATTTTTATTTTGATCCGGACAAGCTACGACGTTTCGATGCTGACTTTAACTGGCGTGGACATGCCTACTTTTCTTCAGGCGCGTTCGCGTGCAGACGAGACGTTATTGGATTCGACAAATGGACGACAGTCGAGTCCTGGGGGAAAGAAACGCCTGGATTGTTTGGTGATTTCTACGAGCAGCCAATACTGAATTACTTTGTCCACTCGATGACGCAACGCGGAGAACTCAACGCGATAATGTCCAATTTACAACACATAGGTGGGCATCATGGTCTGGATGAGCTAAAGCAGGATTGTGCCGAGAGCCGTTGGCATTTCCCAAAAAACATTTCCCGGCCCCGCGTGGCTCATTTTTGCGGACGCAAGCCATTTCTGTTTGATCGCAAGGCGTATTCTCGTCCGTTCACAATCGCGCGATTGGAACATCATCGCCGTAGGGGCAGCGACGTCGGCGCCTGGCTGGCGGTATTGAAAGAGGAAGCCCCGGTTCTCGCCAATAAAGTAAAGCGGCGGATTTGGAATCCGGCTCCGCGATAAGATGAACTACGGGCGTTGACCGGTGCCGTGCCGATTCCCTTCATCAATCGACCTCAGAACATGATGCGAAACCAGCTAACGACGGCGAAAAAATTAAAGAACTTGTTCCGCGGGAGGCAATCTCGCCGATCGTTGCTTCAAGAGTTACGGGCAATGCGCGTTAGCTATTCCCAATTTGGCGAGGACCTGGTGGTGCTTAATCATTTTTCGGAGTTCGACAATTCTAGCGGACGATTCATTGATGTCGGAGCATTTCATCCCTTCAAGTATTCAAACACGATGTTGCTCAGTAAGCTGGGCTGGCGTGGCATTAATATTGATTGTGACCAAGCCAAAATCAGGAATTTCGAAGAATTGCGTCCGCGCGACGAGAACGTCTGCGCGGCAGTAGCCGATGCGCCTCGTGATATGATCTGGTTGGAATATCCGTCTGGCGTTACGAACCGCTTGGCGGATTCCGAAGAAAACGACCTGCTGTCACTTTGCGGTGAAACACCATCGAGGATTAGTCCGGTCAAAGCGATGACACTAACTCGTATCATCGAACAGTCCGCTTTCCGGGGACAACATTTGCATTACTTAAACGTAGATTGTGAAGGACAGGATTTATCTGTTCTCAAGGGATTGGATTTTTCGCGTTACCAACCTGACCTAATCACCGTCGAAGCTTTCAATAAAGCCGCCCGACCGGAGCTGACTGCTTTTCTTGCAGCTCATGGATACGAACTGACGGACATTGTGCACCTGACATTATTTTTCAAAAAGTATACCACGTCAGATGCATGACTTTCTCTGTGATGATCACCACCAGGAACCGCCTCGTGGATTTGAGGCGGACTTATCTTGCTTTGCAGCAATTGAATCCGGCGCCATTGGAGGTGCTCATCACAATGGATGGCTGCACCGATGAGGTCGTCGAAGCGGTGAAAGCGGAATTGCCGCAAGCCCGACTGTTCGTGAATCGAATAGGTGTCGGTTCGGTACTCTCACGGGATCGGATGATGCGCGAGGCGCGAGGTGATCTCGTGCTGGCTTTGGACGATGATAGTTATCCGGAGCAGCTGGATTGCTTATCACGCATCGCGCCATTCTTTGAGCAGCGACCAAAGCTGGCAGTGCTCCATTTCCCCCAGCGGACGGATGAATATCCCGAAACGCTCGCACAAACAAACTTCGGCTTGGAGCATTTGACCCGTTCATTTGCCAACTCGGGTGCGGTGCTGCGTCGGGCCACCTATCTGCAGGTACCCGGGTTTGAATCGCGTTTTTACCACATGTACGAAGAACCGGACTACGGATTGCAATGCGTGTCGGCGGGTTACGACGTGCTTTTTTCTCCGATTGTCACCATCCGCCATTATTACTCAGGACATGCCCGGGATGAGATTCGCATTCATCATCGTCATGCACGGAACGAGTTCTGGAGCACGTTATTGCGCTGTCCTCTACCATTTGCCGTTGGCATGGTAGCGTGGCGTATTTTTTCGCAACTTCGTTACGCCTGTAAGCGAGGGTGGTCGTGGGTGGTTCGCGAGCCCATCTGGTGGTGTGAAGCTCTGGCGGGTATTCCCTACTGCATTCGTAAACGAAGGCCCGTTCCGTGGTCGGGCTATAAACGTTGGCTCAGTTTGCCTTAGTACTGAATGCTCCTTGAGCACTGGCATGTTGCACGAAACAAAATACCTCCGGTGAAGTTGATGCGAGATGGAGCGCCTGGCCTCGCCCCGAACCGTTTCGGGGCTGCGTTGCAGCTTCCCAACGCTCAGAATGACAACTGAGATAAGCAAAGCAAGGAAGTGGATCTGTTGTCAGCTCGGTGCTCGAGAGCATTATGCGATTCCACGCGCATTAGAATCTCGCGGATTGCTTGGTTGGTTGCTTACAGACGCATGGGTCCCGCCTTCGTCCTTCCTGGCGAAAATCTCCGCCGGGCGTCTCGCAGATCGGTTTCACAACGACCTAACCGACGCGCACGTAGTTGCGTTCAATTCCTCCGTTATCCTGTTCGAAATGTTCGCGCGGGTGCGGCGACGTGATGAATGGAAAACCATCATCGAGCGCAATCAGTGGTTTCAACGTAAGGTCATCGCCGCTCTCAACTCTCAATTCGCAACCATCAATTATCGTCCCATTCTCTTGAGCTATAGCTACGCAGCGCTTGAACCATTTCGGTTAGCCAAGTCTCGCGGATGGAAAACGGTGCTTGTCCAGATTGATCCTGGCCCTGAGGAGGAAAGAATTGTGGCGGAAGAGGCCGCGCGAGTACCTGAACTTGCCAGCGAATGGCAGCGTGCTCCGCAGGAGTATTGGGCTTCCTGGCGGGAGGAGTGTGGGCTTGCTGATCGGATTGTAGTTAATTCCGAATGGGCGCGAGAAGGTTTGGTTCGCAGCGGCGTTCCGGGTGAAAAACTAACATTGGTCCCTCTGGCGTACGGAGCGCCGGAAGTGGGAGATCAGAAGTGCGAAATCCAACAAGTCAGATCGTACCCTGTGCGCTTCACGCATGATCGGCCGATGCGTGTGCTTTTTCTCGGCCAGGTGAATTTGCGCAAAGGAGTCGCCAGATTACTGCAAGCAGCACGAATTTTGCGCGATGAGCCGGTTGAATTTTGGATGGTTGGTCCTGGCCAGGTCGCGAATGTACCGGCAATAGCAGACAACGCCCGTGTAAAATGGTTTGGCCCTGCAACGCGAACAGAAGCTGCTGAAAAGTACCGAGCCGCTGACCTGTTCATCCTTCCTACACTTTCGGATGGATTTGCGATTACGCAGCTGGAAGCGCAAGCGCATGGGTTGCCGATTATCTCGTCTAAATATTGTGGCGGCGTCGTCGAGAACGGACGGAACGGGATTATGTTGGAGGAACCAAATGCGGCCTGCATTGCAGATGCGATTCGCGAGTGCCTGGCTGATCCAAATCGACTGCAAACACTGGCGGCGGCCTCGTTTGTGCGGGATGAATTCACAACACATACACTCGGCCAACGACTGCAAGAGCTTGGCTCTGCGCTATGCCAATCTACATCAAGTGAACGACGCCTTTGAGTTTCCCGTTTGTGCCTTATAATGTGCCCGTCGCCTTTCCTTCATGGTCACGCATGAACTGACGTTCTATCTCGCTGCCGCCGCTTTGCTCGTACTGACGATCGAAAGCTGTATAAAGCTACTGAACCGCGACAGCTTTTCGATCGCGTTGGCCATCTATGTCACGGTGTTCGGATGGTATTTTGTCGATCCTTTTATTAATCCGGAGCAGTACGAGTATGTGCCGTCGTTTTTAATAAGCCAAAGTTACGCGCAGGTATTCCTGTTTTTGGTCGGCTTTCGTTTTTTTATGCCGGTTGCGGTGCATTGGATTGTTCGGCGGCGAAGTGCCGGCGTTCTTGCCACACAGCGCTTTGCTCCCGAGCGGATCTTGATTACTGCCGGAGCGATTTGGTTTGTGCTTTTGGTGATCGGTATCTACCGGCTGGATGGTGATGTGATCGGCGCGTTATTTCCCGTCGATTCACGCTCGGGCGCAACGATGTGGGGGCGCGGCGCAATAGATACTTCCGGATCTGGATTTCTCGTCGCCTCCGCTGGTTACATGTTCAACGCAATTACTGCGTTTCTTGGAGTCCTCGTGTTTTTCCAGCGCACTACTTTCTGGCGATTGGTCGCCGCAGGAATATTTGTTCTTTCGCTTCCATATTTCATGCTGGAAGGAGCGCGCAGTCATTTTCTTGCGGTGATTTTGCCTTTCATCATTACGTATCTCTTTTACGGCCGGCATCCGCTGATTATCAAAGTGGCCATTCTGGCGGCTGCGTTCGTGTGTCTGGATGAAGGTTTTAAATTGGTGACAGCGTTCCGGGGCACCGGTTTCAGAGAATTACTGGCCGCCGAGCATCCTTACGAGCTTGTTGATGAAGATTTGCGGCAAAGTGGGCTGAACATGATTCAGGAACTTTGCTTTGCGAATGCCTATCTTGGGTCTGGGGCGGCAACTCCGGCGTATGGTGGACGATATCTAAATGAGCTGCTTAATTTCGTCCCGCGCGTGCTTTGGCCTTCAAAGCCGCTGATCGGATTTGACTACGCGAAATGGCGTGGCTTAGAGACACCAGAGGGTGGAATTTACGCCACTATTTCCACGGGGATGATCGGCGGTGGCGTCTTGAATTTTGGTTCGTTTTTTGGCCCGATTGTTGCCGGCAGTATCATGGCGATTTGGACGGGTTTACTCATCCGTTGGTGGCAACAACGAGATTCGCTTTTGCGCCTCATGTTGTTCATGCTGGGGGCCGGTCTTACATTCAACCTCGGTCGAGATATTACGCTGTTGGTGCTCTGGCCTGTGGTGTTTGCCTATTGTTTTGTTCGTCTCATTGAGATCTGGACGGCAAAACAATCTCGCGTCGCGCTGCATGTCGCAACGCCACCTTTCCCTGCTGCTAATCTTCATCCGACGAGTGTTTCACCTGCTCGGCTTCGGCAGTAACAAACCTTTTCGCAGATGCAAAAGTGGAGGTAAGGGGATTCGAACCCCTGGCCTTCTCATTGCGAACGAGACGCTCTACCAGCTGAGCTATACCCCCGTTTAAGTGGAAAACGGAGGAATAAATGTGACAACAAGCCCTTTGTCCACCTTCTTTGCACAACGAAACACGCCGAGGCCGCTCGAGGATTTGCTACGTCATAGCTCTATTTCTCGCGAGACTGTGCTCTCACCGACTTCGACATCAGCTTCTTCATCAGATGTCGGTACCGTGTCGATTTTCGCGTCAGCGGCATCCAGGGACCTCGTTGCATCGTTCACTGCATTCAAAGTGGCGTTCAGTTCGCGCTGATCTTGAAATCGCGCAGATGCAATCGTGTGATGCGCGGTTCGAGTGTGGCCTGCAATTGAAAGCAAATGTGAAATGGCGAATACAGCGAGAAGGTTCAGCATGGCCAGAACGATGCTTGCCGCGAGCGCGCCGGCGAATTTTGGATTACGCTTTGACCAGTGCCAAACGCGCATGGGCGTTGGCAGTCGACGCGCAACGATGGCGCGTCCTTCCAACCAACGCTCCAGATCTCCGGCTAAATCGGCGGCGGAAGAATAGCGGGCTTGTGGTTCACGCTCCAAACATTTTTCGCAAATAATCTCCAGGTCGCGATCGAGTTCGGGAGCAACTGTCCGCAGTTTCGGAGCAGGTTTCTCTGCAACTTCTTTGATGACTGCCAGCGCGTTGTCACCGACGAAGGGCGCTCGGCCTGCGAGCAAATAGAAGAGCACCGCGCCGATGCTGTAAATATCCGCAGCCGGACTAAGATCTTTTGCAGACCCATGCGCCTGCTCCGGCGCGATGAAACCCGGTGTTCCGAAGGTGGTCAAAGTTCGTGTGAGATCCGTCGGGGTTTCGAGGGACTTTGCGAGACCGAAATCACTCACCAGCGGCTCGCCATGCTCGTCCAACAAAATATTTCCAGGTTTTAGATCGCGGTGCAAAACGCCTTCACTGTGTGCGTATTGCATGGCATGGCTCACTTTGGCGATTAAACGCACGATCTGGCGTTGGTCGTGTCGGAGACTTCTCGCCGCTTCCAATAAGGTTCCACCGGAAGCGTGCTTCATGGTGAAGAACGGCAGGCCGTCTTCAGTTTCGCCCAGCTCGTAAATCGGCAGAATGTTTGGGTGGCGAAGGCTTGCTACCGTCACAGCTTCGCGTTGAAATCGTTCAACGGTATCGCGCGAATCAGCGTGAATGCTCAGGATCCGTTTCAGAGCAACGATGCGTTGCGAATTTCGCTGGCGGGCGCGATAGATCACGCCCATTCCGCCGCGCCCGATTTCCTGAAGGATCTGATAATTGCCAATCCGCCATTCGGCACCGCGCACATTAACTTCGTCCAGCACGTCATCCCATTTGGCCGCATTTTCCCCATCACACTCCAGTCCCTGCTGAAGAACACAATTTAGACAGTATCCGTGCGCGACACGAGCTGGCGATCCACATCGTTCGCAGGGATTTACCTTCGAGCTATTCGTGTCAGTTATTGGAAGATCGCGAACCTGCGTTGTTAACTGTCGTGACGCCTGCAGCAATTGGGCAAACCGACCACAGCTGCTCATGCGCGGATTAAGTGCAGCATGATTCGCGAATCGCTCTATACGCGAGTCCTTCTCCACCTTCTGGGGAAACACTATGTCCTCTTTTCCCATACCCGGCCCACACCGTTAAACGGAGGGCAACAGGGGCTTGGACTCATCTGAGCAACGATCGTTCGACTTACATTTTCCGGTCGCAATACTGAAATGCAGCAACTCTTAAAGAACTCAAAATCCGACGATCGGCAAAACTTGTTAGCCGTGAATTGCTTACGCATGCGCGGCGAACTGAACCTGCACGACGCTTAGGGACATTCTCTGAATGGGTGTAAGCGAATCTACGGTATTACAATCAGGACACCCGTTGCTTTGTTGTGGTGTTCTTGTTGTGTAACGATGAAACATGCCAGATTTCTTCAGCTTCACTGCGTGTGTGTTGTCGGAGAAGGTTGTGGTAACAGAACGCGCGCGGATGGTTACCCACACAGCCAGTCGACGATTTCGCAACGTTTAAGTTGTAAACTTGTTAACCACACTGGAGCACATCGCTGCGTGCGGACTTGATTGATGCTCCTTCTGGACCGGTGTTAAACAATTTTCAAAACGACAGCACAACTCCTTCAGGCACGTTTGTTACTACGTGTTGGAATTTAATTCTGTCCGGCGCAGACACGGAACGTGGCGAGCGTGAGATTCGTGCTGCGCTTGCGGAGCTGTGCCGAATTTATTGGCGGCCGATTTTTTTCTTTGTAGCGCGGCGTGGTTACTCACCCGAGGACGCCGAGGACCTGACTCAGGATTTTTTTCTCAGGATATTGAAGGGTGATTGGCTGCAGAAAGCAGATCCTACACGGGGACGCTTTCGTTCATTGCTGCTCAAGTCGGTTCAAAATTTTCTGAATGACGCCAGCGACAGGATCAAAGCGCGCAAACGCGGCGGAGACATTAGCTTCATTTCATGGGATCCCTGGATGACGGAAGCTCCTTCAGAATTGGCGCTTTCAAATGAGGCGCTTAATTCATGGACTGCGGAACGGCTCTTCGATGCAGGTTGGGCTGCAACAGTTGTCCAACGTGCAGTCCGCCGCCTCCGCGATGAATGTGAACGCAAGGGGCGTTTGCGTGTTTTCGAGGTATTGAATCCCTATCTTACGGCGGAGCGGGACGACATCTCGTACGCGCATCTCGCGCCGAAATTGCGAGTTGCCGAAGGAACTGTAAAAAAATTGCTGTATCATATGCGGCAGCGCTATCGCTTTCTGCTGCGCGACGAAGTCGCCCAAACAGTTGAGGATCCTGCAGATGTGGAAGACGAGTTGCGCTATCTCTGCGGCGCACTCGCTGCACGGTCGGCTGCGGCGGCTTGATCGTTAGGTCCGGCGCCGACGAGCGTCTTAGTCTCCAAACATGGAGGCACTCTTTACTGGCGCTTGTAATTGGTCCGTAAGAAAAGAGTGGGAACCTTCCGCCTTCCCTTCCGTAGAAATAACCGTGCGGGATAATGGGAATTCGGAGGCGTCTTTCCTGACACAGGCAGACGGGGTTTCTCCAGCTTCTGAATTCCCCCGGGAGACATAACAAGCACGGGACGCGGTTTGGGGAGTTTAGAACAACAGACGGTACAAATTCACCCTGCTGATTCAGGCAGGTGACCAAGGGCGGCAGCCTATCCTCATGGCGTCAACGACAAAAACCATCGATATCGCGGGCGGCGTCCCGCTGACTTCTAGCCAAATCGTGCCCGGCTGGAAATCGACTCTGGATGTGTTGTGCATTGTTCTCTCGGCACCCTTGTGGCTTCCGCTGATGCTTTTGCTGATGTTAGTTACTCGAGTTGCGTCGCCAGGTCCGATATTTTACCGACAACGTCGCGTCGGTCTGGGCGGCAGACCGTTCTTAATCTGGAAATTTCGAACGATGAAGGTCAGCGCAGAGACGCAAACTCACGAACGCTATTTTGAAGAGTTGATGCGGACCAATTGTGTGATGACCAAGCTCGACGCAAACGGCGATCCTCGCCTGGCTCCGTTCGGCCGAATTCTGCGTGCCAGCGGTCTGGATGAACTACCACAAATTTTTAATGTGCTAGCCGGCGACATGAGCCTGGTTGGACCGCGACCGTGCCTGCCGAATGAGTTTGCAAATTACGAACCGTGGCAGCGCAACCGCGTAAATGCTCTGCCCGGTCTCACCGGTCTGTGGCAGGTGAGTGGCAAAAACAAAACCACTTTCAACGAGATGATCAGAATGGACCTCGCTTATGCAAACAACATGTCGCTGTTTCTGGATGTTAAAATTATGTTGAAGACTGCTGGTGCAATCGCGCGGGAAGTCATTGAGTCGCGCCAGGCGTCGCGGCGTATCCGGCAAAATCAAACTGCCTGACCAATCAGGTCGATTCGACTTGGAGCGAAGTCAGACAATCGCATGAAAAAATTAATCAAGGTTGGTGTGCTTGGATGTGGGTATTGGGGACCCCTTCTGATTCGAAACTTTCGCAGCCTGCCGGAGTGTCGACTTAAGGTTGTGTGCGACTTGGATATCGCACGACTCAATCATGCCTGTGCGATGTATTCCGATCTGGAAACTGTGACAACTCCAGAACGCATCCTTGACGGGACTGATATCGATGCCGTCGTCATCGCCACTCCGGTAAAAACGCATTACGCACTCGCTAAGGCTAGTTTGCTAGCTGGTAAGCATACCTTCATCGAAAAACCGATGGCGGCTTCTACAGCCGAATGTGAAGAATTGATCGACATCGCACGGCGCAAGGGCTTGGTGTTGATGGTCGACCATACGTTTCTGTACTCGGCTCCGGTGCGGAAGATCGCCGAAATCGTGCAGGCCGGCGACTTGGGTGAGATCCGCTACGTCAACTCTCGGCGCTTGAATTTGGGACTATTTCAGAAGGACATCAATGTCGCCTGGGATCTGGCACCTCACGATATTTCCATAATCCTGCACATCCTCGGTGAGTTCCCCGTCGCAGTTAATTGCCAGGGAAATGCGCATGTCAGTCCAGGGGTTGAGGACGTGACAAACATGTCACTGTTCTTTCCGCACAAGCGATTCGCCACGATTCAGAGTAGCTGGCTTGAGCCGAGGAAAATCCGCGAAATGACCATCGTCGGCTCGCAACGCATGATCGTGTACGACGATTTGCAGACGCGGGAAAAAATACGGATTTACGATGTCCGGGTCGTACGACCGCCGCATTACGACACCTTCGCCGAGTTTCATTACTCATACCATTATGGCGACAGTTACATCCCGCACTTGCAGCAGGAAGAGCCACTCAATTTGGCGTGCCGGCATTTTATCGAATGTATTGAAACGGATTCGCAACCGATCACCGGTGGGCGTCATGGGCTCGAGATGATTAAGGTGCTCGAGGGCGCTTCGGCTTCTTTAAAAATGAATGGCGCGCCGTTTGCGTTCGACGGGCTAAATGGGACTGAGGTGCAGCCTATGCAATCCAACGGAGCGCGTTATTCGTCGCGGCCGCGGAAAACCCAAAAAACCACGAGGAACACACGCCTGTTACTTCGTGGTGTTGCTTGAGAGAGCATGATCGTGTCGGCTTCAAACCTCTTTTGGGGACAAGGAAAGAAAAATGGAAGCTCTTTGCAAATGCGGGTGCTCGATCCTTTGCATGGGCACAATTGGGATCGCGCGGTCGCCTTACATTCCGAGGGCAACTGTTTTCATACCAGTGCCTGGGCGAAGGTACTTCACCAGACATACAAACATCAGCCGTTTTACCTTCAGTTTTTCCATAAACGGTCGTTGGCAGCGCTGATTCCATTAATGGAAATACGAAGTCGTTTCACCGGCTGTCGCGGCGTGTGCCTTCCTTTTAGCGATCTCTGCGAGCCCCTGATTTTTGAATCGGATGTTGCGGAGTCTGTTCGAGATCAACTCCTGACGTTCGCGCAACAACGGGGTTGGGGTCACCTCGAGATCCGCGGCGGTAAATCCTTTCCGCTCGCGTCAGTTGCAGCCGGCAGATTTTACGGCCACACACTGAACCTTAGTAGGGATTGCACACAGATGTTTGATCGATTTACTGGATCGGTCCGGCGTGCTATTCGCAAGGCTGAACGCAGCGAAGTGAATGCTGTGGCTGTCGAAGATCGCCAAGCCGTCAGCGATTTCTATGAACTGCATGTTCAAACGCGCCGCCGGCACGGTCTCCCGCCGCAACCGGCATCGTTCTTCTTCAACATTTATGAGCAGATCATTAAGCCCGGGTACGGCTTTACTGTTCTCGCTAAACGAGGCTCACGCACAATTGCGGCCGCCATTTTTTTTCAGTCGGGAAAGAATGCCCTCTACAAGTTCGGCGCTTCAGATAAGCGCTTTCAGGAGTTTCGCGCAAATAACCTGGTGATGTGGCGAGGTATTCAACGCCTTGTCGGCACTGGCGCGGAGAAATTACATTTCGGTCGCACAGACCGTGAGGACAACGGTCTGCGACGATTTAAGCTTTCGTGGGATACCGAGGAGCAGGCGATCGACTACTTTCGCGTCGATCCTTCCGGCCAGCAGCTTTCGGCTTCTGTCAGAGCTGAGTCAGGATTCCACAAAAGGATCTTTGGGACGCTACCACTGATATTCAATCGGTTGGCGGGCTCATTGGTCTATCCACACCTCGACTAAGGCATCAATCATGGCTGAAATGCGACGCGAACAACAACTACATTACCATTCCGGTATCGGCGCAAACGACGTCCTGTTTGCGCTTTTCAGACGCAAATGGACTATCATCTTCTGGACACTTCTGGGAACAGGTGTTGCTGCAGCGTTCTATCTTCTTTACCCACCTTCATACCAGTCGGACGCCAAGTTACTTGTACGTTACGTGCTGGAAAGGAGTGCTGTCGATCCCATCGATAACACCACCAAACCGAACGTAACCCAGACCAGTGCGAAGTCGGTTGACAGTATCATCGATGCTGAAGTCCAGATCCTGACCAGCTGGGATTTGGCTGTCCAAGTGGCTGAAGCGATTGGTGCCAAGCGGCTCGGAGCGGCTTCCACGGAAGGAGCAGCTGGCGGTATTAGTTCAAATCTAACCGTGACGTCGAATAAGGGAAGCGATGTTATTCTGGTCTCGTACAAAAGTAGCGATCCACAGCTCGCTCCTCTGGTGCTGCAGGAACTGTTGAGCCGTTATTTCGTCAAGCATCTTGAAGTTCACCGGTCCGCGGGAGCCTTCGACTTTGTAACTCAGCAGACCGATCAGGTGCGCGCGCGCTTGAATCAAACCGAGGACGCTCTCAAAAAATTACGGGATAAGGCGGGGATTGTTTCAAATCTGGACGATGCATCGGATGCACTCAATGACGAAACCGCAGATATCCAGAAACAACTGAACGCTGCCGAGGCGGATCTGGCGGAACAGCAGTCTATTGTCAAACAGACTGGGGAGAAAAAGGCGAACAGTTGGACCACGCGAAAATCGAAGCCGGACAAAACTCCCGGAGCTGAAAAAGCTTTCCTGGCTGGAAAACAGGCAAAAGTTGACGCGCTAAAAGCGCGACTTACCGACGTCCAGCAGCGAACGAAACAACTCAACGAGCTTCGACCACAAATCCAGGAGTTGGAGCGCAAACGCGAGATGGATGCAAACAATTACAAATATTTTGCAGCATCATTGGAGAAGGCGCGGATCGATGAGGCTTTGGATCCATCTAAGATGCCCAACATCAGCGCTGTTCAGCGTCCTTCTCCTCCTTCTTTGGACCGATTAACTCGCCAGAAGATTGCCCTGGGTTTAGCCGGCGGCGGGTTGGGCTTGGGGATAGCGCTTGCTCTGTTGAGAGGATTGATCATGAACCGCACAATTGGACGGCCACTGGAATTGGAAAGCCGGTTGCAGATTCCGCTGATGCTTTCAATTCCCTACCGTAATGGCTCCAACGGACACAAGGCCTTGCCTCCAAATGGTTCTTCACCGAATTCGCAAGCGCTCAGTGCAAAAGGACGGAAATCCAAGCTCGCCCCGTGGGACGCAGGCCACTTCATTAGGCCCTATTGCGATGCAATTCGAGACCGGCTTGGTTTATATTTCGAACTGAATCATCTGACGCATAGACCGAAGCTTGTAGGTGTTACCGGATTTTCGGAAACCGCAGGGACTTCCAGCCTTGCTGCCGGCCTGGCTGCATCACTTTCAGAGACAGATGACGGAAAAGTTTTGCTTGTAGATGTTAACCTTGGCCCGGAAGAGGTGGCACCGTTTTTCAAAGGCAAACCTGCCTATCCGCTAAACTCGGCCCTTAAGCCATCCGGGGAAATGAGGTCGGCTGCCGATAACTTGTACCTGGCTACCGTTGGGTCGCCGAGTAGTGGCGGGCCGGCGCAGCTGGGTCTGAAAAAGTTTTTCGACATGATGCCAAACATGAAAGCCAGCGATTTTGACTACATCATTTTCGATATGCCGCCGCTTCGCGAAACAAGTCCTACCTGGGGTATGGCTGCTTTCATGGACAAGGTTTTGCTTGTGGTAGAAGCGGAAAGGAACAGCCGGGACGTAGTGAAACGTGGCTACTCAAAGCTAGTGGAGGAACGGGATAACGTGTCAGTCTTGGTTAACAAGGCGCGTTCCCGTATTCCTCGCTTCCTGAATGGTGAATCCTGAGCAGACGTAATCTTCAACTTGGCGCCCCAAAGTTAGGTGTTACGCAATAGGATTTACTACGGGCTGAAACCGTTCGTTCCGCAATCGCTTCGAACGGCGATCCGAAGAGAAGTGGCTATGCGTGTCCGCAGGCGCATCGGGCACGTATGGCCGGTTATGCCGGGATCGGAACGGCCGCCGCGCAACTGGCAAGGCTGGCCGCAGGGCAAGAAGTTCGCCCTGGTGCTGACACACGACGTGGAGAGCAGCACGGGATTGGCCAATTGCCGTTTGCTTTCACGGTTAGAGATGGAGTTAGGCTTCCGATCTTCATTTAATTTCGTTCCGGAGGGAGACTATCAGGTTTCCGCTGACCTCAGAGATGAGCTTGCCGCAGGAGGTTTCGAGGTTGGAATACACGATCTCAAGCATGACGGTCATCTGTTTGCCTCTCACCGCGTTTTCAAGCAACGCGCTGTCCAAATCAACCGCTATGCTCGTGAATGGGGGGCAGCGGGATTCCGATCGGCATTCATGATGTCGAACCTCGATTGGCTGCATGAACTCGACGTAGAATACGACGCATCGACGTTTGACACGGATCCATTCGAGCCGCAGCCAGATGGTGGCCACACGATTTTTCCTTTTTGGGTGCCGCGGCCCAGCAACCATGCCGCCAATGGACAAGAGCAGGCTTCCCGCTGCGGTTACGTAGAGCTTCCGTACACTTTGCCACAAGATTCGACTCTCTTTCTGCTGTTACGCGAAAAGACGCCGGAAATCTGGATGAGAAAGCTTGACTGGATTGTGGAGCACGGAGGGATGGTCCTCCTCGATTCGCATCCCGACTATATGTGCTTTCGTGGATCATCGGCAGCAACTCAGTACTCGGTGTTGTTATACAGAGAGTTCCTCAGCTATGTGAAAGCCAGATACGCCGGACAGTACTGGCATGTGTTGCCGAGGGAAATGGCACAGTATATTCGAACCAACTCGAGAGAACGCGATAGCGTTGCTGACGTAAGAACACGCCCACTACTTCGAAAACGGGCCGCTGTTTTGCTTTTCTCACATTATCCGGCGGATCCCCGACCGAGAAGAGCGGCCGAAGCACTCGCCGCAGAGGGCGTAAATGTGGATGTAATCTGTTTACGCGACGGTGACGACGACCAGGCACACCAATGTTACGGCCGGATCGATGTTACACGTGTAGGTTTAACACGAAAGCGTGGACGTAAGTTAGGCTATGTAGGGCAGTACTCGGCTTTCATCCTTAT